>DAONDQ010000038.1:0-23154 GCA_035402645.1 Candidatus Cloacimonadota bacterium | reverse complement strand
ACCAAGTACGAGATTTACATTGGACGTTTCCGCCATTCCTGTGGCACATGAATTATGTCCATTTCCCATATTTGCTGATCCTTCTCACAGCAGTGGGGATAGAAAACTAATCAAGTCTATGAGTTGGGCTGCGCTTGCAGCCGGTGCAGAAGGTTTAATTATCGAAACTGAAATAAATCCTGATCAGGCAATATGTGATGCACCTCAAACAATAGGAATCGAGGAGTTGAAAGAAATCCTCCAACCAATTCAGATCATGAATGGTTTATGGAGAAAATGATTTTATTTATTGAATTTGTCGGAGGCAGTACTTATCAATCATTCTAATCGGGTTATAGGATAGTTTTGCCTTTCGAAGACCTTCCATTCCCATATCACCTTCTCGATTGACCCATTTATAAGATGACCATTTGTTCAAAAGAAATTGCTGATTGATCATTTGATATGCACCCGGAATCCTAGGGTCAGCTTTTTCTATATGAATAACTACCATATCATCAGTAATGAGTTCACCAAAGGTAAAAGCAATAATCTTCCCATTTACTCTGATCGCAGCACCATCACAGTCCAGTTTTGAAAAATGTTCAAGGCATTCAAAGATCCCGCTTTTTTCGTTTTCCAATTCAATATAGTCTTCACAGTTCCGTATAATACACCATTCTTCAGCAGACGCTTCTACATCCTGAATAATATCCGAGGTGATAGGAAGGTACTCAAATTGATTGTCTTTCATAAATCGATTGATCATGTTTTTTTTATCGTGAAATTTTCGTCCTTCGAGATTAATCAGTTCTTCAATAGAATATACATAATCGGAATTCTCCCTTTCGAGAAAACAATCAAATCGACCTGGACACAATTTGGAATATTCATCAACTTTATCTTTTGTAATAGGGGATAGCATCAATGGTACGTTATTGTCATTTGATTCTTCCATTAATTCAAGTAATACAGGTTTTACATCTCCGGTACCAATTGGAGATAAGTGAAATGGTTTTTTCATAACATCCAGATGTCTAACGCAAAGAAAGTCACCGATGAACTTGTATGTTATATCATAACCTTCACGCCAAAGATAAAGATTCGTAAAATTCAATTCTGAGGCTTCAGATTTGTATCTTTTCAAGTATGTATTCAAAAGGTTCTTTTCACCTAATTCTAAATCTTTCCAATCCATCATTTCTCCATTACTTTATCTTTTAAAAGCAGATATTTACAAGATATTCTGCTGTCTATCTATTTATTTATTTCATTCAATAAGAAAATCATTGACCTAAGTCTCGATGCACATGAAATACCACAAAATAGCAATATGGTGAGATATGAAATTCTATATAGAAACTTATGGTTGTCAAATGAATGTCTCGGATAGTGAGCTTGTATCTTCAATCCTCGTTCAAGCGGGTTTTGAAGAAGCTCAGAATATTGATGAAGCCGATGTCATTCTATTCAATACCTGTTCTGTGCGTCAGCATGCA
This sequence comes from Candidatus Cloacimonadota bacterium, assembly GCA_035402645.1. Lineage (GTDB taxonomy): Bacteria > Cloacimonadota > Cloacimonadia > Cloacimonadales > DAONDQ01 > DAONDQ01. The sequence goes on along the minus strand of DAONDQ010000038.1, from coordinate 21,676 downwards.
GAAGATCGAGTGATTGGCAGAATTTCCAATGAGCAATCACGAAAGTCATTAAAACCAAATCTTAAGATCGCTGTACTTGGATGTATGGCTCAGAGATTGGGTGATCAGCTTATTCATATGAAAAATGGAGTGGATTTTGTCGTTGGCGTAGATCAATATGAAAATTTGCCGGATATCATTCTCGGTCATGATGTAGAACACCCGGTTTCTACAACCGTCAATGATCTCGAAATATATGAGAGTATTTATCCAATCCGCAAAAATGGACTGTGTGGGTTTGTGACGATTATGAGGGGTTGCAACAATTTCTGTTCATATTGCATCGTTCCGTATGTGAGGGGACGTGAAAGATCAAGACCGATCGATGATATACTCAGGGATATTGAAAACGCCTCCATTTCAGGTTATCGGGATATTACACTGCTGGGGCAGAATGTGAATTCTTATATTTATAAGGATGTAGATTTCACGAAATTGCTGAAAGAAGTCAGCCATGTAGATTCGGTTTGGCGATTACGTTTTGTCACATCACATCCTAAGGATCTTTCTGATTCCCTTGTTGAATTGATAGCCTCGAATAAAAAGATTTGTAAGCATATTCATTTACCGATGCAGAGTGGTGATAATCTTGTACTACAGAAGATGAATCGTAAATATACATTCGAGCATTACATGACCTTGATCAACAAACTTCGCTCAGCCATACCTGAAATTGCGATCACAACAGATATTATTGCAGGTTTCCCGGGTGAGACTGAAGAGCAATTCATGAATACCTATGAAGCGATGCAAACTATCGAATTTGATTATGCCTTCACATTTAAGTATTCACATAGGGAAGGGACAGCGGCAGCAAAGTTCAATGATCATATCCCGGAAGATATCAGATTATCCAGATTGCAAAAACTGATTGATTTGCAACAAAAAATTACATTGAAGAAGTTCAGAGACCAAATCGGTAAAACCAAAGAAGTTTTTGTCGAAAATACAAGTAAGAAATCTGAAAATGATGTATCTGGTAAGACAGATGATTTTAAAATCACTGTGATTAGAGGTGGGAATAAGAACATGATCGGCAAAATCATTCCAGTATTGATACAAGAGGCTACAGGTGGAACGTTGATTGGAACACCTGTTGATAATATTTGACAAGCTTTGCTTTGTTAGACTACTTGGTACAATGATTTATTGTTAAAAAAGGATATATAATGGCATCAGCAGATCAATCAAAAATAAGAGACTTTACAATTCTTACCAAAGTTTTGGAAGATTCATGGGGAGAGTTATACGTTGCTGAAGACAGTGTCCTACAGAGAAAGATATATATCCGAAAACTCTCGGCTAAGTTAAATTCTGATGACGAATTCATCAACCATCTTTTCGAGGAAGTAAATAGACAAGCAGAAATCCAGAATCCCAACATCATGTCTTTGCAGTCTTTTTTCAGTGAGCAAAATCAATACTACTTGGTCACAGATTATTTTGAGAGTACCACGCTCAGGCAACTACTTGATAGTGAACTCAAGATCAAAGAACAAAAAGCCCTTCTGATCATCAGCCAGATTCTTAACGCTCTTGTTGAAGCTCATAAATATGGTCTATATCATTTTGCCTTGAATCCAAGATGTATTTTTATCAGTAAAACCGACATGGTAAAAGTATCACAATTTGGTTATGGTGCTTTGTTAGAAAAAAGACTTTCCCTGTTGGATCACCAGAATGATGCCCTTTATTATCAATCACCTGAACAAGTCCTATCTTTAGAAAATATCGATGGCAGATCTGATCTTTATTCTCTCGGTGTCATTATGTATGAGATGCTTACCGGGCAGAAACCATATCATGCCAAAGCTGAAAACAGTTTTCTGCTTATGAAGGAGATTACAGAAGCAACTATAACAGATGCTATAATTCTCCAACCAGACCTTTCTCAAACCACTTTAACGGTTATGAATGGTTTGCTAATCAAAGATAGGGAAAAAAGGATTGGTTCTGCATTGGATTGTAGACAAATTCTATTTTCACATACTTCTGAGGGCATGGACATTACATCTTTAAGTATGAAATCATCAACAGAATTGTTTGTAAAAGCTAAGGAATCTTTCCAGGCTCAGAAGCATGATGAAGCAGCTATGATCTTCAAGTTGATATTAGAGAAAGAGCCTGAGAATGCTCTTGCATTCTATTATTTAGGGATGATAAGCCTTGAAAAGTCTCATTTTATAGAAGCACAGGAATTTCTCACAAAAGCTCTTGTTCTTCAACCCTGGAATGACAAAGTACTCTATTATCTTGGGCTCTTGAATTATAAGCAGGAACGTTATCTCGCTGCAGAAGACTATTTTCAGAAAGCAATTAAAGCAAATTCTGAACTTAGTCGTATATATTACGACGGAAAACCCTATCAGGAAAAACCGAAAGAAGTAGCTAAAACAGTGACTTCTTCCAATACATTTTATCCTCAAAAAGAAAAATCCCAACATTCCAGCAACACTCTGATCTGGGTTGTTGTAGTTCTTGCTGTGATATTAGTTGGATATGCATTCTGGCATCATATTCAAGATAAAAACGATATGTTCTTTCCTACCGATCAGGGAATACCTCAAAATGTCACCGATTCTCTTAAACAGGAACAAATGCAACAATCTGAACAACAGGTATATACGTTGGATGATGCAATCGCGACGGTGAAGGATGGATATCTCGATAACTATTCAAGCATGAAAATAATAGATAGTGTGAATAATGTGCTTACAAATACTGAGTGGTCAGCATCCTCGGAAAGTTCCAACACCTTCTATGTCAAGGTCATGGGAAATCTACTCGATTCTGAAAACCACGAATTGATTGAGATCACGTATCTATTTGTGAATCAGAAAACTGGGAAAGTAATTACGATCCAATCTGTTTTGGTAAATAAGGTGCCGCAGAATGCAGATCAAATAGGTTCTTTCCTTTCAAGGATGTATCAATAGGTAAATACGATCCCGCTTTGAGGGAATACCCATTCATCTTTCTTAGATGATACCTTTATCATGTTCTTTTCGATTTGGATTCGTGGTGATTTGTTCTGTCCTGCAAAAATAGGAATTGTCTCGATTTCCATTTTCTTCGGATGTTTAAAAACAACATTTACACCTTTCGTTAAATCATTGATATAGATACTGAACTGATGTGCTTTTTTAGAATAGTAAGTGTCAGTCGAAATAGATAATTTCACTTCTCTACCAACCAGCTTATCCAACTTCTTATGAGAACAATGCAATTCTAGACAATTATCCTTCATATGGCTTTCTACTTCCATTTCTATTTCATCGACTTTAACAGAAGTAACACGAAATGAATCTTCATTTAATATGAAATTCTCATCAATCAACCAACGATATTCAACATCAGACCTTCTAAAATACTTATCAAGTGTCTTGGCATTATTAGCACAAGCAACAATGAAATAGTCGTTCTTCAGAATCTTCTTATAAGAAAGATTCGTTAATGTGTGGAAGTATTCCGGATCCTTCGAATCTTCGAAAATAACTTCATGCTCAAATTGTCTTCGATAAGGAATATCTCTATCCTTGTTGAAAAAGAACATCTTCAGGATGTCATGGAAAATAAGACTTGAAAGTTCCTTGTTCTGCAGGCGTTGTGAAAGAGATGCTTCAATTATAGAAGATAACTTCTGGTCCGAAAAATCCCTCGTTACAAAATCGCGTCTTAATAGGGGAGAACTGGCAATCACCTTTCCATTATAAAGATAATATCTCTTAGCTCTTCTACCTATCTGACATAGTAATTCATATGAATTACCATCATATAGAGAAGCAAGACTTTCCGCATGCAGTTCCTCTTCATCTCCACCCAGTAGCACCGCTTCCTCACCTACAGATATCTGGTAAATCCTGCTGATATCTACAGCAGTCATATCCATGCTAATCTTACCAATAATAGGGCATAATACAGTTTTTATTAGTGCATAACCTCGATTAGATAATTGAAAATCATATCCGTCCGCATATCCAACCGGTAGTATTGCAACTTTAATATCGCTTTTTGCAACAAATATCCTGTTGTATCCAACACTTTCACCTTTTCGCACATACTTGATCAGGCTGATCTTTGTCTTAAACTGCATGACTGGTTTTAATTCAATTTTTTCTTTATATGAAGGAGATGGATAAATACCATAACTCATCAATCCTAGTCGTACAAGATTCATATAGGGTATATTATATGACAAGACAGCGGCACTATTTGCAATATGCACATATTCGGGACGTTTCGGTAGACTCATCAGAGCATTCACAAAATCGCTTGCCTGTTTCATCGTGAACTCAGGATCACTTTCACTTGCAGCAAAATGCGAAAAAATCCCATTAATAGAAAGTCCTTCCATAAAGGAGATAGCGTCGAAGATTTTCTCTGTATCCTTCAATGCAAATCCGCTACGATGCATACCTGTATCAATCTTGATATGAACAGCGACAACTTTCTTCTTTTTTATCGCTTCCCTATTCAATGCTTCTGCAAAAACCAGGTCAGAGATGGTGCATAATAAATCATTCTCAATAATGGCAGGAATCTCTGATACAAGTGATGGTGATAGAATCAATATTGGAGCGGAGATGCCCTGGTATCTCAGTAAAGAACCTTCTTCTGCATTTGCAACACCCAGCAAAGTTGCACCCATTTTCAATGCTATCTTGGAAATCTCCAATGCCCCATGTCCATAAGCATCTGCCTTGACAATTTGCATCAAAGACGTGTTTTCGGGTATGAATGATTTCAATTCCTGAAGATTAAATTCAAAATTATTCAGATTGATCTCGGTCCAACTTCTATCTTCCATAAATCCTCTTTAGAAGTATTTGGCTGCTATATCCGCAAGTATTGAACGCTCACCCTTTTCCAATGTGACATGACCTACAATTTCTTCTCCCTTCAGTTTTTCAACTGCAACGCTCAATCCATTGCTCTCTGAATCCAGGTAGGGAATATCAATTTGGTAGGGATCACCTGTTAAAACGATTTTCGTACCTTCTCCAGCACGAGTGATAATGGTCTTCATTTCATGAGGAGTTAGATTCTGGGTTTCATCAATGATCATGAATTGATTTGGCAAGCTACGACCACGAATATATGTTAAAGGTTCAAGTTCAATGAATTCATAATCGAGATAATCCTGAAGGTTTGCCTTTTTTTTCCCGAACAATCTTCCGCTGTCACTCGGATCCATTTCATTATGCTGCATGATCAGGATGTCCATATTATCGTAGATTGGTTGCATCCATGGATTGAATTTCTCAGACTTGGTACCCGGTAAATACCCAAGATCCTTACCCATGGGGGAGATGGGTCTTGAAATAACGAGCCTGGTATATTTGTTCTCTTCAATCACCTTATGTAGCCCTGCAGCCATTGCAAGTAAGGTTTTTCCTGTTCCTGCCTTACCTGACAGGGAGACCATTTTGACACGATCATCAAGTAGCAGTTCAAGAGCCATAGCCTGCTCCTGATTTCTTGCAATGATACCAAATATCGCCTGCCCCTTATAGTAAGAATATGGGTAAAACGTCTTGGATGCTTGGTCATACCTGGTAATGATTGTCTCGGTAGGATTATCTTCCTTATCCATAAGACGAACAAATTGATTCGGATAGAAATCACGATAAGTATTCTCAAGAAAGTTTTTTTCATTCATTTGCTGCAGTGCTTCAATCGTTACAATCAAATTGTCGATCCCAGTATAGAGTTCGTCGAATTTAACCGCATCACTCTCAAAACTTTCTGCATTTATACCCACACTATCAGCTTTAATACGAACATTTGTATCCATGGAAACGAGGGTTACCACAGATTTCGGGTAATTTTCCTTAAAATATAGAGCAGTGCCAATAATCAGATTGTCATTCTTATCACTGAAGAAAATATTGTTGGATGTCTCTGTGAAGCTGTTTTTAACAGTCACTTGAATAATTCCACCCTGTTCGGTTTCCACGCCTTCCTGTAAACTGCCCTGCTCTCGCAGTGCATCCAAGTATCTTCCGACCTGTCTGGCATTTCTGCCTTTTTCATCAACATTCTTCTTGAACTGATCAATTTCTTCCAGCACAATGATTGGAATGACGACGCGATGAGTTCCAAACGAAAAAAGAGCATTCGGATTATGAATCAGTACATTGGTATCAAGAACATATATCTTATCCACAAAAACTCCTCATCTTAAGATGTTTTAAAACCTAACTCACATCGATGCACACTGTTCTAATATCATATTGGTTTTGAATATGTCAACCTCTTAATTCTGCAAGATTGAAGGCTATTTATTGATTTTAACCATGGGTAAAATTTCACATATGGTATGTAGGGATGTAAGATAACTCTCCCAGTTTTTCCGAAAGATTCCCAAGGGAGTAATCTGAACTCCTGTCTGGCTTGATCTTTCAATTGAACCGTTATTCAAAATATAATATTCTTTTACTGCATGAATGATATAGGGAACATCCCGAAAGGTTCCTGCGTAGATCATGACATGCCCGGGAAGGAATATCAGGTTACCTGGTTTCATGTTTTCCAGTTTTTCTGCAACACTCGCATGTAAACAATCATATTTGACGATTCCCTTCAGATCGGACTGCTGATTTGCATTCCGTGGGAGGTTAATTCCAAAACAACGAAAGATATCCATTACTAATGAGGAGCAATCCCTGTGACCTCTTTTTCCACCCCAGTCATAACTATCACCGAATCTCTGCAATGCGAGTTTTAAAATGTTTGCACGCGTATATTCAACTCTCTTCTCCTGGATTTCAATTTGATTCATTTCAAATTCCACTCTACAGACTTGCGTTTGATTGTTTACCAGGTATTTTGGAATACGTGAGCCCATGGGCATCAATATCTTACGCGTTGAATAATTGGGAATTGTTAAAGTGATAATCGCGTGATCTGAAGTAACATAATAGAAATCATCAGGCTCAAAGCACTCTATGAACGTGTTTCTATCCATTTCGAATAATTGGTCATTTCTGACCCAGCCACTATAATTATAACTTTGAACAAATTTCCATTTTCCATCCAAGCTTTCATGATAAATCGCAATGGGTTCAAGAGGATAAAGTGCAGTTTCCTGAAATCGATCTATCTCCTGGTCAACATCATCGTTCATGGCAATTTGTTCAGTCGGAAAGGATCTCAGATTTGCTCGCTCAAGGATGAATCCGTATCGAATCTCTTTTGATGAATCTCCTAAAGGAAGATTTAGCTGTTTATCAATCCACGTACAAAATTCAGCATCAAAATGATGATGATCGAGACTGTGATAATTCTGTATTTTTACAATATCATAAGCACTTAATAACCTATGAATATCATTTGCGGCAATTTCATCAGGTAAATGATATAGGTCATTAAGGCTTTCATTCTGCTTTATCAGTTCCCGATTAAATTCAATGATCTCCGGATCTGTTAGTAAAATTCCATCTAATTCACTTTTTTCAATCCAGTGATCCTGAGAAGGAAGCGCGTTCATTTTCAGAAAGTGACTGTCCCGCCAATCATTGCGTTGAAAGGAAGCCAGGGTACATCCATGAATCTAATATTCTTTCTGTTGAGAAGATTATATAGATTCACATTAATCATCACATTTTTATGAATGATAAAATCATGCTTGAAATCAACTTCAAATAGATCTGCCATTCTCTGGTTTATATGATTCTTTCGGTTTCCTTTATATTGTGAATATAGGGTTGATATTCCCATTGCTGAGATATATTGAATTTTTGATGTGTTTTCCCATACACCCGCATAAGAAAGCCAGTTGAGATTTAGATCATCACACCTGAATTGATGATAAGTCATGCCTGTTTCCAATATCACCTTATCAATCCCATAACCCATCTTCATCTCTGAGGATTGGACCAACCAGTCATTTCTACCAAATGAATAGAGTTTTCCACTTATATTCCCGTACATAGGCAGATATTGTTTATAACTAACCTGATGAGTAATGGCGAAATGGTAAATAGAGTGATATTCAAATCCTATTTTAGTGTTTAGCATTGATTTTTCCTGTAGTTCATTACATCTTAAACCACCTATATACTGCCATGGATTCATGTTAAACTGGGTGAGGATATCGTCCTGGTTCAAATATGGAGCATTCTTTATAAATAAATCAGCTTTAGCACTTAAAGGTTGCTGAATGAGAAAATCAATGCTGGGATACAAGTGTTCCTTATCTGCTGCCAACCAAGGGGAAACATGATCAACGATCTTCTCCGGATGAATTACAAAACAGAATACACCCTGAGGATGTTGATTCAGGTTCTCGTATCTGAATTGTGTAAATATGGATCTTGATATGGGTAGAATTGTCTTGGCAAACAGATTTAAATCCTCAAGCCTCTCAAACTTCTCAGCGTCCTGCTGCGAATTGATATAGGATAAACGAACTTGAGTATCTTTTAATACAGTATTTTCTTCGTTATTCGTCAATTGACCGAAACCGATCTCACCGTTCATGATCTCTGTTTCGCTGGCTGACAGAGGGACTTTTACCGCCATCGCTCTTAGATTGAATAGGCTCATATAGTTGCCAAACTCAGGTGTCCACTTGAATCCGGCATATTCCTGATCCCACTTGTTCTTTAGATGAAGTTGATAACCGTCAGCGGAAAAAATGAGTGCTGGTCTTTTCTGATCATGATACATTGCATCGAAGCTTATCAGTCTCTTGTTACCCGCGAGAGCACGAAGAAACCCATTATGCTCCGTACCGATGTAAGATGGTTCGCTGATGGAAGAAGATTGCAAATGCGTTGAATATTTGAAATCCATTGTGCTGTCAGTGAGTGTATATTGTGAAAAATCAATTGGAGAAGCCTGTAACTCAGCTTTCATACTTCTTTCACCTGTAATGACCACATCTGGAAGATTGATCTGCGGATCAGATGCTGCCAACAAAATCATGTTGAACGAGAGGCAGATGAGAATCAGGTAATATCTCATTAATTCCTCCCGGATGCATTGAGTTCACTCTCAATGATAGCAATCTGATGCTGGTTCAAATCTGGTCGAATCGTATTGTAAATGGTCAATGCTGTTTCAATATCCTTCGTCCGAATATAGGATAGACAAAGCATATATTGGGATTCAATTACCTTGTCAGCCAATTCTGGATAGAGATATTTGATCCTTGCTAATTGCGGTATCGCCTCCTGGTAATGACCTTGAAGGAATGACAATCGTGCTTCCATGAACTCAGCAGTCCCACGGATCTGTCTATCGTTACTCTTCATGAGATTCTGAAGTTTCGCATTCACTTCCTCATATCGTTGCTGCTTTGTACCCCACTCGCACCAGATGATGTCTGCTGAATCAGCAACAGTACCCGGTCTTGATTTTATGAAATTTAGATAATAATCGTTAAAGTCAGGATCATCCAATTTGAGTTGAAGACTTAACAATGGTAACCAGATAATCGGATCGTTCGATTTCTTGGATGAAATCTTCAACTTATTTAGCGCAGCAAGACTATCCCCTTTAATGATATCGACATTGGACCATGAAAGATATACATCCGGTGTTAAATTCTCGGGCTGGATCTTCTGAAATACACTGTCAGCTTCGTTATAACGTTTCATATTTGCCAGTGCTTCTGCTTTAATCATCTGAATCTTTAGATCTGATGGGGAAGAGGTAATAATATCGTCTGCAATTTGAATGGTTCGATTCCATTCCTTCATTCCCCTGACATAATCCAAATGAACTCTCTTTACCTTTTGTTTCAGATCAGAGTCCTGTACATTCTGTTCAAGATTGATCAAAGCCACTGAGAAATCCTGTTCCTTGGCAAGTTTAAGGCTCCAACTGAGTGCTTTCAGTGCATCTTCGGATAACCTTCCATTCTGATAAGTCTGCAGAATATCAATGTATTCATTCGCTGCCTGTCCAAAGTTACCCAGATTGTAATGAGAATCGGCTATCCCTAATAGGGCTTTATCACGATTCGGTGAATCAGGATAGGTTTTAATGAATAAATTATATAAATAGGTAGATTGCTGGTAATCCTGGGCACTGAAGGCAGAATTGGCTGCAAGCATCAGGAACTTATCTGAAGTGGATGCTTCCTTGCTAAGTTGACGATAAATGGCAGTTGCTTCAGGAAATCTTTTTAACAGATAGAATGACAAACCTTCTTGGCTTATCACCTGTTCCCATTCGGCTTTCGTCTGATAATTCTTTTCCGCTATGCTATATGCCTGTAATGCCGTGTTATAGTCATTCTGATTGAAATATATGTTTCCCTTGAGTAGGTATTTATCAAACAGATATGGTTTTTTCTCAGGAATATTCTTTATTCCTGCAAGAGCGCTGGTATAGTCTTCAATGAAATAATCACACTGTGCGATTCTGAGCCAGGTGTATCCAGTATCGAGATTACCGCTTTGCGATTGTGTATAATAATTCTTAGCGATCTTGTAGTTTGATTTGAAGTAGTTAATCTCGCCAAGATAGAAATTACTAATGGCTATTTTATTGGAATTGGGATATTTCTGCAGAACCTGTTGGAAATAGTCTTTTGCTTTGTCCATTTCCTTCCTGTCATAATATATGAATCCAAGTTTGCAGAGAACTTCATCAGCAAACAATCCATTTGGTAATCTTCTGATGTAATCGAGGAACGACTGCTCTGCTGCATTTTTATCATCGGTCAGGTAATAGATATCTCCCATCAGGTAGAAAGTTTTGTCTTCTGTGATAGGATCAAGCCTGTAGCTGACAGCCTTGGTAAGTTTGGTAAAAGCGAGACTGTATTTCTTTTGCTTATACTGACAATATCCTACCTGGAAATAGTAAGCACCCAGCAGAGGGTCATCAGGATGATTTTGAATATACCATTCCATGTTGAATAAAGCCGCTTTCGAGTCAGTTTCATAGAGCATGATCTGATTCTGAAGAAAACTATTTGAACGAACCTGGTTGTCTTTTGCTTTATTCGCCAAATCTGAGAAAATCTCTTTTGCTTTCGAATCCTGGCGTAACTGGTAATAATTCAGACCCTGATAGAATTTCGAATCTTCATTTTCAGGCTGAATCTTGTTGAGGTATTTCAATGAGCTATCGTAATCAGTCAGAGTGTAACATATTTTGCCTTGTAATAACAGATAATCGTTGTAATAAATCGAATGATCAGGAATGAAATAACCAAGATATGTTCGTAATGAATCTAGCTTTCCTGCAGCGTATAAAGCCTGCATCTGGTTTAGGTATGACTGATGTGTGAATTCGCTATTCGGAAAATCAAGGATCATTCGTTTCAGATATGTTTCAGATTCATTTGTGTTTTGATTCAGTGATAATGCCTCGATTAAAGTGGAATAGATCATCTCTCGTTCCGGTTTGTCCTGTATCATTTTCAAAGAATTGATGGCATCATCATATTTCTGAAATTGAATATCCAGTTTCGCTGACCAATATATTGCCTGCCAATAATTTGAAGTATTTGGATATCTCTTCATGAATTGCGTAACAAACTGTGCACTCGCAGCATAATCACCCAACATGAACTTCGATTGAATTCTCCCTAACAGCAGGCTTGCCTGCGTTTCTTCATCGAGATTCGTTAGGTCAACAGAGTTGAATATACTGTCTGCTAATGCGTATTTCTGCCTATGTAATGCGATATTTCCCTCAAGTGATTTCAGTATTTCAATCTTGTCATTGTCCGGATAATTGGATTTGAACCTCTGTATTTCCTGCAATGTGAGATTATAATTATTATCTTGATATAATCCATAAATCACACGCAGATCGTCATTCACATCAGACCACAGGAATGAGGCGATGACCCCAAATACAAGCAATAGAATGAGTGTATGTTTGTTATTCCTCATTAATTCCTCTCTCTATATTATACTTTTTCTGATTTGTTCATTGTCATTATCTCATCCGGGCTTTTAAAAGGCAATACTATATACACAGTTGTGCCTTCATTTTCCTTGCTCTTGATCCATATCTTTCCCTGATGAAGTTCAACAATACGTGCAGACGTTGACAGACCCAATCCTAACCCGCTACTCTTATATTCAACCACTCCTGAGCGATGTGCCAATACTTCATTGAGTTCATAGAATTTCTTGAATACATTCTCGAGTTCCTTTTCCGGAATCCCGATTCCATTATCCTGCACATAAATCACAAGAGATTCTTTCTCGTCGAGTTTCTCCTGGGGGAATGCCGATCTCCTGGCACCGATTGTAACGCTTCCAAAGTCGGGTGTAAACCGGATCGCATTCAGGACAATATTATAGATCATTAAATGTACGGCTTCCCAGTTAACATCCACTTGTGGAAGATTCGGTTCGATCTCAATCTTGATCTGCATCTTGCGATTTTGTGAAAGAATATCGATCTCATGACTCAACATCTCGATGATTTCCCTGATATCGATAGGTGTCTTGGGAAGTTGTGTAATGATATTATATTTGTTCATCGTGATAATATCATTGGTTGTCACGATCAGTTTTCTGACACTTCCTTCCACCTTGTTCAGAAGATCCATTCTGTCTTCTTCGTCAGCAAACAGATTCCTTTTCAGTCTTGATACATAACCCTGTAAAGTGGTTAACGGTGTATTGAGTTCATGAGATACAATTGCTATAAAATCATTCTTTAAGACATCAAGTGTGTGAAGTTCCTTGTTCTTCCGTATCAGGTTATCATACTGAAGGGCATTGGATATGGCAATCGAGACCTGGATCATCATCAGATTCATCAAATCCGAGCGTATCACCATCTGTTTACGGTTATCCAGGTAATTGTCAAAATATAGAAATCCATATATCTGGTCATTTACCATGATTGGAGAACAATATAGTGAGTGCAGAATGTAATCCTGCACACTGATCGCATCCTTGAAACGACTATCTTCATGCGCATTCATCGAAAGAATGGGATGATGGCTTTTTTGGACTTCACTCAGGACTGTCTTACTCACCATTGTATAATTCGTTACAAATTTCTTATCAGAATCGAGACCGACAGAATATACATAATTCCCAACAGCATCACGTTTAATCAGGAACCCTCTTGTGCTGCCGACGAAATCCATACAATCAGATACAATTTCCTGTTCAAGTTTTTGAATATCGAGAATGCCAAGTAAATGACGAGAAATTTCCATCAACTTGCTCATCAGGCTCATTCGCTGATTCATTTCGGCAAATTCCTGGATACGAATCAAAATCGTATTTAAATGGAGACGTATGGTTCTAATCATATTGAGTTCATAGCGATTGAACTCCATTTCTCCATTATCTGCCAGGATCATGCATCCAACCTTGGCTGTCTTGATCCGTAACGGAACAAATACCAGGTTCTTTTCGCCGATCTTCTTATGAATGACAATATCTGCTTCCAATGCTCGATCGATATTATTCCTATGCTCTGCAGACAGCAGATTCTCCCTTTCACAATTATATTCCAGGAAAACAGTGAAATCCGAGAAACGCTCGTTTTTCAGAAGAATCTTGTATTGATAAGGGGAGATCATCTTCTGGATACTCTTATCGATAAAGAACTTGATACGATCGACATTTTGCAGGCGTAAAAGACTATAGAGAAGATCGTTCCATTTCTCTTTGCTTTGTCTTGAACGGGATGCAATTTCGTATTTTTTGTATTGATCCAGTTTGGTTACATTACCGTAATGAAGACTCAAATAACTGTCCCTATCTTCCGTGGGAATACCATTTGTCGCATTCTGCATCTGCCTCTGCAATCGGTCGAAGTAGAATTTTGCGTGTTCATCGTCCTTTAATTCATGATAGATCTGGGTTAATAACCCCAAGGTCTCGATTTCCAGTAGGAAATATCTCTTCGCCTTGATCATATTCCAGGCTTCAAGTAAATCTCTAAGTATCTTCCGCAATGGAATATCGGCAATCAGAAGGTTGATTTTCACATCGAGAATTGCAAGGTTGGATTGCCAGTATTGATACTTGTAATGTTTCCCGATTTTCTGTGCCTTGATCCATATATCATGAGCTTTCTCAACATCCCCAATTGCGACTAGGGATTCAATCATGCGGTTCAAGAGAACACACCTGGCATATTCATTCTTCACCTTTTGGGCATAATCCATTGCCAGGTTGATATTCTGCATCGCTCCATTATGATCCCCCTGAAGCACAGAGACAAGACTTTGGATATTGTAGAAGAACTCCTCTTCGTGATTGCTATGGAAATTGATATGAGTATTCTTACTGAGGAGATTCTGTATCTTCTTGTATTGACCTATTTCATAGAGATAATAGAAATACGTTTTCACGAGCGGATTTAAAACCCTTATATTCCCCTGGGCAAGATCCGGTTCCTGCTCCATGATGAAACTCCAATAATTATCAAAATCATTGATCTTGCTTTTCGCCAGGGCGATATTACTGTGAATTGCATCCCAGAACGGTCTGTCTTCCAAAGACTGGCTGATATTCTTGGATTGTTGAAGATAACTTTCCGCCAAATGGAAATCACCCAGCTTGATATAAGTTTCACCGAGATTGACCAAAGATTGCGCTTCAATACGCTTCATACCCAATCGATCTGCTATTTCCTGGGCACTATGGAAATATTTGAGGCAACCCTGGGTATCTCCTTGGATAAGAGCCAGATCACCGATATTATTGAGAATCAAGCCCATGCGACTTTGTGAGTTCAATTTCTCCCATATCTTGAGTGCCGCCTGGTAATGACTGTTTGCTTCTGCAATTGCTTTCATGCCTGTATAATAAAAACCAAGGTTATTATGCAATGAGCCAAGACGAAGAAGTGATTTTGGATTCTGGGTGGTCTGTGTCTCTGCCAGGAAATCTTCCAATTTCTGGATCGCCTGTTCCTTATATCCCATTTTATACTGAAACAAAGCCAACCTGTCTATGTAGAATATTTTCAAGTCATCTGTCATGGGCATGTCTTTCAGTATATTCAAAGTTAAGCCATAATTCTTATCATCACCGATCCGCGTGTATAATAACGACATATAGAGGAGGACCTTTACTTTTTGGATACCTGTAATACTCATTTTGAGAGCTTTCTCAAAGTTCGTGAGCGCATGCTTATGATCCTCTGTTTGTAGATATAACGTTCCCAATGTAAAATACTTCTCATATATATCCGGAAGCTTCCGTATTGACTTGAGCAATTTCATCGCTTCATCTACACTGCCGGTTAATTCAGCCTTTTCCTGCAGGATAACAAGGTCTTTAATTATACTTGATAACGGAAGTTTCAATTTATTGGAAAAATCAAGTTCGATAATATTGCATATCTCTTCAAATGCCTTATCCTGTTGAGAATCTCTATCAAGCAGTTCAATCAACCGCAATGAGTATTTGTGGATAGCATCATAGTCTTCTGCCCATTTTGCATTTTCGATAATACCCCTGCATACATTGATATTATTCACCTGCCTATCTTCAAAGAAGCGCAGGACCTGTCTTGAAAGGTGGAGCTTATCTTCAGCAATTCCCTCGGAAATCAGTCTTTCCCGGGATTCAATATAGCTAAAATAGATATGGTCGCCTTTCTTAACCAGAATCTCATTATTGATGCCGTCTGCCAGAAGTGTAAACAAATCCTCATCGGATATTCCAAGCACGAAACGTATCAGGTCTTTTGTCAAAGGCGGACATACATAAGCCAGCTTCATCATGTGCTTGTAAGTATTCTCAGTTAAATGTGACATGCGACTGTATATGGTCTGCAACAATTTGTTGGGTATTTTGTAATCCTTGAAATCATAATCGAAATGAAACCGGTTTTCTGCCCAAATCAGTTTCTTTTGTGTCAAATCAATCAGGATATCTTTCAGAAAATCAGGATTTGCTGCCGACCGGTCCTCAAGTTGATGCAGAAATGAATCAGGCGGTTGCTGTTTCAGAAGCCTGGTTGTATATTGTTTCAATTCTTCGAAACTAAAGGGCTGTATCTTCAAGATCACTGTGTGCTTCAACAGGTTCACTTTCGAAAAATCATTGAAACTCAAAATAATGAAGATTCTCTTTTTGCTGATGTCAGTAGCACAATAATTGAGAAAGTCAATGGTCTGTTTCGTGAGATTATGAGCAGCTCGAATGATGAATATAAGCGGTCTTTCCTCAGATAAATGGATCATGTAGTTCTTTACTGATTCGAAATCCTGCATGGTTTCAGCAGAAGACACATCAACAATTTTTGCAGTGTCTTCTGATTCGTAGATATATTTCTGGAATTTTTGGGATATATTCACAAGATCATAACTGAACCTGGTATCATCCGAGAACATCGAGTGATGAAATTCTTTTGTCAGTGCGAAAAATGGATCGTGATACTGTCTGGTACAGGTATAGTCAAAGACGAAATAATCTCCGTTTAGAAGGTGATAATGCATCAATGACAGAATATTATTCTTCCCCTGCCCATCACCACCGATCAGGGAAAGTGCAAGTCCATTCCTTTCATTAATATTGGGAAGATATTCCAGTAGTTGGTGCGAATAATTCTCCCTGACAATATAGCTGTTGAACTTCAGATAGTTTACAACTGACCACTGGATCGAGAAAGGATACTGCTTAATCTGTGTACGATTGATATAGGTAATGATCTCGCCGACATTACTGAAACGATCTTCGGGATTCTTTTCCAATAGCTTTAGGATGAACTTTTCCAGGGACTGCGGAACATTAGGGTTGATCTCTCTCGGGAATTTCGGGAAGAAATGTTGTTGATTTCCTGCGATCAAGGCAGAAATCTGCTCAAGGGAAAATGGGAAGGTACCTGTGGTCATCCGATAAAGAGAAACACCAAGAGAATAGAAATCACTCTGCGATACAGCCCCTTTCCCAAGGAATATTTCTGGTGCAATATAGGGAAGAGAACCTGTAACTTTCTGAAGGTCCTTCTGAAGGTCTATCTTGGTGAATCCGTAATCCAGTACCTTCACTTCCGGTTGCGAATTCACGATTCGATATAGTACATTATCAGGTTTTAAATCCTTATGGATGATATCCTGTGTATGTAAAGCATGAAGCGCATAGCATATCTGCACAACGATATCATAAAGTAGTTCTACATTCGAAGGTTTGAATTTGAAACTCTTCAATGGTTGCCCATCATAATAATCATATATATAATAGATGTGATTCCCGACATTCCCAAAGTCGATGACGTGGATCAGGTTTGGATGTTCAATCCTTGTTATGTGGTGCATATCTTCAGGAGTGAACTTCTCATAAAGATCATTCGCATCGAGTTGCTGAAAGAACTTCAGTGAATATATGTTACCGGAACGGATATCTTGAACTTTATAAACTGTAGCCCAAAGCCCAGTCCCAAGGCTTTCAAGCACCTGGTAGCGGGAATCAATAATCATAATTATTCCTCCACTTATCTAATTTGCCTCACTAATGCAGGAAAATGCAAGTGTCAAGAATAAATATGAAGGTACAGGGAACAGGGAGAAGAGATATAAAGTGACAACCCATATTACAAATCGTAACACAGCTGTACAATGTTTCTCAACTGTATGCAGATGTGCGCAAAGGAAAACCACTCTTCTACAGATGTTTTTGTCTCTATCTATGCATTTAGTGACAATATATCTGCTTATCTTGCCAAGATGTATTCGAGTTAATAAATTGCAGATATAGTGGCAGAATTTCCTCAATATTTAGATTTTAATGGGGTGGACAAAGAAACTATCATTACTGGCTATTTTACTACTCTACATAGCTATGAGTGATAATGTCCATGTGTCAGTTCATGCAGTTAGGGTTGTCAGTTTTATATTTATTTCTTTGTATTTACATGACTGCAGATTTATTTACTTGACAAAATGGTAAGTTAGATATTTCAAAATAGGAAGATAAAAAAATGAAGATATGTGATTTTTTTCTCCCTTCTTCTATTAAGTACTGAAAAAGAGTTTACCTAAAATTATTGGTCATCGGCATATAGAAGTAATCAACCTCAACCTAATAATAAACAGAGGTAATGCAAATGAGAAACATCTTTTTATATTCATTAATAATATGTGTGATAATATTAATTACAGGATGTGCGTCTACTACAACATTATCAAAGAATTATAACTCACAGGTACAAGTTCCTATTTCAGTAAATGGTTCAGAAAACATCGCTTTTCTTGGAATTTCATTCAGTGATGCTTTGAAAGAAGATATTGGTAATTATCATAATGGTATTGGCAGAGTACACGGTGGAGTTTTTTTTCGGGATGAAAGTGTTGCGAAGTCGTTCAATTCTATTGCTTACAAAGAATTAGTTAATACTGGATATAATATCGTTGATACTCTAAAATCAAGTTCAACCTCAGTAAGTAGCCAACAAGTACGGTATCAACTTAGTGGAGTAATTATAGATTTACAGGCAAACACTTTTGCTCCTTTATCAGGTAATTTCACGGAATCAAAAGTTACTATTTGTTGGTCATTACATAACATGGTTAGCGATTCTACCCAATCATTTACAACAGATGGTTATTATAAAAAAGATGGAATCGAATCTGGTTCTGAAAATCTCATAGCATATAGTCCAAATAAGTGGGAAAGTACTCTGAATTTGGGTATGTATAAAGTTGTTCAATGGTATGATGGGCCAAGACTACAGATTCCGAATCTAACCTTGGATATGAGTGTTCTAAATACGAGTTGCAGGAATGCTATTTGGCAATTGTTATCAAACACAAGCTTTATTCAATCAGTTAAAAATTGATGTTTCTTTTAATTTTTAATTCCTTTCATTCGTCTTATGAAATGGATTTTCTACTGTCCTAGAGCCACCCATTCTCAGAAACCAGCTATAGACTTCATTCACTACAAGGTAACTTATTTATCTGGTTCTTAGCAAATTCCGTAAACAATGGTATTGGGAACCCAGCAAACGGACTTCAGAAAGACTTCAGAAAAAAAGGTACACCATACAAAACTATCAGACAACTCTTACATGCAAATGGGTATCATCTGGGTACTTTCTGGGTTCAAAGACCCAGATAGTATGCTGAGAATTTCCGGTTACTGGACAGATAATTAAGATAACTTTGCATGACACAGGCAAGATGTATCTTAAGAGATAATTTCGGAGAGAAAATTTGCCTTCTTTTTTTACAAGGCAAGATGGGTAGGGATGTGTAAAGTGACAACTGAATATGCAAATTATGACAGAGAAATTGCAAACTGTGGCATCGTTATGCATCGTCATGCAACAGAAAAACGGGGTGCGAGGTAGTTTCTGACACGAATTCTGCAAACGATATTTTGAATATTCTGTGTCGATTAGCACCCCGATGAACATCGGGTATGTAGCATGAATCAATCTGAGACTACATTAGTTATTCACAGAATAATTACAATGCAAATATAACTCAAGTAGAGGATAAAGACAAAGACATTGACAATATGCCCATATCTATGATGTATACATAATTTACTCATACCATCTATTATTCCTTGTTATCGGAATAACTAAAGTCTTGGTGACTGAACAGTAGTCCTCAAACAGAATTTGTTAATGGAGTAGATAATTGGCACAGTATGATAAACTGCTGGCTTACATCAGCTATTTTGAAGAAGGGCTTAATGAAAATGGGAATTGGTTCCACCCAGAACATGACTTGCCATATATCGAATATGAAGATAAGATGCGTTCATTCATTCGAGATGTTAGTGAATCGGGAGTTATGAAACAGGATTATCTGAGTTATTTTGATTATCCTATTCCTCAAGAAACAGTAGATGGCATTGAAGCAGCAGATATAGATCTGCTTAAAGCAATATTTACATTCATCAACAGACAGGAAAGATTTCAAGAAGGTCTATAGTCTTATGCTGCCAGAGATGAGTTTGATGAACTGATTAAGTCTAATCAGATCCCCACTATTATTACTCCAAACACAGCACAAATAGATAATACAGACTTTGACCTGTCCCAATCAGTCACTCTTCCTATCGTGGGAGAGATAGCTGCAGGGTTACCTATCGAGATCAGAGATGAGTGGAGTCAGCTAGGTCAGATTCAATTACCACTTTCATACATACCAGGTAACCCCAAGCAATACAATGTCTTTCAAGTAAATGGCAGGAGCATGGAGCCCATCATCCAGCATCAGGATATCGTGGTCATTAAGACCAATCAGAACTGGGATAATGCCTGTGATAAAATAGCAGTTGTGAGAACAGATGACGGAGTGACTCTCAAGAAAGTGCAATTCGACCACAATAGTCAACAAATTATCCTACAACCTTTTAATATGGACTTTCCGGTTTTGGTTTTAGACTCGGTGTGGAATTACGGAGCTTTCCTGATTGGCACAATCGCACTCCAATTGCGCTTTTACTGATTTGCTAAATTTGTCTTTCCAACTGCTCTTTCCAAAGCCAGTACTATCTATCTCGCCACCAATCAAAACCTTATCAGCACTTTCCCCTTGTGTCACTTCTTGCAGCTTTTGGTGTCAGTATATAAGAGATAAAAGTTAAAAACTAAAAGTTAAAAAAGACAGATGTCCTTCCCTTTTGACGCCGTGCTGAGCTTGACGAAGTGTGGCACTTCCCCCCTTGGGAAGGGGGGATTAAGG
Organism: Candidatus Cloacimonadota bacterium; assembly: GCA_035402645.1. Taxonomy (GTDB): domain Bacteria; phylum Cloacimonadota; class Cloacimonadia; order Cloacimonadales; family DAONDQ01; genus DAONDQ01. Next base: position 1,050 of record DAONDQ010000038.1, on the reverse strand, counting down.
GCGATCTTGTGACGGATGAGTTTGATGTAGGGACCCGCGTCAGTAGACCCGGTATACTTCTGGATTGAAGTCTTCACATCCTATTATCACGTGTAATCAATAATCCCGAAGGATGTTTGAACTCCAAACTTGTACATCCCATAGGGATGATATGTAATAGCGCTCGGGTTTTAACCCGGCGGATGTATCAACAAGGAAATCAGTCCCGCAGGGACGGCATATAAAAGATTCAAGTTTCGTCCCTACGGGACTCCTGTTGATATGATCTTCTTTCGCCGGGTTGAAACCCGAGCGCTAATATGTTTTGTCCCTATGGGACATAGTACCCGCCAACAGGATTTGAAGTCAGCAACATCCTCCAGTCTCGTTAGATCATTACTCTCATAGGATGTTTTAACTCCATATCATATACATGAGAATAATCAAAGTTGTCTCAAGAACATTTCCATCGAAATCCAATGCAATACCAATCCATTTCCTGCTCCCATTCCAATCCCGAGAGATTGGAAAGAGATTGGTATGGGATTGGTATCCCATTGGAAAGGGATTGGAATGCTTCATGGAGTTGGTATGATATCTTATGGTTAATGTAAGACCAGTTCACGATGTCCTTCGATTTATCTACTTTTTCATTTCACTTCTACTCCGAAATCGATCCAACTCAATTCATTTGACAATCATTTCATGATTTGGAATTTTACCCATAGAGGTATGAGAGCAAATGAACAAAATCAAGGTTCTTGCAGAAGAAGTAGCGAATCGTATTGCTGCCGGAGAGGTTATTGAACGACCAGCATCCGTTGTCAAGGAACTGGTGGAGAATGCCATCGATGCCGGTGCTTCATCCGTTACGGTGAATGTTGAGAATGGTGGAAAAGATCTGATCCAAGTTGTCGATAATGGTTCCGGGATGAGTCCGGACGATGCCCTGACTGCATTCGAGAGACACGGAACCAGCAAGATCAGGAATGTGGAGGATATCATAGCCATATCCTCGTTGGGATTTCGTGGGGAAGCTCTGCCTTCCATTGCCTCTGTAAGCAACCTTAC
>DAONDQ010000037.1:0-24173 GCA_035402645.1 Candidatus Cloacimonadota bacterium | reverse complement strand
GAAAAACTGGAATTCCTTATAATAAATCCCGAGGAAGCAAAAAGAATTGCTGATAACGGTAAAACTTTGGTAATACATGAATACATGTTGGACAAGATCATGAAAAAGGTGATTTCTGAATATGAAAGAAACTAGTAAAAAACTGCTTATGATCATTAACGAATTTCCACCAACAGGTGAAAGTGGTGTCCAACGACCGCTGAAATTCCTTAAATATGCTGCGAGAGAAGGTTTCCAGACATATGTTATCACTCCCGGAAAACCACCTAAGCACATTCTTGATGAATCCCTTCTTCAAGAAATTCCAAAAGATACTCTAATCTTTAAGACTCCTTCCCTTGGTTTGAAGGGAAAGGGTGTCGATCATGTAGCAAATTTACGAACAACCATTGAATACAAGGCAAATCCGGTAAAAAGGATATTCTGGAGTTCACTGAAACTCCTCAATGATATTTTATTACCTTTGGATAAGCAAATTGGCTGGGTGCCCTTCGCTTTCGTCAAAACACTTGTTGTCATTCGCAAGTACAATATCAGGAATGTTTATATTACTGCCTTCCCATTTTCAGCATTTTTAGTAGGCATTCTGCTTAAGTCCCTGAAAAAAGATAAGATCAGGTGGATAGCCGATTATCGGGATGCCTGGCAATTCTGGCCTCGATTACAGACCAATGTACACAAATTAAGATACAGGATCATACAGCATTGGGATGAAGTAACGCTACGAAATGCTGATATTGTTGTTTTTAATACTGATTTCATTAAAGAACGTTATATTGCAGCCTATCCCTGGGTTGAAAAGAAAACGACCGTTATCCAGAATGGTTATGATGAAGATGATTTCAATTCCCTAATCCCTCATAAATTTGAGAAATTTACTTTTCTTTTCATGGGGAAGACATATGTGGGATTGAGAAATCCAATCAATTTGCTCAAAGCTATCAATAGATCAGGATTGGAGAATTTCCAATTCGTTCAAATTGGTTCATCTCCGAAAGAACTCTTAAATGAAATCACGAATCTGCATCTCGACTTTTTCAAATTTGAAGGCTATGTTCCACATCATGAAGCACTCTGCTATGCCCTTGGGGCAGATATCAATGTGATCATTTTCACTGACGATGATAGTTCTTTGATCGGTTTACCCGGTGGAAAATTCTATGAAGTGATCAGGGCTGGAAAACCTGTTCTGGTTATAGGACCCGATCTGCCTCTTATCAGGAATATTATGAAGGACTTTACTTCTGTCAGATATGCAAATCTGGAAAATGAAGAAGAGATCATTTGCTGTATTAAAGAACTGCGGAATATGCACTTCTCAGTCGATTCTCTGAAGGAATCCATTTCACAGTTTTCAAGAGAAAATCTAACTCATAAACTACTCTCCACTTTATAAACATCTTTCATCGAGCACATCCAGAAGCAATCATTATACTTTCATGAGATAATCCTAACCCATGCTTGAGCAATACCAATGCATTTCCTGTCTCATTCCAATCCCTATAGATTAATAAGGGATTGGAATCCCATTGGTATGGGATTGGTATGGGATTGGTATGCGTAAAGAAAGTAAATGGTTGTTTTGATGGCTATTTTTGAAGCATTCTCATAAGAAATAATTACCTAATAAACAAATGAAGCTGGAACTGATAAATCAAGTATTGACTATTGTATTTGGATATTGAAAAAAAACTCATGTGTTTACGAAAAAAAAGGCGACCTGAAAGTCGCCTTTTTCAATTCATCATTATTGATAAAAGTTAAAATGGCATACCCATTTGACCGGGTTTGAACTTGCCACTGTTAAATCCTTTCAGCATTTTCTTCATTTGCTCGAATTGACGCAGTAGTTTATTCACTTCCTGAACCGTACGACCACTTCCATTCGCAATACGCAGACGTCGTTGACCATTGATGACCTCGGGATTTTCCCTTTCGTTTTCGGTCATGGAATAAATGATTGCTTCCACATGTTTCAAATCCTTATCATCGATCTTGACATCTCCAAGCATCTTCGGACTCAAACCGGGAATGAGCTTCAGTAACTGGTCCAAAGGACCCATCTTTTTCATTTGCTGCAATTGGGATAGAAAATCTGTGAACGTAAACTGGTTCTTTTTCAGGCGTTTTGCAAGCTTTTCTGCCTGCTCCTGGTCGAAGTTCGCTTCCGCTTTTTCGATGAGTGAAAGTACATCTCCCATGCCCATGATTCGCGATGCCATTCTATCGGCATGAAATTCTTCTATGTCACTTGTTTTTTCGCCAACTCCAATAAAGACAATCGGCTTATCCGTCACTGCCTTGATTGAAAGCGCTGCACCACCACGGGCATCACCATCCATTTTCGTAAGAATGACACCATCAAAACTGACTCTTTCATTGAATTCCTTGGCAACGTTGACTGCATCCTGTCCAGTCATGGCATCTGCAACGAAGAATGTATAATCCGGTTTGACATAGCGCTTGAGATTTTCCACTTCCTTCATCATTTCTTCATCGATATGAAGCCGTCCTGCGGTATCAAATATGCAGAGATTGATAGATTCCTTTTCTGCTTCTCGAAGGGCTTTATCAGCAATCTTAATGACATCTTTCGTCTCTTCCGCAATAACCGGAATATCCAGTTGTTTCCCTAGCACCTGTAACTGATGAATAGCTGCAGGTCGGTAAACATCACATGCGACCAACATTGGTTTGATGGTCTTCTTCCGATAGAATTGGGCAAGTTTGGCACAGGCAGTTGTCTTACCGGAACCCTGCAGTCCTACTAAAAGAACCTTGGTAAGTTTGTTGTCATGAACCTGCAGATTGAAGGTACCGGTATCCATGAGATTGATCAGTTGCTCATGGACGATCTTAACAACCTGCTGTCCAGGGGTAAGAGATTTTAGAACTTCTGTTCCAAGAGCTCTTGTTTCAATTTCCTGTATAAAATTCTTTACTATCTTGAAGTTGACATCTGCTTCAAGCAAAGCCATGCGTATTTCACGAAGGGAATCCTTCACATTCTGTTCAGAAAGAATGCCCTGTCCACGTAGATTCTTAAAAACTTTTTCGAGTCGTTCTGCTAAATCTCCGAACATAACCTGAGTCTCCTGATCTGTTCACTATAATTTTCAGATTTGAATATGAATGAGCCTGCAACAAGAATATCGGTTCCGGAAGCTATGAGTTCCTTCGCATTCACGTCATTGACACCCCCATCGACTTCAATTAGCAAATTGGGATTCATTTTTTCACGCATGACCTTTAGTTCAACTATTTTAGGAAGTACCAAAGGCAGGAAATCTTGCCCGCCAAATCCTGGATTCACACTCATCAACAATACAAAATCAAGGTCTCCAATGATATTTTTTAGTGTGTGCACGGGGGTCGCTGGATTGAGAGCTATCCCGGCATGAATGCCCTTGTCTTTTATATATTGAATCAACCGGTGAGCATGAAATACAGTTTCCTGGTGAAATGATATGTATTGAACTCCAATCTTAGCTAGTTCATCGATATAATCAGAAGGATTCGTAACCATAAGGTGTACATCCAGGGGGAGGGTTGTATGTTTTCTGATTTTATCAATCACAGGTGGTCCAAAGGTCAGATTGGGAACAAAGTGACCATCCATTACATCAAGATGCAGCCAATCGGGTTGGGCTTCATTGATTCTGTCCAACTCATTCTTGATTTGAGAAAAATCTGCTGATAAAAATGAAGGTACGATTTTAAGCATGTTTCTTCCCACTGTAATTTGGTTTTCTCGAGACATTCTTAGTCATGAAAACGATGTCGTGAATTTCATTGAATCCTTTTTTATGCAAAGAATCCAGCAAGGGCTGCTTCAGCAGTGTGAATTCCTGTAGCCATGTAGAGTTGGAGACACTTACAAATAATGTCTTCTGCTCTATCTTTGATATAAAAGATCGCTCTGCCAAGAGTGAACCTACAAGGTCTTCCCATAGCAAAGCGATCTCCACTAATGTTTTATATTTCTCACCGGCAAGCCGGTAAACTAATTCCCGTAACGGACCAGCACATTGCTGCAACGAGGATTTAGATTTCGTGCTGGTGACCTTTAATCATTGAATAACCCCACCAACATAGGACGGATACGAAGATTGCTGCAAAATAAACAACACCGATCGTATCACTTGAAGAATCATAGCGAGATATCATCATACCAGGAACAGCAGAAGCAGCAATTAATAGAACATAACCACCTATTGAAGCGACAGTTGCCTTGCTCTTTGCATTGTTAATAAGACGAATTGCAAATGTACCAACAGCAACCAATACGATCGTAATCAGTAATTCAACCAGGAAATTAGGCTTCAGGTTTGCAATCTGCACTCTTCCCAATGCATAAGCCGGGAATAAGATGCCGATCAGGATCAGGACGATCCCGACTATCTTAGAAACCATGGTAAAGCTTTTTTTCTCAGTTGCAATTCTGCCTTGTTTCGAGCGTATCACAAATAAAATGACACCAAAAACAAGCATGAAGAAAACAAAATAGAGGGCTACAACCAACCACTTGTTCTTATAATCAGTTGTCAGTCCAATCATTGACAAGCCAGCGATCATCACAAACCATAGAATGATGGTCTTTAAGATCACAAAGAACTTTTTCATGATAACTCCAATATGTTTATTCTTGTTCGATCTTTACAGTCAATGATGCTAAGATATCCTTGGCAAGTACTATCTGAACCTTAAATTCACCAATATCCTTAAGGTGATGCTCCATTTCAACCATGTTGCGCTGCACTTCAATCCCTTTTTCTGCAAGGCTATGCACGATGTCGCTTTCTGAAACAGAACCATAAAGATGACCATTCTCATCGACCTTGCGCACGAAAAGGATCTCCGCATAATTGATCGCATCTGCAACCATTTTTAATTGCTGGAGATTTTGTTCTTTTTCGTTCAGTGCTTTTTCCTTGATTGATTGCAATTGCTTCATATTTGCTGGTGTGGCAACTATGGCAAACTTCCGGGGTAATAAGTAATTCCGGGCGTAACCATCCTTCACATTGAGGACATCACCCGTTGAACCTAACTTATTTATATCATTCAACAAAATGATTTTCATCATTTTCCTCCCTTATCTCTATTTTTCTAAAATTAAACCACGTATCTAATAATCCTACTATAATTAGCAAGAGTAAAATTGGGTAATTCAACAAAATCACCAAAATGAGAAGAAATCGTAAAATTGGTGCTTTTGCCAGAGGCACTCCCCAAAAGAAATCGATCAATGCTATTCCCTGGATCAGGTATAGTGGCAGGATCGATATCATGAGATTGAATCCCAATATCTTCGTTTCCGGTATGATGACCATGATCATTGTTACAATCACTGGATACACAAGAGCATGTGGGAATTTCAGGAATTTATGTTCCCAAACCATCGCTCTACTGCGTGTCAGCAGGACAGAGCCTACATATGCAGCCACAATCATACCCACAGTCCAGATGGCAATATTGTAGTTCTCAACCATATTTCTTCCGACCTTCACCACATATTTGAACATGGCTAATTGTTCGGAACTCAGGTTTTTTCCGAAAGGCAGCAAAGCGGGATTCATTTTAGCAAAGAGGTCATAGCTTTGAAGAAGGACATTCCCAAAGACCTGTGAACGTACAAATGCATAAATGATCGTAAATCCGCTGAATGCAAGAATGGAAGTCTCATATTTCGTAGTAGTCATCATGAACATCAGAAAAATGAATGCTCCAACTCCAACACCTATCAGAACATCACAATACCGAACCACATCTGCTGGAAAGATTCCCAGTAGCGCAGTCAGTATCACAATACTGCTGAAGAAGATAAAAAACACATATCTGGACGAGAAATTGATGATTATGTTTCTCCCGCCGCTTGCAATGAGAAAGATCAAACCCAGAAATGGGGATAACTGACTGATCAGTACAGCCAGAAGTGCCGTTAAAATCAATTTCTTACTTACTCAATTACGTAGGGAATAAGAGCCATCTGACGTGCCAGTTTGATCTCTCTTGCAATTCTCTTCTGATGCTTTGAACATGTGCCTGTGATACGGGCGGGTTCAATTTTACCAACATCGGAAATGAAGCTACGGAACATATCGATATTCTTGTAGTTCAATTGCAATTCCTTATTCACGCAAAAACGGCAGACTTTCTTTTTCCCGAATTTCTTCTTTTTATCGAACGTATTCATTTTTTCTCCTATTAGAATGGAACATCATCATCGGTAATGGGTGGATTTACAGATTCAACTTCATGAAGATTGTCATCAGCAGTGCCATCCGTTCTTGATTTGTATTCAAGGAATTGGACGGATTCAGCAACGATCTCTGTCACTTTTCTCGGCTGGTTGTCACGGTCGGTATAACTGCGAATGTCGAGACGTCCCTGCACTAACACCGGACTTCCCTTATGGATATTTTCAGAACAAATCTCAGCCAATTTTGACCATGTAACGATATCGACAAAAGTAGTTACGTTTTGATAATTCCCGTTTTCATCCTTGATGGAACGATCAGCAGCGATTGAAAAACGCAGCGTCGGTGTTCCCTTAGGTGTGTAGCGTAACTCAGGATCACGTGTAACGCGACCGCTGATCAAGACAACATTCAATCTTGGAACCTTTAAATCCATAGCCATTGTACCCTCCCTATTGCTCTAAGTTAATGAGATTGAACCGAAGAATCCTTTCATTGATTTGATAGAATTTTTCAATTACCTTTGTGTTCTTTGAATCGAATTGGAAGTAATTGATGAGGTAAAAGCCTTCGCTTTTTTTGTTGATCAAATAAGCCAGTCTCCGTTTTCCCCATACATCTGTCTTGACCACATCGCCACCATTGTCACGGATAAAATCCAGGATCTTGTTGTTTTCCTTTTCGATTTCATCTTGTGTCAAGGTAGGATCCAATATGATCATACTTTCATAGGATCTTATCATTCGTTTCCTCCTTTGGACTTTCGATCCCGGCATTGGAAGTACCGGAATAGGTTTTTTTATATTGGCTGTATGAATCAGCCATTGCTTTATAATCTCTCGCTAGGAAAAGGTCGAGCATTTTCACAACTTCGTCCAAAACACTCTGAAGAGATGCTGCCTCTTCATCCGAAAAACTGGAAAGGACATAGTCTTTCATTCCCTGGTCTTTCGGTTCCTGAATCCCGATACGAAGTCTTTTAAAATTCTGTGAATTGAGAGATTCTATAATGGATTTCAACCCATTATGACCACCATCTCCACCTTTTTCACGAATCCTGATCTCACCCAATGGAAGATAAATATCATCCACAATGATAATGATATCATCAATATTCTTATATTGATTCAAAACATGCTGAACAGCCAAACCACTCAGATTCATATAGGTTTGAGGTTTGATCACGATATTGCTTTTCCAACGGATATACTCATAATCACGTTGACGTGAAAAACCTAAACCCCTGTGTTCAGCCCAGCGATCTAGTGCCATAAAACCGATATTGTGGCGGGTATACTGGTATTCATTGCCAGGATTGCCCAAGCCGACGATCAGTTTCATGATACGTTATTTTTCAGTTTCTGTCTCGGGAGCTGGCGCAGCTTCTGCTGCTTCAGCTTCAATTTCCAGACCGCGAGCAGTATGAATGCTTGCGATGGTCAAATCAGCAGCATCATGAATATGCAAATTCTTGATGTCGATGTCTTTGACATGAATACTCTGACCGATTCGAAGGTTCGAAATATCGACCTGGAAATCTTCAGGGATCTCTGCAGGTAAACAGGTAAGCGAAAGATGACGCATCCCTATTTCCAGGATACCACCGTTTTTCAAATCTTCAGGCTGTCCGATGAATTTCAAAGGAACATTGACATTGATAGGTGTATCCTTGTGCAGTTCAAGAAAATCAACATGAATTACATCCCTGCGAACCGGATGGATCTGTCTTTCTTTCATGATCGTGTTATATTCTTTGCCTTCAATGTTAATATTGAAAAAGGCAATTTCGCCGATACTCTTTTTATACTCTTTCATGAATTCCATCTTGTTCAAACTGATGGGGATACCTGTTTCACCCTGTCCGTAGATCACAGCAGGAATGAGACCACTCTTTCTTAATTCAGTATTAAGAGATTTCTTACCGACGGTACGCTTTGTAGCTTCCAATCTGAATATCATTTTTCCTCCACATGCTTCTATCTAAAAAGAATGCTAATCGATTCTTCGATATGTACTTTCTTTATTGCTATCGCCAGCATCTCCGCTATGGATAACTGGACAATCTTTGAGCATGCCTTTTTCTTCTCGTTCAAAGGAATCGAGTTTGTAATAAACAATTTCTCGATTGGAGAATTCTCCAAGTTGCTGACCGCTTTCCCGGACAACACTCCATGAACTGAAGCAGCATATATCTTTTTGGCTCCAAACTTTTCTAAAGCAGTTGCCACTTTTACCAACGACCCGCCAGTGTCAATGATGTCATCAAAAAGAATTGCTTCCTTCCCGTTCACATCACCGATAATGTTCAGCAATTCAGTCTGGTCGGAGTTCCCCTGCCGTCTCTTGTCACCGATAGCCAATCCGCAATTAAGCCTTTTTGCAAGGGCTCTCGCTCGATTTGCTCCACCAGAATCCGGGGAAACGACCACAAGGTTATCAGCAGACAGAATCGTCTTGAAATATCTTGCAAAGATCGGAATTGAATACAGGTGATCCACAGGGATATTGAAAAAACCCTGAATCTGGTCTGCATGCAAATCCATCGTAATCACTCTATGAGCACCAGCCTGCGTGATCAGATCCGCCACAAGCTTTGCTGTAATCGGAATACGCGGCTGATCCTTTTTATCTGATCTCGCATACCCGTAATATGGAATTACGCAATTAATCCTCTGTGCTGATGCTCTTTTAAAAGCATCGATCATGATGAGCAATTCCATCAGATTATCATTAACCGGGCAACATGTCGGTTGAATGATAAAGACATCGGTTCCCCTGACATTATCATTGATCTTCACAAATGATTCGTCATTTGAGAATTTGAAGATTTCCATATCCCCTAAAGGGATGCCGGCAAATTTGGCGACTTCTTCCGCCAATTCCACATTTGCTCTGCCGGTAAAGATCTTCAGCCTCGAAAACATCATTCCTCGATAATCACTTTGAATCTTACATTCTATTCAAGATACGTGCACAATATGTCCAGTATCCTTCAAGCTCAAATTCCTTCTTTGCTTTCATCATTGTAGCCGGGTCATCAAAAAAACCAACACAGGTTGACCCGCTGCCAGTCATGATCGCTTTTGACGCTCCACTGGAATCCAGTCTATCTAAAATTTCTCCAATCATTGGATACTTTTTGATGATGCCTTTTTCCAAGCGATTGAAGCATCTTGTCACATCTCGATTCTTTATTAAAAGCTCCCAATCATCAGATTGAGAACCATAATCCACACAGTCATACGCTTCCTTGGCAGAGATCCCAAAATCTGGCTTTACCAGAAGGAGTGTCTTATCAAGAAAGCTCGGTATTGGAGTGATCACTTCTCCCTTATGGGTTCCCAGTGCAGTACCACCATATAGAAAGAAGGATATGTCATTCCCGAATTTTGCAGCGATCTGATTCATCTCATGATCGGTCAGATTTAAATCCCACAACTCTGATAACCCTTGAATGGTTGCAGCAGCGTTACTACTGCCGCCTCCCATTCCCGCCGCAATCGGGATATTCTTTTCCAACACCATCTTCACGCCATTTTCAATCTGATACTCCTGTTGAATAAAGTGTGCTACTTTATAGACAAGGTTCTCACGATTAGATATAGCTTCCACGTTGGTCAAAAATTCGATGTTCCTACTTCTTGTCAAAGTAAATTTTAGAACATCCTTCAGATCAATTTCGGTGAAAATCGTCAGAATTTCATGATATCCGTCGGGTAAAGATCCGAGGACATCAAGATAGAGATTTATCTTTGCGTAGGAGTTTCGCAAAAAACTTTCTATCTTTTTTGGGCACATCTTCACCGTAATAATAGTAATAATAATAGTAGTAGTTATTCTGCTTGGAATAATATCTATTAACCTGAATACCGTTCACGACGATACCATCGATCTTGGCATTCACATTGGCAAGCAATTCACGCGCACGCTTCACTATACCTTTTTCAGTTAAGCCTATTCTCACGATCAGCAAGAGCATATCTACTTTCTTAGCCAAAATCAATGCATCTGTAACGGCAATCACAGGTGGTGAATCGAAAAGTATGAAATCATAGTTTTCCTTCAGATCAAGGATCAATTCATCAAACCGTTTGGATGATAACATTTCTGATGGATTGGGAGGAATAAAACCACTGGTAATAATATCCAGATTGGGAATTTCAGTATGTTTGGCAACTTGTGCCACAGTGAGATTGGAATCAATGAGGTAATCACTGACACCATTTTCTTTATCCAACATGAATTTATTCTGTATCATTGGTCTGCGCAAGTCGAGATCAACAAGAATTACCTTTGCATTCATCTGCGCCAAAGTCACAGCCATATTCGCGATACTTGTTGATTTTCCTTCCTTGGGACCTGAACTTGTAACCAAAACGGTTACAGAACGTGGTGGTTTCTTGGATATGATATTTGTACGCAAGGTTCGATATGATTCAGCAATCGGTGATTTTGGTGCATAATGAGAAACCAACTGCGCCATCACATATTGTAATGACCGGGCAAGTTCTGCTTTTGACTCTCCATCCGCCTTTTCAATCATCTGATTGAATTCTTCAAGATCTGACTCAGATTCCTGAATCATGGGAATTGTGCCTAATATTGGCAATTTAACAAATGTTTCAATATCATCGAGGGTACGAATTCGCGTATCCAGAGAATGTACAAGGAATGCAGCGCCAATACCCAATCCCAAGCCAAGCATGATGCCTACGAGGAAATTGACTGAAGGTCTCGGTTTAATTGGAGATTGAGGTACAACGGCTCTTTCAATGATACGGATATTACCCATCTTAGCTTGTTCAGCAACCTTGGCATCCTCATACTTTTCCACCATCATGTCATGGATCTTTTCGTCCAGCATCATGTTACGTGTCAAGCGAGCCAATTCCAGTTCTTTATCCGGTAAAATCATAATACGCTGATTATAACCCTCCACCGTTGATTTCAATCCATCAACTTTCGCCTGAGCTACCATTAGGTCAACTTGGGCAGTAGAGATTTTTTCCACCAACTCAGCACGGAACGCAAGAGGGTCTTGACTGAGCTTTTTATCGAGGATTTTAGATATCTCTGTTTGGAGCTTGTTCTTTGCATTCACTAATTCGTTGTTTAACTGAACAATTTGCGGATGATCAGTCGGGTAATTGTTCTTTGTAATGAGCTTCGTTACCAAAGCTTGATTATCTACAATATTCTGACGTAATTCTTCGACATAGGGAGTCGATATAATCGAATTCACATCGGTCAGCATGGAATCTTGCTCAGTTAATTGACTTGATAAAAAGGACAGTGTCTTTTTTGCCACACTTAAATCAGTCTGAGCAGCTTCATATAATGCTTGAACATCAGCCGATTTAGTGATCAGGGAGTTTGTTTCCTCGCTTAATTCCGTTAATCCATTCTCAATTTTATAGGTTCTCAAATCTTCTTCAGATGTTTGCAATCTTCTGGAAATAGCATCCAGTTGCGACTCGAGGAATTCACGGATATTCGTGAATTCCAGTCTCGCATATTGCGTATTCTGTTGTTCTAGCGCTTCTGCTAATGCATTTGCTGCAACCATCGTCTCGACTGGATCAGTGGATTCATAACTTATGGTTAATATATCCGTATCTCTTTTTGATTCAATACGAAAGAGACTCTTCAATGCACTGACTGGATTAGGTGCCTTTGTAATAGGGAAACTGTCCGCATCTTTATTTTTAAGCATGATCTGGTAAGCAAGAGCAACCACTGGACGGCTTTTCATGATTTCCATATTATTATTGATTGTTGAAGGACCTATACCCGGAAACTGAAGGAAAAGCATTTGGTTGTTGTCTGTCTTATCCTGCAACAAGACTTTTGCAGAGGATTCATAGATCTTAGGTAATCTGGCTGTGTACACAACTGTACCTGCAAAAACCAGGATGAAAATACCAATGACTAATAATCGATATTGAAGTATGATCCTGAGATAATCAGTTATTTTGATATCACTTGGATTTTGATCGAGATTTGTTTGTTCCATAAATCCTCAAATTATTTTATGCTATGGACAGTCACATATATACTTAAAGCAATTGCAACTTTAGATAGAAAATCAGTTACACGGGTAAATGCGTAGAATATGGTACCTGAGACAATTACCGTATCACCTGGTTGAAGAATTGGAATCAGTGTTTCATTTCCTGTTTCCATATACTCTTTTAAATTGACCATAATCACTTTTTGTGAAGTGGAAGTGGGTCGAATGATACGTATCTTGGTCAGCTTGGCATTTTCTGAAGGTCCGCCGGCAAGGGATAATAGCGTTAATAAATCTGTATCATCGGGTACAATATATAAGCCAGGACGTAAAACCTGTCCCCAGATATATGTGTAGATCTTAAGTTTTTCTTCATTACTCATACTTCCGGAGTAAGTATATGCTGAAGCGTTATTCATCGTTGGCATCATGGGATAAGATGCGGTATTAGCAACCTGACCAAATGCAGCACTCATAACGATTACAAGTATCATTACCAGTAGTAATTTCTTCACAATTGCCCCTTCTGTGCATTTTAAAAATGATAAAATCTTATTTTCCTGCAATTCAGTCAAGCAAATAATGTAGCGCTTCCTGTAAATATTCCCGCCAATTGACTTACTTCATCCTTGCAGAAAATATAGATTTTCTCATACTTTATGATTACATTAACTTCTTCTAAGGTACCTATTGTACCCTGAATGTCATTTCATGGGATTCAGAACCGATATAGATATGTAGATTATTATCCCATTCAAGCGCATCCACTCGCCAAGCAAGTGTTCGATTCGTAAACATAGAGCCGGTGTATGGTATCGAATAAGTAACTTCATGCTCGGTTTGAATATCTGTTGACCACAAGAGATTATGAAATTCATCAAAAAGGAGTACACGGTATTTTGAATAATCATTACTGGTATCAAAAACAAAATGCAAGCCCGCCATTGTAGATAGTACATCTCCATTGGCAGGTGAATGTGGTAATTGTTTTTCCAGTAATCTGTAGGATACAGTATCTGATTTAGTGCTGTTCCCTGATTGGTCAAACACTTCGATGAAATATGAATAGGCATAGTAAATACTATCTCCATTCATGGTTTCGTTTTTGGTATCGGTAAATGATTCTTCTGTAGCCGAAATTTCCTTAATCACTCTTGGAGTAGAATAGTCATTGAATCTCCATATCTTGATCGTGGCAAGATCCAGGTCCAGCAAATGACTCCATGAAAGGCGAATTCCATCAACATCTGGGACAGCATCTATCCCATTCGAATCATCAGTTAAAAGAACCCAGTTATCCTGGTAATATACGGAGTCGGGCGAATCCCCTGTATCACCTAAATGGGGTATTAACAGAGGTTTTGTAGGTGGAATTTTGTCCTTTGTGATCATTTCTTTTCCTGAACATCCCATTAAAACCAATATTACCAATATCACCAGAATCATATATTTCATCATAACATCTCCTAAAAGTTAAACCTTAAGCCTATTCGATTCGTACTTCCAAGTGGATTTGTGATAAATGCATAATCGACATTAAAACCGTATAACTTGAAAGTAGTTCCAGTTGAGAAATTATGGTCATAATATCCAAATCTGAGTGTTGCTAACTTATGATACTGAAATTCAGCACCATAATGACGTACTATCTGGTATGCATAATCAGTATCGATTGCCAGCAATATCTGGGATTTAATGAACGGTAGTGGCTGTGTTCCGGATAAACCCCACTTTGTATTGAACAGGATCTGGTCTTTATGATTCGAGGGCGTATCCCACGTGATATCCGTCCCGGATACATCCTGGAAATTGATCCCGAAATTCAGTTTTCCCATCCATTCCTGATCAAAAATGACTGCCAGGTCTGTGGTCGTCATAAAGGACAAATCAAATCCAGTACCAGTACCATTATACTGTAATTGCCTCTTAATGAATTTTACGTTACCACCGAAGTAGAAGTCAAATGGAATTTCAAAGAACTGCCAACCCATATTTGCCTTATAAAATACATGTTTCGAAAAGGCAACTTGAACAAGGTCATCCAGACTTGTGAAATTTCCATCAGGTGTACCCGGTAAATGAAGGTCCCAATCTGCGGATCTTTGATCGACATTTGTCCCAACCAGATACTTCTCATCAAACTGCGGTATCTTGTCGATCGTCAAGCGGACCCAATTGATTCCAATTGTAACTTCGTTCGGTAAGGGTTGAGCATATGATAAATTATCATATGAAGCCAATCCATTGTACAGATATGCGTGCATCATCGTAATTTCCGGATGCCTGATTTGCCCTATTCCTGCTGCATTCCAATACATCGCAGTGCCATCTTCGGCTACACTAGCATAAGCACCACCCATTCCCAATGCCCGAACACCTGCCCCAATAGACATGAAATCACCTGCGTATCTTCCTGCGAAAAGGTTATATGAAACCGTCAGTGCCAAGATTAATACAATCAGTTTTATCTTCATTTTATATACCTACTTTGTTATCGCCAGTTTCTGGGTCTTTTCAATTTTCTTATTGCCCTTTTCGGCAATGATTCGATAGAAATATACACCGTTGGCTAATTCAAAACCTTGCTCGTCCTTGCAATCCCAACCATAAACTGTTCGAGGATACTCATGGTATCCTATTCCCGCCGGCAGATCCCTAAATGTTTTGACGAGTCTTCCCGAGACCGTATATACTTTCAGGGTGACTTTATCTGCATCATCTGTAAGGATGTAGGTAAATCTTGTCCGAGCATCATTTATGGGTTCGATTGCTCTGTTGATAACAGGATTGGGATAGTTCGCCAATTTCATGACATCAAAGGAAGTATTCACATCAAAAGTAATAGCCCGTGAGTTAAAATTGCCATTCACATCTGTACATTCAATTTCAAGGGTGTAACTTCCCTGGCTGAGATTCAATTGGTATTTGATTGGTATTCGATTGATTGCATCCGGCTGATAGGTGACAGAATAACTGCTGGGATCAACCAATTGTCCCCCCAGATGAATTTTCATGGGATAGTTAAAAATATCGATCCCATTTGCATCACTCAGTAATATGGAGATGACACCATTACCGGATACATAGCCTCCATTTGAAAATTCCTGGTCCTGCACATTTGCATCTATCGAGGGTCTGATATTATCATTATTCTGTAAAAGGGTATAAATACCGGTTCGATTGAGATTGTAGATGACATAGTTCGAATCAGGGGCTGTTTCACCACCTTGAACCACCCACTTTTTGAAAACAGGTTCCCAACGATAGACTTTGAAATTGTTCTGGGATTCCTGATGTTGGACAAGTGTATCAGATGCACTGTATTTAAAAATGGTTCTGAATATTTTGTTGTCACGGAAGAAACCCAGTGAATCCACAGCATCGGTACCTTCGATCGCAATTTGATATGGGATGGATAATATGCCATTTGCCATCTTCAGCTGATATACATCCGGCTGGTTAGTGGCAGTTTTCGGTTGTATGTCAGATATTGAAATGTTTGCGATCTCACTTGAGGCGATAAATCCGGTAGGAACCTGGCAAATCATGTTATTATCGACACTATGTATACTCATTCCCGATGAATAAACTGTAAAATCGTTCAGCGTCAAAGTGATTTGAATGTTGTTGTTGATATTCGTGCCAATCTCTGAAAATGAAAGGAAAGCCTCATTTACCCTGGCTTCAAGATTTATTGCTTCATGGAATGAGTTCTCGATGATGATATGTTCCCAGCGCTGTTGCCCGGGACCTAATGGTAAAAATTGCTGCGTCTGCAAGAATATATATTGGTTCGGGGTACCAAAGATAACCTTATATAAACTTAAAGCAGTGGTACCGCTCTGTGTAGAACCATTATTCTTGATCAGTACATCCAAAGCTGGACGATTGTTGATATGGGTATAGCGAATATCCTGCGCAGCTAAATCCGGTCCACCAATAATGTAATTGTATTCCGGTGAATCAATGCCAACATTAACACCATTCACAGCATGGAAATGATATTTGATTTGAGTACCTGCCGGCAAAGGAGGTATGGGTGTGTTTGTCTGGTAAATATCGTCTTCAGGATTGATCTTACTCATGGGAATAGCCAAATCTCGTACCAGCCCCTTATTAAAGTTTGATACCACACATGTGACTGATGACACTCCATTCGGATCCGTTACTCGCGCAAAAACAGTAACTGAGTCTATCGTTGTTGGATATGTGGGAGACAGTACGATATCCGTTATATTTGTGCATCCAACTGAAACCAGGGTCGTGGCGATATACTCATTATTGGAGTCAGCGCCTGATACCCTGATTTTCCTCGAATAAGAACTTGAAGGAACATTCGGGAAAACGTACTTAATTGAGAAAACGCCACCTGAAACCGGAATATCAAAAGGTATGTTTTTCGGAATTTCCATATTATCAAGGACATAGAGCCTTGCAGATGTCACTGTCGAAGGGAATTGCACATTTACCCTCAACGTATCTCCAGGACTATAAACATACTGATTGTGCACATCTATATTGATGTGCCTTTGGGGCTTGATGATCGGGATCAGGGGATCACCCAATTCGGCTGAACCAATGGTCAACGCATCTAATGCGGCACCCCAGCTCTTAGAATAGAATCTGGCCTTTGTATATTGGATGATGTCACCGATGGAAGAGAAATCATCCTGGAACATTCCCTCGGATAAGGCATAACTATAATCAACATCCTGATCAAGATACCCTAACCCGGAAAACCCAATGGATCCAATCGCTCCCTTCCCTTCTTCCATCACAAAGGCTTCACCGATGGATGAAATCCCTTTTGTATCAAAAGAATTACAATAACAGGCAAGACTGCTTACAAAAGGATAAATATGATTGTTGAGATTCGTTACTTCATTCAGATCAAACAGGTTGTAGTCTGCCCAGATACGTCCCCCGCCGTGACCCATGAATTGAAGGAATATGGCTCCTGAATTAATTAGATCTTTCAACTTTTGTGTTCCAGCAAAATAGGGAGATAGTGCAGATGAAGTAGCTGTATATACCCTCGAGGCAAAATAATCCGAGGGAATTGCATATCTTCTTGTCTGCTCCGATTGCAACGCAAAAGTGTCCACCTGGTCAGAACTGTTGCCTCCGGATGTTATGATAACCTGGCTATGCCAGAGTTCCGAATATCTTGGATTATTCAGATATTGCTCAGATTTATGAGCTACCGGCAATATCTGATCACTTTTCCATACATTGATGCGGGACACCGCAATATCTGCTATCTGATCATCACCACACACGCAACCATACCAGTTATCACTGGCTGTTGCTCCATGCTTATATGTCCATAATTTCTTCACTGGAATGATATTATATGGCTCAGTATCACTGAAATCCCTTTCATCATCCGTCCCTTCTCCAAGTAGAAGCACATATTGCAGTTGTGGTGCATTCCAATTATTATAAGCATAACTGATGAAATCCTTCACCGATTGGGCTGATTTCTCACCGTAATTGAATTCGTCATAGATATTCTGTATATCGACAATTTTAACAGTATGATTCATGCCTTCCCATAATTGTTTATATAACAGAGTACCTTCATCTTCCATAAAATCACGCCTGGTCAATATGAGACAATCCGCAGCATTCGCCGGATTCTTCAAATCAGAAGGATAATCCGGAACGATCCTTGCCGGTTGCATCTTCTTATCTTCCGTAACTGCAAAATACCAAACATCATTCGAACTTACACTGTCTTGGAATGTGACTTTATAGGGTGCTCCCCCATCAATTGTAAACGGTTCTATCTGCAGGTTCGTCATAGCACTCGAACCTATCTTATAGACGGAAACATGCGAGTTTGTGAAACCGTTTAATACGAATTGGAATAATTTCGGAGGTTGCCAGGATGGCTTCGAGAATTTGATAAAATCTTCTGAGGTCTGATATAATCTCCAGTACTTGATCTCTGCATAATCAAGAGCGATCTGCTCACGATCTCCCTGGGGAGTATCGCCTGGCAAATCGATAAACAGGTTATTCGTACCATTCGCAAGATATGCATTTGCCAAGGTCTGTGTATTGGTAAATATCTGCTCGTTCTGATCACGCCAAGAATGAGAATCGATTAGGGCATTGTTGATTCTCACAAGCGCATGATGATCATACTCATTTGGCTGAAGATTCTCATTATAAGTGATCCCAAGCAGGGAAATCGTAGCCTTGAAACCACGAATGGAGGAATCTCTTGGATATTGAAGTTGGAAGGGGATAATCTCCAGGTTGGGAGCAGTAATCTTCCTCCAAAACCAAATATCCTCCCGATTGAAATCCTGATTTAATGAATACATATGACCGAGTTTGTCTGATATCTGCTGCTGCTCAAGATGAATGGTCGATTCAAACGCATCCGGTACGGTATAATATGAAGCATTGGAAACCAAACCGCCATTCTCAACCACCATTCTGGAACCTAAATGATCAAGGAGTGTAAGTTTATATAAATTATTGTCTGAAAAACTATCATAATAAGACGTTTCTCCATGATTCATATCACCATAGAATTCAAAGTAGTCACTTGAATCAAAATGCCCGTCAGATTCACCCTGGAAATGTATGGGCACAGGATTGCCTTTGCAGGTCAGTTCAAGATTGCGGGGATCAATGTAATTCAGATTCCATGCCAGCGTAACACCAAGTGTATCCTGCATTCCCCGTATCTGTGTCTGCAAATAGTCATATGTGATTTTATACAGACCTTCCTTGTTCACGATCAGGTATATGGAGTTGATACTAGTACCATTGTCCCTGGGTGCAACATAGTTATGGTCTATATCCTTGGGTTTTCTCCATTTCTTTGAAAACTCATTATTGATGAAGAATGAATCTGCAACGGCATCTATGACGTTCTTGGAAGCCGTCCATCCCCTTGATTCTTCCTTGTCTCCACGAATCGCGATATCAAAGACCATCTCCTTTACAATTGTCAGTTCCTTCTGCGAAGGTCTGTACTGGAAGGGTAGGAGATGAACTGGGATCATATGCCTATCACC
The DNA here is from genome assembly GCA_035402645.1 of Candidatus Cloacimonadota bacterium. Lineage (GTDB taxonomy): Bacteria > Cloacimonadota > Cloacimonadia > Cloacimonadales > DAONDQ01 > DAONDQ01. The sequence continues at coordinate 4,929 of DAONDQ010000037.1, read as the reverse complement.
TATGAATGCACTCTTGCGCTTTATGAGTGTCTGTCCGGGAAATAGGTTTGTACTGCTGTATGTATTTACATCCTTATAATATACTTGGGTAACATTGTCTCCGTCAACGTTCATTCTGTCGGCAGGTTGAATCAGTATATCGTGAATGGTTTCATTGCTCTGACTGATGATTGTCAGATCTACATCCCCATTGACAGGGATTCCAACTACCTCAGCATAATACGGCAATAAAGGTTTGCCTTCCTCACTATATAATGTAGCATCAGTAGCGTTTATCTTCTTGTATTCAATTCCATTTTTATCTACATTTTCTATTTTATATGCAGGTAAAACAAATTTGACTCGAATATGATCAGCGTTTTTTGAGATGACCGTGAAAGGGTTGGCAAAAAGGAACCCGATCATCAGTAGGAAACAGATTAGCATGAGTATGTTTTTATTCATGAGTGACTCCAACTATCCTAATGATTTCCATTTCAGTGCGATATCATGACGGAATTGCCAACGGTCAAAATGGATATTCTCCAAATTTCTGTAAACCTTGGATATGGCTGATTCCATGTTACTCTCCAATGCAGAAAGACAGAGAACTCTTCCGCCACTTGTGACTAATTTCCCATCCTGGCTCGATACTCCCGCATAAAACAGATGAGTATCCCCTTCAAATTTAGTTATATTATGAATCTCGACCCCTTTTTCGTATTTTCCCGGATAACCTGCTGCTGCAGCAACTACACATACAGCATATTGATCTTTCCACTTTAATTCCAAAGTATCAATCCCACCCTGTAGAATTCGTTCACAAATTTCAATGATGTCGGTCTCGAGCAAAGGTAGTATCACTTCAGTTTCCGGATCTCCCAATCGACAGTTGAACTCAACTACCTTCGGGCCCTGTGACGTCATCATCAAACCAGCATAAAGCACACCCCTGTATGGTGTTCCTTCCCTGGACATTTCTTCGAATATTGGTTTGAAGATCTTCTCATCGATTTGGTTTCGATAAGTTTCAGCTGCATCCACTGGGGCATATGCTCCCATGCCACCAGTATTGGGACCTTGATCCCCATCTAACAGCCTCTTATGATCCTGTGCAAAGATAGTGGTTTTAAAGTGCTTGCCATCGCAAAATGCAAATACTGAGGCCTCCCATCCATTTAAGAATTCTTCCATGATTACAGATTTACCTGCATTGCCATACTTCAATGAATTCATCATTTCGTCCAGACAAAATTTTGCTGCTCCCGGACAATTGACAATTTCCACTCCTTTCCCTGCTGCCAAACCATCTGCTTTTATCACCTGCGGATAATTACATTGATTCGCATAGGATAAGGCTTCATCCAAATCACTGAATTCCCTGAATGCAGCCGTTGGAACTCCGGAACGTTCCATGACATGCTTGGCAAAAATCTTGCTCGATTCCAATTGTGCTGCTTTTTGCGATGGACCAATTACTGGTATTTGATTCTTTTCCAAAAAATCAACGATCCCTTCAGCAAGATACTGCTCAGGACCTACAAATATCAAACTGATCTGATATTCTTCTACTTGTCTGATAATGTTCTCAAAGGATGAATAGGGTAAAATATCATAATGAAGGGCGATACCAGCATTTCCGGGGCTCACATAAACCTTGTCTGCCTTTTTGCTTCTGCTGAAGGCATCCGCTATTGCATGCTCTCTTGCTCCGGAGCCAATGACTAATACATTCAATTCCCTCTCCCCTGCCTGACTATATCAATGATCATGAATATGCATTTTTCTGCGGACTTTCTGCGAATCGATTCCCGATCCCCATTAAAATGCATCAATTCGTGTCTTGTAATGCTCCCATCAGTGACTGCAATATGTACAGTACCTACAGGTTTCTCATCAGTCCCGCCACTTGGACCCGCAATCCCAGTGATCCCAGCCCCTATATCGGTCTTGAGCAAGTCTCGCACTCCTCGCGCCATCTGGACCGCAACCTGTTCACTTACAGCACCGTATTGTATAAGATCATCATCTGCTACATTCAGCAATTGATGCTTCACTTCATTCTGATATGATACCACTCCACCGATGAAATATTTGGATGAATCGGGATGACCTGTGATCAATTCCTGCACCATCCCGCCTGTGCATGATTCGGCAAGCGCCAATGTCCTTCCGGATTTCAACATGAGCTCGTGCAGCATGCTGTCAGGTTCTACTTCATCATATCCCCAAATATATTCACGCAGCCTGGTTTCTATCAACTCTTTGATCTTCTGAAAACCTTCTGCATTTGTCCCGTATACCCGTAAGTCAACCCTTCCTGTCTGTGGAAGATAAGCCAGGTTCAGACCTTCAGGTATTTGCACATCCGTCATGATCTCGGCTATGGCTGATTCCGCAATACCAAATGTATGAATCGTCCTGATGAGTACGGCAGGGCGTGGGAATTTCTCATGTAGAATCGGAATAATATGTTCTGAAAAAAGGTATTTCATTTCCATGGGAACACCCGGCATGGCAAAGAAGTATTTTCCCTCTTTCTGATAATACAGTCCGGGGGCTGTGCCATGGATATTATGCAGGGCAATGAAATCAGATGGTAATTCAGCCTGGTTGCGATTGATCAGTGGTATAGCAATCCCTCTTTCCCGAAAACGGCATTGGACATATTGCCAAATCTCTTCAGAAAATACCATTTCCTTTCCGAAGAAGTCTGCAATCTCATGCTTGGTGATATCATCCGTGGTTGGTCCCAATCCACCAGTGGTGATGACGATATCATTTCTTTCCCAAGCATCATGAAGGGCTTGTTGAATAGGAAAAGGTTCATCGGGTATAGTGATGCACTCTGACAGATATAGACCGATCTTTGTCAGTTCTCTTCCAATATAGGCAAGATTCGTATTGATGGTCTTGCCGATAAGAATCTCATTTCCAATCGTGATGCAGCAAATCTTCAATCTGGATTTCTCACAGAACAATTTCTCCCCTCATTGTATTCGTTCTCACTCCGTAGCGATTTCTTCAGAAATCGTTGGAACTGGATTTATCCTGTTCAACCCGAATGTAAGGATAAACCAATGTGTTTATCCTCTACCACGCTTCTTCGGGCGTACTTCCGTGCGGCCTTACAATTATGTCATCCTCGCGAAGGCGGGGATCCAGGACTCTTTTCTTCTAGCTCTCCCGTTACTCCCACATTCATCCCCCCTTGAGAAGGGGGGTAGGGAGGTCAAACTCATCCGGCAATCTGTGCCACCTTCCCTTTATCCAAAGGGAAGGAAATCTGCAATTCTTACTTCTTATCTCTTACTTCTTAACTCTTTAATAGTTCTTCGCGAATATAACCCGACGCTTCGATGGCTTTCCACAGCATATGCACTTACCGTCTTCTTCCGGGGCATTCAGTGGGATACAGCGTATCGTCACTTTCAAATCTTCCTTGATCTTGGCTTCGCATGCAGCATCGCCACACCAGTGAGATGATGCAAATCCGCCGTGAATCTCGGGCTCATTTGCATTCTTGGGGGTATAGAAGGCATAGAATTGCTCATGATCATCGATAGGAAGCGTATTCGCATTTCTGAATTCCAAAGCCTTTGTATATATCTTCGTCTGAATATCCTCGAGGATATCGACGATACCCGATAACAATTCATCGACAGGCGTCGCCTTCTTGTCTCTTGCCTCGTGATCACGGCGACCGACCATGACAGTGCCGGATGCGATATCACGCATTCCAATCTCCACTCTCACTGGAATTCCTCTCTTGATCCAGTTCCAGTTTCGTTCACTGGAAGTCATGTCCCTGTTATCGATCTCCACCCTCAGTTTCTGGTCGAGATAACGAACAGAATGAAGTTTATCACCAAGCTCATTCACGAACTTCATGACTTCCGCATGCTCTTCTTCATTCTTATAAATGGGGATCAGAGCAACATGCGCCGGTGCCACTCTCGGTGGAATGACCATGCCGTTATCATCGCTGTGCGCCATGATCAGGGCACCTATCAGTCTTGTGGAGACTCCCCACGAGGTTGTCCAGGCATATTCCAACTCACCGTTCTGGTTCTGGAATTTGATCTGTGAGGATTTTGCGAAGTTCTGACCGAGGAAGTGTGAAGTGCCTGACTGCAATGCCTTCCTATCCTGCATCATGGATTCGATGCAATAGGTGGCAACCGCACCCGGAAATCTCTCTGAATCTGTCTTTTCACCCTTGATGACAGGAATTGCGAGGTAGTCTTCTGCAAATTTGGCATAAACATCCAGCATCTTCATCGTCTCTTCCATGGCTTCTTCAGATGTGGCATGCACTGTATGACCTTCCTGCCAGAGAAATTCAGCTGTACGAAGAAACATACGGGTGCGAAGTTCCCAGCGAACCACGTTCGCCCATTGATTGATCAATAGCGGCAGGTCACGATAGGAATTCACCCAGCGTGCAAAGGAAGCACCAATGATGGTCTCGCTTGTCGGACGTACGATATACGGTTCCGTAAGCTCTCCAGCCACCTTCAGTCCGCCCTTGCCGTCATCTTCCAGGCGGGAATGTGTTACAACAGCACATTCCTTGGCAAAGCCTTCCACATGTTCTGCTTCCTTTTCAAAGAAACTCTTCGGGATGAAGATGGGGAAATAGGCGTTCTTATGACCTGTTTCCCTGAACATTTCATCCAAATTTCTCTGTATGTTCTCCCATATGGCAAAGCCCCAGGGCTTGATCACCATACAGCATCTTACATCACTATTCTCTGCTAAGTCAGCAGCCTTGATGACCTGCTGATACCATTCCGCGTAATTTTCTTCTCTCGTGTGTTCTATTGCAGTCCTGACCTTCTGGGTCATGAATTCGTTCTCCTTATCAGTTTTTTACAGCATTGGCTGCATAGTCTTTGCCAGCTCTGAAAGCTGCGATATTGCTCTCTACGATCTTCTCGCCCTTTTCCT
>DAONDQ010000036.1:0-24783 GCA_035402645.1 Candidatus Cloacimonadota bacterium | reverse complement strand
ATGCAGAGCTGTATGGAACGCCTCACCCCGTGAGGTGGCTCAACGCACCCTGTGCGTTGCAAGCAATGTCTTACCACAGGTTGGGAAACCTTTGCTACGATAACTGCGCTTCATATAATATTAAACGCAACTCCGATGTCTTGTCCGTAAGTGTGGATATAGTAAACACGCTTATGAAACAGGAATAATATTTATTGACTCTGAAATATCCTTTATGAATGCTTTTCTACAAGTCTAATATGAAAATATCAAGGTGAGAGGGTTATGAATAATGATTTCCGCATAATTGAGTATGGATTTTTTAGAAATTTCGAATGATAGGGGAAATGATGGAAGAAAAGATATTTTGTCAATCTCGTGAGTATAAAGGATTCTTCTGGTTTCCTGATAATCCTACTCGTATTTTCTTTGGTGAACTTGCATATAAACTTGGTAATATAACTCTGCAAATCTATCACCATGTAGGAATGCTTGATGAACCCATATTTCCATCTCTTGATGATCAATTGAAGGAAGTGATTTTCGGCAGATTATATGATTGCGGCTCAGTAGTCCTATTTGAAGCAAAATGCAATGTATTAAGTATGTTGGGGATGTCTCACTATACTTTTAGTATTAAATACGCTTTATTAGGTAATATAGAAACTTACGAAAATACCGGTAATCTTGTATTTGATGAAATGACATTTCAAATACCTTATATCGAAGATGTTCTTGGGCACACAAAGATAACCAAAGAATCCGATAAAGACTACATTAAATTAAGTAGTTCACGGTGTGAAGAATTTTTCCCAATCAATGAAGATTTTGATTTAGTCATTTGGAGATCATATTCTGGAAATAAAAACAGTAAGGCAGCAAAGCTTGAATCGCAAACATTTGTGAAACTTGTCTTTCACGAGTACCATAGTTATGATAATATTGTTAAAAAATATCTAGAAAAATTTTGGTTCTTGTTTTCACTACTTACGAATCGGAATATGTATCCATATAACATTCAGCTTTACAACACTAATATTAAAGATTATCAAATTAACTCTATAGAAATGTTACATGAGTTATTAGGAAAAATCAACCCGATAGAAACAGTAAGTTTCAAATTTGATTTGATTAAAGATAATTTCAGTAGTATTATAATGGCTTATTTTGAACTAACCAATAAGCTGAAAGAAGCAATTTTCAGTTACTGGCCTCTGTTCTTAAGGGAACATGTATATGAATATAAACTTGAAATTGCGTTACGTGGTATTGAAAGTTTGGCAAAACTGGTGATTCAAGATTTTTACTATATTGATGTAGCAATTTATAAAAAAGATGTGATTCCAAAACTAAAGTCGTCAATTTCAGATGTTACTAGCACCCATTTATCGGAAGAACTCATGAACAGGATATATGGGCAGCTTGATCATGCAAATGAATTGAGTTTGAACAGTATGTTTAAGCAATTATTAAATAATAATATACATGTCTTACATAACCTCTTCGATTTCAACATAAAAGGCTTAGCATACAGTATTTCTGAATTAAGAAATTCTTTAATACATAACAGAACAAATCTCGCTTTAGATAAAGAATATAAAAAAATCAATCGTTTGTTCATTATCATTAGATGCATTTTTGAAGCGAACTTTTTCAAGAGCATTGGAATTCCAGATGATGCAATTGTAGAAATACTTAAAAATAACTATGACACATATATTGATAAAAAAGAAAAAGGGCTGACAAAACCAACGATAGAACCCAAAACTAACAAATAGAAGTATGCGAACCCTCTACATAGACTTCAATATATTGGTTCAGATGGCAACATCTGAAGACTATCTGGATGATGAAATTCGGTTGAATCAAGATTGGGAATTTCCTGAATTTTATTCGAATATGGAGGGGTGTTTTGATTTCCTGTTCAAGGATAGGGAATTTGCCTATTTGAATATACTTGCTGATAAACCATATTTCGAGAAATTTCGGAAAGCGCTAATTCAATATCCTTTCACTGAACAATTTGATATTCCGTATGTAGGCTTAGAATCATCCACTTTATTAGATTGTGTAAATTATATTTAGAGAATTGGGATGAATATAAATACATACTATGAGCCAAACCGATCAACAAAAGGGATGGTGAAGAATCCAGTGATTGATGATCTCCAAAATCCTCACTTATGGTAAGTTAGTTTCTGAGATTTATGAAGACGATATTCCTTCTCTTTGGATAAAGAGAAGGTGGCACGGAGTGCCGGATGAGTTTGATTAATTCTGCACTTCTAGGTAAGGGTGTCGCCCTTTCAGGGCTGTAATGGTCGTGGGGAATTGCAACCCATAGCTGACGCTATGGGCTATGAGGTTTCGCCCTTACAGGGCTCGGAGATTGATGTGACTTCTATCACCGGGCTAACGCCCGAGTGTTATGGCAGAGCATCCCGATGGGATGTTATTCATTCCTCCCTTATGGTAAGGGAGGTCCCCTACCCCCATTGCCAAGGGGGGATTAAGGGGGGTCTCTGGGCGGAGAGATAAGGGCAATTCGTGGGTAGGAAAACCCACTCCCAAAACAGGTTGGGAAACCTGTGGTACATTTTCGTTCTGATCTCCGTCATTGAAAAAGGCAATTCCATTGCCCATAAAGCGCATTGATTAGCATGTTTTCAGGCTCTATTTATTATATTGACGAATTTCCGATTGCTCTTTTTGTGACTGTAGATATACTATCTTTTGGAGGATCTTATGATAGATAAAGTGAAAGTGGAAGAAGTACTCGGTCGTATTCGTCCTGCAATACAAGCTGATGGCGGCGATGTTGAACTTGTTAAGGTTCGTGAAGACGGTGTCATTGAAGTTCGTTTAACCGGTGCCTGTGGAAGTTGTCCCATGGCAACCCTTACACTCAAGGCTGGTATCGAGCGAGTTCTTAAGGAAGAAATACCCGAGATCAAAGAAGTGATCGGCGTATAGAGTCCCTTTATCTTCTTCAGTATTCTGATCGGGTACTGAAGAAGATTTTTTATATCAACACGATTAGGAGATTACCATAAATGAGAACTATCAAATTGAACGATGAGATCGAGCGGATTTGTGATTTCATCAAAAAATACACCAAAGACAATGGTTTCGAGAATGTGATCGTCGGATTATCAGGCGGTATCGATTCATCCCTGACTGCAACACTTGCCGCAAGAGCCTTGGGCAAGGAACATGTGATCGGGATCATGATGCCTTACAGGACCAGTCATCCTTTCAGTCTTGCCGATGCGCAGAAGCTTGCCGCGTTTATTGATATCAAGACGGAAGTCATTGATATTTCACCGATGGTGGATGGATATTTCCAAACGTATGAAAAGGAAGCCGATGCCTTGCGTAGAGGGAACTACATGGCACGCACCCGTATGTGTGTATTGTACGACAAATCCAGTCAGTATAAGGCTCTTGTTGCCGGAACGAGCAACAAATCAGAAATTATGACAGGCTATAGCACACAATATGGAGATTCGGCATGTGCCTTTGAGCCAATCGGGCATCTCTACAAGACGGAAGTCCGTGGAATGGCAAAGATACTGAACATCCCTGCTGTGATCATCGAAAAACCACCGACGGCTGACCTTTGGGCTGATCAGACGGACGAAAAGGAACTGGGACTTACATATACCCGCCTGGATTCCATTTTAAATGCGATTATGGAGCAGAAGATGTCCGAACGTGAGATCATCGGGAATGGCTATACGCAAAGCGAGATCGATCGCGTGAAGCATCTTGTGAAGATATCTGCATTCAAACGCAGACTTCCTGAAGCGATGGAGGGAGTTTGGTCGGATTCCTGAAGAAGGAGAGATGCAAACTCTGTCATACCTATAGAGGCAACCGATTCTGTCTCCGCAGGGACAAGAATATCTGTTGGCATTGCTGCAATGGCATGCGGATCGATAATCGTTGTCCGGAAGCTTGTGAATACAGGCTCCAGAAAAACGAAGCCAATACATTGGCAATCGGACGCTGTAAGGTAGATTCTTTTGAAGAGAACATTGCGCTGAATAAATTACTCATCGATCAATGGATGCTGATGCCAAGTCAGGAACTGGGAGATCAAATCCCAATTAAGATGTCGGAAACCGAGGAAGGCAGAACCAAACTGCAATCCTATATCAATCGAATTCCTCAGAATATTCTTCTTCCCTTGAATTACCTCCTGGAAAGGCTTCAACTTCCATCTTCATCAAACTCGATGCCCCATCACAATTATGAAACCAGAAGTGAGGAATTCCTGCAACTGCTGGTCATGCAGAAATGGGAAGAGACAATTCCCTATCTTTATTATGCAGAATTATACAGTGAAGAGAAGAATATCAAAAGGTATATCGATTCTATGACATCCATGCCTGTCATTCGGAAAATGAACGTATTTTCGCTGATATCTTCCGCTTATGCCAAGGATGGCAATGAAGGGCTGGTCTTTTATGACATCAATTATAAGGACGACCTGACCCTGCATTGGAAGAAACGGGATGGCGAATGGTACCTGGTATCGAAGATCGGCGGCAATCCGCAGATGATATACGGTGAGAAGGGTGCCCTGGAATATATACAGAATTTCCTGGGACAGCAGAAGTCAAGCAAGGCATATGATTCCCTGAAGAAATACAGTGCTGTTTTCATGGATTCAGCGGATATGGAGTATCACTGGGGTTTATATTACTCATTGGAAGCTGACAGGAAGAAGGCAATTAACCACTTTCAAAGAGCAATCCTACTTGATCCAAATTTCCATCAAGCCAGATTCAACCTGGCATTTGTCATGCAGGCTGACAAGCAGTATGATGAAGCACAGTCGCATTACGAGATTCTCCTGCAAAACAATCCCAAGGATACGAAGGTCATGAATAATCTGGCTATCGTTTCCATGACAAAAGGTGATTTACACCGGGCAAAGGAACTGTGGGAGAAATGCCTCGAGCTTGAACCTGATAATGAGAATGTGGCGAAGAACCTAACTCATTTTATCACGGAAAGCAATAAAGCATAGGATACACCATGCCATACCAGGAAAAGTACTTCAAACTTGCCTACGAACTTGCAGAAAAAGGCAGGGGTAGGACTTCACCGAATCCCTTTGTGGGGGCAGTGCTGGTAAGGGATGGAAAAGTCATCGGAAAGGGCTATACACAGCCTTATGGGAAAGATCATGCAGAAGTGCAGGCTGTGAAGGCAGCAAAATCACAGTGTATGGGAGCTGACCTGTATGTGACGCTGGAGCCCTGTTCCCATTATGGTAATACTCCCCCCTGTGCTGATATGATCATAGAACAGGGAATCAAGAGCGTATATATCGGAATCGAAGACCCGAATCCCATCGTGAGTGGGCGGGGTATCAATAAATTGCAGGATGCGGGCATTGAAGTTACGTCAGGGATTTGGAAAGATAAGATTTTCAAGCAATTGGAAGCATACATTACCTACATTACAGAGAAGAGACCCTATGTATTCATCAAAAACGCTGTTACTCTCGATGGTAAGATTGCGGACAAAACAGGGAATTCGAGATGGATATCGGGGGAAGAATCACGCCTTTTTGTACATCAACTCAGGCAGGAAGCGGATGCGGTGATCACTGGTATCGGAACGGTGCTGGCAGATGATCCCATGCTGAATGTTAGGCTTCCCGAAGCATACAAACAACCGCTGCGTGTGGTATTGGACCATGATCTTCAAATCTCTCTGCATTCAAACCTGGTAAAAACAGCGAAGGAATTTCAGACGTTGATCTTCAAAGCTGAAGGCTATGACAATCCTTCCAAGGAAGAGAAGTTGCAAAAGGCTGGTGTAAAAGTGGAAGCAGTTTCAGCATATTCCAGGGAGTTGGATTTGCATCAGGTGCTGAACATCCTATATGGTATGAAAAAGATGCAGGTGATGGTTGAAGCAGGAACCGAGCTTAGTTCATCATTCCAGAAAAACAGGCTGGTGGATAAGCTTTATTACTTCATCTCACCCAAGATCGTGGGTGGGAAACGCATATTATATGATAATGTGGGAGTTGATAAACTGGCGGATGCACTTGAATTCAATATCGATGAAGTCAGGATGGTAGGCAGGGATTTATTGCTGATTGCCTATCCAATGAAATAAATACACAAATACATTCTTCCAATCTTCTTACACTTCCATGAATCTATTCCAAAATGGAACTTACGAACGACCAAAAAATGCGATTAGCAGGTAATTTGCTTCTGAAAACGCTGAGTGCTAAAACCGGTTAACTGAATGCAATTCAAAGAGTTAAGTAGTTTTAGAGCAAAATTTTTGTGGACAGGAAATCTGTGGTTCAGCAACATGACTCCACAGAGTAAAGAGGTAATTAATAATGTTTAAAAAGTTAAGTATGCTATTGCTGGGAGCATTCACAATGGCGGCGGCGAGCTTATGCACGTCTCCTGCTCAGACTGTGGACCAATCCAGTAATACTACGAGACAGAATGAGCTAAGTCAACGCGAGTTACAAGGGGAGTTAGTTGAGGAACCCCCTTCTGATTCCGTACAGACGTTTACAATGAAGGCAACGTATTATGCGAATTGTCTTCACGGCAGACGGACAACCAGTGGTGAGATCTACAATAAAAATAAACTTACATGCGCCCATCGAAAACTTCCTTTCAATACCCTACTTAAAATCACCAATAAAGATAATGGCAAAGAGGTCATTGTGCGTGTCAACGATCGTGGTCCTTTCGTGAGAAGCATGGATCTTGACCTTTCGCGAGCTGCAGCCGAGCAGTTGGGTATGATAAGGGCGGGAGTAAAGCATGTGCAGGTCCAGGTTCTTGGAGTCGAAAGTCCCAAACTTGCAGAATCCAGAAGATGAACCAAGACCAATACATTCTTTCCCCTGAAGTAAGGGACGCAATTACCACTAAAAAGCCCATTCTTGCACTCGAATCTACCGTAATCACACATGGAATGCCATTTCCTGAAAACGTGCAAACTGCGCTCATTTTAGAGCAGGTGGCACTGGATTTGGGAGTAATCCCAGCTACGATCTGTGTAAAAGACGGGAAACCCAGGATTGGTTTGACCCACGATGAACTGACTGAATTGGGTGATTCCAGGGGAGCAGTGAAGCTCTCCATGAGGGATTTACCGTATGCAATGTTATTCAGGCAAACAGGTGGGACAACTGTATCCGCCACAATGTACCTTGCAAACCTCGCGGGAATCAAAGTGTTCTCTACTGGTGGTATTGGGGGCGTGCACAGGGGCAGTGAAACAACTATGGATATTTCGTCCGATCTCACTGCCTTGTCTTCCATCCCTGTTTTGGTTGTATGTGCAGGAGCCAAACTGATCCTTGATCTACCCAAGACGCTGGAATATCTGGAAACTCTGGCAGTACCTGTGTATGGTTATCAAACGGATTGTTTCCCTGCTTTTTATTCTCGTACCACTCCTTATCCCATTGATAGGATCGATACCGCAAAACAGGCCGCAGAGGCTTATCAATATCAGCGATCCCTTCATCTTGCACAGGGAATGCTTGTGGCAAATCCCATTCCCCATGAGAGTGAGATACCATTCGATAAAATCAGCAAAGTGGTCGATGCAGCATTGTTGGATGCCGAGAAGCTTCATATTAAGGGGAAGGCTACCACACCCTACCTGCTGCAGAGATTGTATGAACTGACCGAAGGTGAATCACTGAAAGCGAATATTGAGCTGATCAAGAATAATGTTCGACTTGGGGCATTGATCGCAAAGGAAATGTAATTTAAGAGTAACTCACCATTTTAATGGCAAATATGATATGCATTCACCAATATTTCCAACCCTTTTTCCAGCTTTGCCATTCCCAATCCATAACTAATTCTCAACCAACCAGTCCCAAGCTTGCCGAATGCTCTTCCAGGTGCTGTGATAAGCCCTCTTTCAGCCAGGGAACGAGAGAACTCAAGATCGTCACAGCCTAACTTTAGGAAAAGATAAAATGCAGCAGTCGGTTTCACAATCTCGATTTGATTCAGATGACACAGTGTTTCCATACAGACAAAATAATTGGTTCGTAGGCTATCATTGAGTCTGGAGATCGAACGCATACCCTGTTCGGACAAGGCTTGAGTTGCCAAACGCTGTCCAAGGTTGCCTGCACATGTGGATATATACTGGTGTGTGATGATAATGGGCTGAATATGCTCAGGCTTTCCGATGACCCAGCCGATTCTCCAACCGGTCATACAATGTGACTTTGACACACCTGATATCACAAGAAGCTTTTCATATGAACCGTAAAAAGAGGGGATGGGGGTATCCAGCGAAAGCTCCCGATAGACTTCATCGACGATGAGGATGACATCATTCTGCCTGCAAGCAGCAACAATGGCTTGCATTTCTTCCCTTGTGAATACTGTTCCAAGGGGATTGGAAGGGTGGCTGAAAATCATACATTTCGGTTTCTGCTTCAAAGTTTCCTGTAAAAGTGCCAGATTAAGTGAAAATTGATTATCAGAATCCAATGGGAGAGAGATCGGGATTCCACCCAGCATGCGAACAATGGAGTTGTAAGCCGGGTAATACGGTTCAACGATAACCACCTTGTCACCTGTATCGATGAAGGTCGTAAGCGTTGCATACAAGGCTTCTTCCGCTCCATTCATGATACAAACACCATTCGCGTTTAAATCGTCATTGTAATAATGGGCAACACTCTCGCGCAATTCAGACAAACCTGCATTGGGTGTGTAATAGAATGCCGTTGAATGGATGAGTTCCGCTGCCTTTTCCTTGAGGAAATCTGTCATAGGAAACTGGATTTCACCTAAACCGAGATTGATTGCATCCGATGGGGCTGAATCATAGATTTGCCGGATCAGTGATTTCTCGATATCGAGTATTCTGCTTGAAACTTGTGACAGCATTAGCGTAAATCCATTTCAAGTTCAACGGAACGATCAGACTTGCTGTCTCTGTATTTGATAATAATGGGACAATATACGTGGAATCCGGGATGAGAAGCAATTTCACGGCTTCCCGGTACGACAACGGCGTTCGGAGGTATTACAACTGCTTCGCAGCGGACCTTGTCCAAGTATTTACCATTCACCGAATCATAGACAGGTGTCCCAGCCGTGATAACAGTTCCGGCAGCGATGATGGCATTTTCCTTTACGATCACACCCTCATATAGACCTGTATTTCCACCGATGAAAACGTTATCTTCAATGATGACAGGGCTATTACCAACAGGTTCCAGAACTCCTCCAAGTATTGCTGCTGCTGAAAGGTGTACATTCTTACCTACTTGAGCACAACTTCCCACAAGCGCATGCGAATCGATAAGGCATCCTTCGTCGATATAGGCACCGGTATTCACGAACACAGGCGGCATGATTGTGACACCGGGAGCGACATAGCAACCATCACGTACGGAAGTCCCACCCGGAACGATCCGAACCTTATCATCCACCCTGATTTTCTTCAGCGGATATGTGTCCTTATCGAAGAATGGCTGATCTCCTGCTTCCTTCATTTCTGTCAGTAATCCCATTCGAAAGCCAAGTAATATTCCCATTTTGATCCAGGGGTGTACAACCCATACTCCTTTTTCTTTTGTACAGGCTCTGATTTTTCCTTCATTCAGTTCTTTCTTGAACGCATGGAAAAGTTCAATATCATCTTGCGTATAATGAGGAGGTTTTTTAAACAGAATTTCGATTTGTGTCTGCATTGTCATGATCTACCCCTGTAAATGGTTGCTTAGTGCTTGTTTTAATTGATGGAGCGCTTGTGTGAGAATACTCCTCGGGAAGGCATAGTTCATTCGCATGAATCCATTGCCGCCCAAACCGAAATGAGTTCCCTGATCAAAGGCAATCTTTGCTTTTTTCAGCATGAGCTTCTGAAGGTCATCATCACTGATTCCCAATTGTCGGAAATCGAGCCAGAGAAGAAATGTACTTTCAGGTTCGCAAACCTTGATTTGAGGAATGTTCATCTTCATATATTCTTTGATATATTGTAGCGAATCGTTTAAATAGATGAGAAGCTCTTTGAGCCATGCTTCACCTGATCGGTAAGCAGTTTCAAAAGCTGTCAGCCCGAAAGTGTTTCCATAATGAAGGTGCCGCTTGAAAACAAGGTTGTGAAAAGTATCATATAGCAGCCTGTTTTCGGCAACAATAGCGGAAGTCGCTAATCCTGCAATGTTGAATGTTTTACTTGGTGCGTAGCAAGTTAGCGTAAATTCGCTGAAATCCTCAAGAGATGCAAAGGGAATGTGTTTGTGAGGTGCGAATATCAGATCGCTGTGAATTTCGTCAGCAATCACAATCACCTTGTGTTTTCTGCATAATCTTCCGAAGTCGAGTAATTCATCCTGCGTCCATACTCTTCCCACCGGATTGTGTGGACTGCAGAGAAACACCAGTTTTGCTTCCGCAAGCTGCCTGTCTAAAGTATCAAGATCCATCGTGTATTTCAAGTCATTCTCAATGAGTTGGTTAACAATGAGTTTTCTGCCATGGTCAGTCACAATTTCTGAAAAAGGATGATAAACAGGTTGTTGGATCAATATCCCATCACCGGGTTCTGTAAAGGCAGAAACTGCGAGCGCAAGCGCCGGTACGATACCGGGCGTATGAATGATCCAATTTCGATGAATCGTCCAGCCATGACGTTTTTTGACCCATTCAATGAGACTGTCGTAGAAGTCAGACTTCCTGAAGTTGTAACCGAATATTTGATGATCGAGACGAACCTGCAGGGCAGCAAGTATCTCCGGAGCGGTTGTAAAATCCATGTCGGCAACCCACATTGGAATTAGGTCTTCTGAACCAAGAAATACCTTCAATGCATCGTATTTGTAACAACCCGTATCTTTTCTCGAGTATACTGTGTCAAAGTCATAAGGCATGCAGGAACCTCCATATTGAAGAATAGTTTTATTCCTGAAGGATACGTCAATTGATTTTTATAGGGAGGCATACTTCACATAATAGGAATATGTGGATATAAAAAAAACAGGCATCATTTCTGATGCCTGTTCTATATAAGATTCCGATTATTTCATTAAGACCATCTTATTGGTCTTGTGACAGTTACCTGCATCAAAACGGTAGTAGTAAACACCGCTTGCTACAGAGTTTCCTCTCATATCTGTTCCGTCCCAAGTCCAACGCCAGGTACCGGCTGCAATTGCACCGTTGAATATATGCTTGATCAGTTCACCCCTTACGTTATATACATTCAGGTTTGCAACACCACCTTTTTCCATACGGAAACTGAGGGTAGTGCTGGGATTGAATGGATTCGGGTAAGCTGCAAACAATGTAGTGAAGGTTGGAAGCTCAAGGTTAGGAGTATCATTGTTATTATATCCGAAATGAACGGTCACCGGACCGAAGAACTCATTTGAGGCATCCAGATTCACAGATTCCAACCAGTAGAAATAAGTTGTTTCGGGAGTGAGTTCAGTGTCTTGAACTGAATAGGATTGGGTTGTGGATGTATTGGTTGCAGCAACCATCCTGTCATTGATCCTGATTGCTGAATCTACATCAGGAGATGTGCCGCGATAAACATAATAACCCATCAGGTCAGTCTCTGATTGCGATGTCCATTGAACAGCAACGGTTGTTGTATTGAATGTCACTGCAGTAAAGGAGGACAATTCAACAGGCAGTTCACCTTCAATATTATTGAAGAACACAGCAGGCAGGATCATGGATGCAACACCGTCATCCAAATTGAATGAACGGTTATCAATATACTCCCATGTACTGTCGTACAGGTACTTGTATTCCTGGTATTTATTGGTATATGCCGGGAATAGAATCGTGGTCTGATAAACACCTTTTGCTGCAGTCAGAGGATTGGCTGTGCCATTCCATCCGTTGAAAGTACCTGCCACATACACATTCGTGAAGCTGGATACATTCGACATATCAACTTTGAATGTAACATTGATGGGATGTGTTGTGACACTCGAGGGGTCTGCATTATTCCAATATACTGCAGGAATTGTATTATCCCCGGAGACAGTGGTGTAGTTGCGGTTGGCTACTGATTCCCAGTTATCCCCACCGAGATGATTGTTCCAGAATTTGTATTCAAAGTATGTTCCCACACCATAAGGCAGGGAAAGAGTGACTGTGTAGATGCCGTTCGAATCACCATCAAATAACTGAGTGGTACCCCATCCATTGAATCCGCCACGGACATATACCTGATCAGTACTGGGAACGAAACCACCGCTGATGATCTCTAGATTCATGTTGATCTGGAACGTAACATCAGTGTAGTAATTAGCAACAAGTGTGCCCACATTGTATCCAGTGTCGATAGGGTTTCCTGCAACGTCAGTAATGGCTGGTAACGCTGTTACTGTGTAGGTGCTTCCACCTGTAAGAGCAGCAGTTGTGTTGAACGTATATGTCGAGGAATTAACCATGGAGATGGAGGATATGCTCATTCCACCGCCATAGGTGTAATTTGTGGAGATGACCGCATTGGTTTCATTCATCGGCTCATTGAACACGAGGTTGAATGAAGTGGGGGAAAGCTGTGTCATGCTCACAACCTTGGGAGCGATCATATCAGCCAATTCAGTGGTCATCGCATAGGAGAACTGTGAAGTAAAACTCAGCTGCCAACCATTACCCCAGTCAGTAGCAAAACCTGCATCAGCAGGAAGGCATGAACTGGCACCATTCTTGCTCCAATCCGGTCTCAGCCAGACAGAAATATTGATTGTCTCGCCAAGAGCGATGTTACCGAACACGCTTCTGGCTATCGCCATTTCTGTGAACTGGTTTCCACCACCAGCAATATTCGTTAACTGGGTTTGTGACCAGGCAGAACCTGTCCAAGTTTGTAATCCTGTCCAACCCACATTTTCTGAGTCAGTGTTCCATTGTGTGATGATATCGAAATCAGGTTTATAGGTTTGAGCATAAACAATGGAACTGCCCCAGGCGTCAGATGTTCCGCCAGCGGTGGTATTCTTTACATCGATTGCCACATGCATGTGAACGGATGCACCATCTCCCCAGGGGTCATTATCTGTGGGAATACCAATATATACGTAATTCGCATCGTCTGTGACATAACAGCCACCATCCAGGTTGAATTCTGTTGGTATCATGGTCGTGTATGTGTTATGGGTTGGCGTGGTTCCCCAGCCTGAATCCTTCACTCCATCTATTGTGGGAGTGAAGGCAGCCAAACTGCCAATCAGCAGTAAAATAAAGAAAAAAGTAACTACGATCTTATTCATATTGCCTACCTCCTAATTTTTAATGCAGAATTATATATAGAAAATATTGAAAGAGTACGTCAAGATATTTTTCAACTCCTTCTCATCAATAATATTACATACATCTTTATTCCATTATAATTAACTTTCTGTGTAAGGCAAAAAAAGGGTCTGCACGATTGCAGACCCTCTATATTACGAGTAGTTTAATTCAGCGCCGTCACATGGAAGAACTTGTGCCCATCAGAGAGAGCAAATCCACCCATGATAATCGATGGCTCTGTTACTGTAAAGTAGTCGATGGAACTTGGATTAGTAGGGTCATCAAAATAATAGACGCGATAGGAAGTTGCTCCTGGTACCGCATCCCAACTTACATGCAGATCATGACCTACGATCGTGATTACGACATTGGCAGGCGCTGGAAGTGCTCCTGAAGCAACAGAGACATGATAATACGATCCACTATTGTCATCAGTTAATTCCGGTCCGTTATAATCCGTTGCAGTAATGTAGAATTCGAACTCAGCTCCATCTAAGAAGCCTTCTGAATTATCCATCATGAAATGCCAGTAGGAATCATTTTCAAAGGTGTTGTCATATGTAAATGATTCAGTCATCCATCGAATTGCCCCTACAGGACGATAATGCAGCGAGGCACTGTACTGTGAATTGGCATTGACATCCACTGGAGTCAACTTCACTTCAAACTGCAGGTTTGAGCCAGCAGGAAGAACATCGTTGTCATTGAAATTCGTATAGAAGGAATTAGCCATCTGCATGAATGCCAACGATGTCAATTCGGTCGGAATGGAATTATTGAAATAGACAACATCCAAAGTCATTGTCGTCAATGAATCATTCAAACTGAATGTTCTGTTATCAATGTATTCCCAGGTTGTACCGTTAATATACTTGTATGCCTGATTCAGTATCGAGTAGGCAGGGAAGTCAATCGTAGCAAAGTAAATATTGCTTTTGGTCGGCATACTCATGGGATTGCTTGTGCTGTTCCAAGAGTTGAAATCACCGGCAACGAATACTCCGCCCGAAGTGTCTTCCAAATCCATATTCACGCGGAATGTTACAGAAATTACGTGAGTGGTAATCCCGGAAGGTGTCAGATCATTCCAATATACTGCTGGAATGATATTATCTTCACCGACAATGGTATAGCTGCGGTTTGCTGGCAAAGATTCCCAATTATCACCCGCATTATGATTATTCCAGTATTTATATTCGAAGGAAGAGCCTTCACCATATGGAATGGATAAAGTAACTGTATAAATTCCATCTGTATTCGGATCAGACAGGGGAGTGGTTCCCCAACCATTGAAGCCACCACGTGCACAGACCTGATCAGTTTCAGGAACGAACCTGCCGGCAAGGATCTCAAGATTCATGTTCACTTGGAAAGTGACATTCGAGTAATATAAAGCAACAAATGAAACTGAATTATGGGAAGTATCGATGGAATTTCCTGCAAGGTCAGTGATTTCAGGATGTGCAGTGACGCTGTATGTCGCACCACCGCTCATCTTGAGTGATGTTGTGAAAGTGTAGACAGAAGGATTTACCATCGTGATTGACGATACAGTCATGCCACCACCAAATGTATAATTCGAAGGCTCTGTGGCATTTTCTTCCTTCATCGGCTCATCGAACGTCACATTAAAGGATGAATCAGTCAACTGTGTGATGCTTACCATCTGAGGTGCTATCATACCCACAAGGAGTGTCTGAACCGTATATGAAAATTGAGTTGTGAAAGTACCTGCAGGACCGTTGCCCCAATCAGTGGGAAAGGTAGCATCTGCAGGCAAGCATACGCTTGCATTCGTTTTTGTATAGTCTGGTCTTGCCCATACAGAGATATTGATGGTCTCTCCCTGCCCGATATTGCCAAGGATGCTGCGAGGTATGGAAATTTCTGTAAACTGGTTTCCACCGCCTTTGATATAAGGTGGAGGTAACTGGGACTGAGACCATGCGGTCCCTGTCCAAGTCTGCAAAGCTGTCCAACCGCAATTTTCATCAGTAGTATTCCATTGCGTGATGATATCGAAATCAGGTTTATATGTCTGACCATATAGTATTCCACTACCCCAGGCATCTGTCGTACCGCCTGTGGTTGTGTTTCTGAGATCTATGGCAACGTGAAAATGAACAGGCATACTATCATTCCAAGGGTCATTATCCGTTGGGATGCCTATATAAACATAATTCTCATCATCGGTAAGGTAAACGCCACCATCAAGGTTGAACTCAGTGGGCAGTTTTGAAGTTGTTGTGCTGTGATTGGGAGTGGTTCCCCAGCCGCTATCCTTAACACCGTCAATGACCGGTGTGAATGCGAATAGAGATATACTGAACAACAAAATCAAACCTAACAAAAGAATGTTTTTCATATTCTACCTCCATGTATATCAATCTAACTTACATAGGATAATTCTGTAAGATGAAACTGGCAATAAAAATGTCAAACAATTTATTCAAATGATTCATTTGTGGAAGGTTATGCATATGGATAGTTATCCCCGGATTCAGTTCTCTTTCGAATCTACCATCATGCATAAAAGTTCTGGAGAACTATTAGGTGTTATGAATTGTCCCGAGCATCAATTCGCCTTGATTGTAACGATTCGGTTTAAACTGCCTGTATCAGGCCAGTCATCCCTGCGAAAATGGAAATGAGGCGTTACTACAAATTCATATTTCCCAGGTTTATCCAAGGTAACGGTCTTTGTTATAAACAGTTCATCATTGATCTGCAATACAGAATTGGTATCCAATTGCTGCAAATTCACCGTTATGGAATCACTGGTTGACTTCACATACGGCTTGACCTCGATGGCTGCAATATCCTTGAATGCTGAACTCGAACGATAGGGAATGGCATAATCTCCCACATTGATGATGGAAAGGGAATAGGTCAGAGGTTCTCCAGCAAGGAATGTATCATTGATTGTTCCAAGGGAATCTGTAACGATACATTCCACTTCCAGGAACCCATTGGAAATGTCATTTGTCTGCCCCAAGAGAAAGATGGGTATGCTTCCAATGACAAGCGATAAAACAAGAAACAATGTTTTCATCGATACCTCCCTCAAAAGGATTCAATCATTTCATTAATACACACTTTTTCGTTGCAATGATCTTCCCGTTTACTTCCAATGCATAAAGATATAGTCCTGAGGAGACAGGAGTATGATTAGAATCTGTATCATTCCATATGTAAGAATGTATTCCTTTCGAGAGTTGGTCTGAACATAGTGTGTTCACCAATT
This sequence comes from Candidatus Cloacimonadota bacterium, assembly GCA_035402645.1. Taxonomy (GTDB): domain Bacteria; phylum Cloacimonadota; class Cloacimonadia; order Cloacimonadales; family DAONDQ01; genus DAONDQ01. The sequence continues at coordinate 8,268 of DAONDQ010000036.1, read as the reverse complement.
GTCCTTTGGAATTAAAAATCTTTAATCTTGCATACGCTGCGGTTTTCAACTCAAAACTCATGGTTGTCGCAGGATTGAAGGGATTTGGATAATTGGTTCTCAATATCGCAGGAGATATGGCTACAGAGAAAGGATCATTATTGGAGGTGGTAAATGATTGCTGTATGAGGTTCTGGCGCATATCATATGTGAATTTGACTACAGTATTCCCAGTCAAATCCAACGGTAGATTCGCTGAAGTTGTATTCTGATCCCAATTTCGATTCAAAACGACCTTATACTCATAATTACCGGCAGGTAACAGATGTTCCCATGTATAGATTCCATCATTTGCTATTGTATCATTATTATTACCATCATCATTCATGACAGATACATTTGTCGTTGTTGACCAGTCGGTATCTCCCAACTCGCTGAGGAAAGAACCTGTGACAATCGGGTAGTTGGGTGTATTGAAGACAAATTCATCTCCATTCTTTTCACCGGTACTCACACCGCAATTTGCATAGATTGTGATATCCTGTGCTATCGTTAGCGTTACGGTCATGTTGTTAGCAGGCCAGTCATTATTGTTCCAAGAATCACTCTCCAGAATCTTGAATGCATTTGCATCTGCTGGCATGGATATCGTTACACTCCACAATCCGTTATCCTGAAGCACAAGATCATGATCATGATTGGAAGGCACCCAGTTATTAAACGTACCAACAATATGTGGAATTATGACCGTAGTGATTGTGGCAACGTTGTTCGGTGCTGTGATAGCGTTGCCTGTGATATCGGTTACATTTTGAACTGTCACTGTACCGCTGGCTTGAGTTGGAAGTGGATTCGCCAGTGTAAGGATTACCTTTCTTGAATGGGTAAGAATGATATTGGTTATGGAATTATTCGTGATTCCCGACAGTGTATAATTTTCCAATGCAGTAGCTGTAAAGCTGTTCACAGGCTCACTGAAAACAATTTCCAGCTTTCTCTGTCCTACAATTGCAGCGCGGTTATTCACGATCTGTGGTGGAACAGTATCGTTCAGGTCCAAGGCAAGCTGATCGAGTTCAACAACCTTGTTGAAGTTTGTATCATACGGGATACTTGTATATCCGGCGAAAAGTCTGACATTGAATGTTCCCAATCCCTTGATTTCATCACCTTTGACCAATGTGCCTTCAAATTCACCATTATGCTGACCACCTCCGTTTCCAAGCACCATGGCAACTGTGGCTCCGCTTGCCGAATCCCGCTGCCCGCAATAACTCCCGTTATCCCCCCACATACGCTGCAAATGTCCTTTTCCGCTCCAAAGGATATCGAGAAGATCAGGTGTCCATCCTGATTTGACATATCCCCATCCTGAGAATGAATATTGGACATTCAGGAAATCACTGTCATTCTGAAGCGTTATGACCTTGGAGACTTCATTTTTCGTCATGGTTACAGAGACAACATTACCTTCGGATTGGTTAATTGTAATGTTGTAGGCATCATTCTGATAATTGGGGGAGACTTCGGATAAAGAAGCGAAATGGTTATTGGAACTTTCATTATAATCGCCATTTGTTTCAGACCAGTATGCCATGTCAGACCCAACTACTGAATGAGCGATTCCATTCGTATCCTTTGTGAAAATCCAGGCAGCTCTTCCACCATTATTTTCAAAGACAGCCATGATCTTATTATTGAACAAGATTGTTTCGGTGATACCATCATGATCAATATCGTTCGAGAAAGCATGGGCTCCCTGCGCATACTGTCCATCAGCCCATCTTGCGCCTTCTGCATAGACATTGGCATTCTTGATATGGGAGGAATACCTGTGCTCCCAACCGGAAACACCCGTATCATGCCAGCCTGTCTCATGCAGGTTGATCATCAAAGTGTACCAGCCCAGCTGTGAAAGATTATTATTGGGGACACTCATTAGATGCTGATACGTTTCATTCCAGATATAGCCGTAGTTCCATGTGGGATTGTGAAAGTCTGAATGCGATGCTGTACCAGCCCAATCAGTATACCAGCTATTATTCGAACCACCATATCCGTCATGACCGCCCAACATCCCATAGGTTCCCGGAGTTATCTCTGCGCCTGTACCATTGAAATCTGCATTATTGATTGCATCATCGAGTTTCCATACTCCTATCGCAGGAAAGTTATTGGCACAGTAATTGAGAATATCCGTGTAATTCTCGAGGAAATTGGTATTATGATGTTCATTCATCTCGGCAATGACTTCCCAATCTGTTCCATACACAGCAATACCATATTGCGTAGTGTTCTGGATCGTATTTTTTGCACCCTGGGCATCGTACATCACTTGACCGACAAAGGTATTGTTAATGGGAATCACTCGTAAAGTGACTCCTGAAGCATTATTCATCCAATGTATCTTTCGGTTGTCATACCCGTTCAGATGGGGAGAATCATCGAGAATCACAGCCTGAACACCATGTTGTGTCCAGTTATCACCAAGCCAGTCAAGGACACCGGCATCGGGATAATTTCCGGGTGCCAGCCATACTCTTTCCGGTACCCAAGCAATATGCGGAACATAGTTATATCGGTAATTCACCATGTCGGATTCAATTTGCACCGACCAGTCATTCATGTTATTCTGCACAAAAGGCATGATATGCTGTCCCAGGGCAGATGTCATCATACAGGCTTCGCCATTCGCTGCCAATGTGGTCAGCCAACTGTTGAACTCCGGATTATGCCATTGTGCAGCAGGCATCAAAGTTCCTGACATATGGAAGTTTCCGGGTAATCCTGTCGATTCATGAACCTGGAGTACCTCATCGTATCCGCTTTGATCCACCGGATCGGAACCATAGAATACTTCCGTATAGGTCAACCCCTGATTTCCATGATGAACAAAGGCGGTATTGCCTGTATTGCGGGAAGGTTCTCCCGTCGTAATGAAGGAATCGGAAATCTGACCTTTATTAAAGGAGGTGAATTCAAATCTCAAATTCCTTTTATCGATGTTTTCCGGTAAAACGAACTGGAATTCAAGCATTTCATAATGAGAGTTACGTTGAGAGCGTAAATTCTTATCTTCATATCGATCAACATTCAAGGGAATACGCGTCAGATATTCCAAGGCTGAATTCGACATATTCTTTACAGTTACTGAAAATTCAATATCCGATGATGAATATAGATCCCTAACCGGTCCGTAGATACTATAGCTTGTCATGTCATCAAAATTAAGCCTGACTGTGATGTGTTTTCCTTCCTGATGTATAAAACAGGATGTAAAGTCTCCCATGTTGCCTGCATTGTCACCTACAGGATCAAATCCGTTGAAATCATTGAGTTTCCAGTTATGTGGATTCCCTGTCATCGTGAATGCGGCGAGAGGAAGTACGGACAGTGTAAGAATCAGTATGATAAAAGATCTCATCGTATCACTCCTTTGTAAGGACGATCAACCGGGAATCAATATCATTCCCTGGAATGGAGCAAGTTCAATATTCAGAACATTCTTTTCTGTTACATAGGACATTTCACCCACCAAATCAACAAGATGCTTTACTTTATACATCATGGGAATATGAAGATCGATAGCTATCGGCTCATTATTGAGAGCAATATAGATCGCATCCTTGTCATCATGTCTTGCATAAACGAGGACATGCCCTTTGGCAAGAATGGATCTATAATCACCTTTCGATAACAATTCATGTTCCCTTCTGATATGGATCAGTTTCCTATAGAAATCATGTAACCCAACAGCTATGGGATCCGATTCATATTTCCAGTTGAAAGGTCTTCTATTATCCGGGTCGGAAGCCCCCATCATGGCAATTTCGTCGCCATAATAAATATGCGGGATTCCCACAAAGGTCATCTGGAAGATGATGGCGAGTTTCAAAGGTTCGATCTTGCCGTTCGTTATTTCCCTGATTCTGTATGTATCATGAGTTCCGAGAATATTCATCATGGTTTGTGCAGCTTGGATGGGATATACCACCAACCCCTGCTGGATTTGCCGATCAAACTCACTGGCAGAGATATGCCTGTTCATGAAGAACTGAAGCGCGGGATCCTTGAAAAATGCATAATTCATCACTGCATCGAAATACTCTGCATTAACCCATTCAGTTGCCCTGAACCAGATTTCTCCAACGATGTAGGCATCCGGTTTGACGGATTTCACTCTTTTACGGAACAGTTTCCAGAACCAGAATGGCACTTCCTCGGGGACATCCAAACGGAATCCATCGATATCCATATCCCGTAACCAGAACTCAGCCACATCGAGGATATAGTCCACCACAGGCCAGTTCGGTGCAGCTTTATGGATATCTGTCACCGCATTTTCATACGGATGTGTGAGATTCAGGTCATAATTCAAATCCGGTAGGTCTTTGACTCCCCACCAACATTGATAATAGTCCTTGGGATTGAAGTTATCGGGGAGCGGATTGGGTAAGGGCCACTTCTTCCAGTCATACCAATTCCAATACTGCGATTTCTCTCCCTTTTCCACACAGTCACGAAATGCCCAGAAGGTTTCACCTGTATGATTAAAGGCAACGTCAATAATGATCCTGATTCCTTTTTCATGTGCCTCTTTCACGAATAAGTGGAATTCCTGGATGGAGGCAAAGTGCGGGTCGAGCTTCATATAATCCGTTGCATCATACTTGTGATTAGACTTTGCTTCAAAGATTGGATTTAAGTAAAGGATCGTGATTCCAAGGTCTTCCAGGTAGGATAGTTTTTGCCTGATTCCTTCAATATCTCCACCATAAAATGACCACCAGTCGGGTTTTCCCTTCGGCATATATGGGCTTTGCTTCAGGGAAGCATATTCATACCAATTTCGTTCGAAATGGAAATACTCATGATTCGGCGGAAGTAGTTTTCCTTTGGGGGGTGGGGTCTTGCAGTTGGAATAATACCATTCATGGAAATCCTGGTTATTCGATGGGTTCCCATTACAGAAGCGATCCACGAAGATTTGGTACATGACACCATTCTTCGCCCATTCAGGGGTTAGGAACGGGGATATGTGCTGTGCATCGAATACGAACAGCTTCTGTTCCTTATAAATGGTGGAAAGCTCACCATTCATCACATAGATGGGGCAATCTCCCTCCATGAACATAAAGCAGTAATGGAATTTGGGAGCATATGGACTGATATCGATGAGCACATGATAATAATCATATGTGCTGTCATTCCCGAGAAATTGCATCGGGAATGCCTTATCATTGATCATAAGGCTCATGTTATCGGATTCACCTGCAAAAAGGCGAGCCCTGAATTCGACAGTGTTTTCTGAGATGAGATTGATTTTAATATAATTCGTCTCGATTGGGATTGTATCTGTTAATATCTGATGCGGATCCTTCTTGATTCTAAACACAGGGAACCGCTCATCCACATGAAGTACGGAATTGACCCCATTATAACCATCTTCCACCCATTCATCTGCATTGGGATCATTTTCCCAATAATCATTATCGACCAGGAATTTATATAGGTATGTGCCCTTCTTGAGAAAAACATGAAGCTGAAGCGAGCCGTCCAATTGCACTTGGAAAGGATGACTGTGCGGATTCCAGAGATTGAAGGAACCGACAAGATTCAGGGATTTGATTGGAGTAAGGGGATTCACCCGAAATGTGACCAAACGGACATGATCCATCTGCGGAGGTTCAAGCCTTAAAATGGAGTTCTTTCCATGAAAGGAATCATCCGCCTGCTCCATCACAGTCGGGTCGGGTATCCAATTACCGTCTACAATGAATTTATAGGCATATACTCCCGGATTCAGGCGTAGCGTGGTGCTGTAGATGCCATTTTCTTCATCGAGCTTATTTGCGGTTTGTGACCAATGATTGAAATCTCCCGTCACATACACGCTATTCTCACCTCCAGTCGGCGGCTGATAGGAAAAAGTGACGGAAATCAATTCCAGTTGGTCTTTATTGATCAGCATATCAGGATGTCAGTTTGGAAAGATTACCTGTTTGAGGATCCACATAGATCAATTCGATGCCTGCCTCGGAGAGAAGATCACCCGCTAATTTATCGGGATATTGATCGGCGATGTATACAGTATTGATCTCGGCATTGATGATCATTTTGGCGCATATGCTGCAGGGATGATTCGTGCAATACAGAACGGCTCCCTGTGATGAAGACCCATTGATCGTTGCCTGGATGATCGCATTCTGCTCTGCATGGACGCCACGGCAAAGTTCATGCTTCTCACCGGAAGGTACTGCCATCATCTCACGCATACAGCCTACTTCGGCACAATGGCTGATATTCTTGGGTGTGCCATTGTACCCGCTGGAGATGATCTGGTTATTCCGAACCAGGACTGCGCCGACTTTGCGCCTGAGACAAGTCGATCTCTGGGAAACGAGGAAAGCCATATCCATGAAATACTTCTGCCATGTAGGTCTCTTATCCATACTACCATCCTTGTCATGTTCTTAGTTTGAATTCATGATTTCACTTGCCTAAAATGTCAAAGGTTATTTTCAATATTCTCAAAGCACCACACGAGTAAATAAACGGAGTTTCAAGAATGAACGACTGGCATGTATCATATGGTGGAACGGTTAAATTGCAGGGTTCCAAATCAATATTGCAGAGAGTGATGCTAATCGCATCCCTGATGGAATATATTGAACTGGAGCCTTTCTCCGATTGCGATGATGTCGTCATGATGTATGATATTCTCAAGACGTTCGGCTGTCGTTTCGAGAAGGAAGGTCAATATCTCAAGATCATACAGCCCAGTCATTATCCTTATCATCTCGAGTACCAGATCAGCGGTTCCGCAACTGCCCTAAGATTCTGGTTTGCCCGTGCTGTCATCAATGAACATACCATTTCTGAGATCAGAGCGGTCGACCCGCTTTCCCTCAGACCGATCAAACCTCTGCTACAGGGATTACGCTATCTGGGAGCAGATATTGCCGGGGACCGATACCCATATCGTGTGGCAGGAAAAGTCATGAATGGGGGAGAGATCGAGATCACGGCGAATATCAGCAGTCAGTTCATCAGTGCCCTGCTGATGGTGGCTCCCTATTTCCAGCGCGGACTGAAACTGAAATGGACGACTCCTCCAGTTTCATATGGATATGTGAAGATGACGATCACCATCATGCGCGAATTGGGTGTGAATGTGATTGAAAGGGAGAAGGAGCTCATTGTCCTGCCCGGGCAGAAATACACATATGCAGGGGTTTACCAAGTGGAACCGGATCTTTCATCTGCATCCTATTTTGCTGCCCTTGGTGCCATATCAGACCAGTACATCACGATCCCATATCATAAAACAAACTCCATACAACCGGATTTCAGGATATTCCAGATATTGATCCGCATGGGAGCCAATGTGCAGTTCACAGGGCTCGGCTACCGGATCATCAGGAAAGTACTGAAAGGCATTACCTACGATATGTCCACCAATCCGGATCTTGTCCCCACGATTGCCTGCCTGGCTCTTTTAGCTGAGGGAGAAACAAGGCTGCTGAATGTCCATCACCTGAAATATAAGGAATCAGACCGCATCCAGGCACTCCTGGAGGAGATTTCCTCCATCGGCGGGAAGATCGTATATGAGAATGGGAATCTCGTTATTCAACAACTCGAACAGGCACCTCCTGCCAGAATCCTGAAGACCTACCAGGATCATCGTCTTGTCATGGCATTTTCGCTTTTGCAGGTGGTCTTCCCACAATTGCGGCTGGATGATGAATCAGCAGTCAGCAAATCTTTCCCCGGATTCTTCATTGAACTGAACAAATTGAAAAAGTAGCATTTGCTTTAGGCGATGCACAGATTTCAGATTGAAGATTGCAGATTGAATTTTCCCCCACTTTTGTAAAGAGGGGGATTAAGGGGGCGTTAGTTCTGCTCTCTACTTTTAGATTCTGTCCTCCAATAAGCAAAGGAGGGAGGTCTTGTGCCGGATGAGTTTGATGTAGGGGTCCGCGTTAGCAGACCCTGTATACTTCAAAAGAATATAATGTAGGATATGAAGTCCACACATCCTCTAATCTTGTTAACTCATTACTCTCAAAGGATGTTTGAACTCCATATCAATAACATGAGTCCTGTTATACATATTTATAGGATTATCATAATAAGCCTAAGCAGATTCATGAAGTTTGAAGAGAATTGTCACATCGTCAAGTCTGTTCAGTATTATATTGAAGTTCTCATATTCGATATGAGTTTTGAGCAATTCTACAAGGTTATTATCATATTTGCTGATTATTAGGAACATCCTGTATA
>DAONDQ010000035.1:0-25347 GCA_035402645.1 Candidatus Cloacimonadota bacterium | reverse complement strand
CCCATCACTACTGATTATCAGCATGATGGGTCTTTGAATTGAGGTCGGTGGCGGAAAGTAACTGATTACTCTTTTTAATTAAAATCCGATAATTATTTACCTACTATATTGTATATTTGGTAATTAAATCTCAGTTATTCATCAAAACAAAGTAAATTTCTTGCCCCAAAAAGTATTTATTTACTTTTATTTGTCGTATAAACAGTAAACTATTACTTAATACGATAAAATTATGGGGCAAATTAATGACAAACCATTTGAGGTAAAACTTATCGAAGAAAGTCCGTACTACAGGCTTTATGTTACGCATCCGAATTTCAAAGGTCGAATTCGGAGAAGACTTGGTGACAGGTCATATGATACGTTAGAAAACATATCCTTCACTATTAGGTATGAACTAAGCAAGCACTTCTCTGGAAGCAATTTCACAAAACTTGATGTTGAGTCATATATTGAAAACTTTATTGCACTTAACGTAAAGTGCACAGCGTCAATATTTGAATACAAGCAAGAATTTTTGGAAAGCAAAATCGGGAGAATCAACAAAAAAACGAAAAGTAGGCTCACAAAAAGTACCCTCTCAGGATATAGGACGGCATTGAAATATTTCGAGGAATTTCTGATGAAAAAAAGAATTGCTCCACACCCTTCGCAAATTACGGAATCTGTTCTTAATGATTTTTATGGATATATCACTGGCAAACATAATTACAAAGTAAAACTTCATACAAAACTCAAAGGCTTCATCAAATTCCTTGAAAGCAACAAGCAACTTCCAGTTGATCCAAGTTATAAGTTATCTGTCTTCACTGAAGAATATGACAATCAATGTCCGGAAGATGATGACAAAGCACTATCGGTAAATGATATGGAAAAACTATTTGAATTAAGACAGAAGTTTCAGAAGGGAGAGGTTGTACTTAAACCATATGCTAAATCAAATAAAATTTCCAAAGAGTTGCAGGAATATCAGTTTACGATGAAGCGGGAAAATTTGATTAAGTGTCTTGATTGTTTCTTGTTCATGGTAAGCACAGGGCAATATTATGCTGACATAAGAAAATCAGAATTGAATTTTTCACAGACCGGGGACAACCCGCACATCAGATATCGAAGAGCAAAAAACGGTAGTTTATGCAAAGGGATTCTCCTTATCAACGAAGATATTTTTCTTGGAAAAGAAATCGTAGATCAATATCATATTAAGAATGGCTCAAATTTCCCATTGAGCCTGTCATTAACGCATTTTGACAAGCATCTTGGAAGATTAAGCATCCTTGCCGGAATTGGCTTTAAAATCACAAATAAAATGGCAAGGAAGACTTTTGCATCATATTTATTTTTTGTCAAGAACCTGCCAATTCATTATTTGCAAATTTTGCTGGGACATAAAGATGTAAAGGACACGGCACATTATTTAAGAATTTCAGATGATGATATAGCAAATGAGATATCGAAATGGATGTCCAATAATAAAACTTATTAATGCTAATCTGCAACGGTTATAATAATGTCAGGCTATCATCACAGATTAAATATCCTTTATGAATTTCAGATACAGGAAAATATTTGGGGAAATTTTTCAGACTTCAATTTTCCCAAATTTATTTTTCCTTTTCAGAAAAATTTTGAGTCTGTAATTTTTATGCTGAAACCCAAGACTCCCGGAAATTCTTTTTCTGCACGACCCACAGTCCTATAGACCGGGGGGTGGAAGGGGGGGACTAACCCCCGGATACCCACCCCCTCTTCCCATAATGTCCATATTGTGATTTAACTGTATTTATATAAAAAGAAAACGAATCAAATCTCTACATTCAGATTACAGTAGGCTATTTTGTACATATCATGAATGCTAAAGATGGTCTAATTTATTGATTACATGAAGGATAGTCTTAAACAAATTGCCCTACACGAAAGCGGTCACGCATTGGCTCACATTCTGGTGGGGTTACCATTTTCAGTGGTCACGATTGAGCCAAAACTGGATGGTCAGAGCAAAAGTCAGTCACTTGGATATATCCAGCCATTGACACCATATTTTGATGATTCGACTTCTTATTCCGGACTATCATCGGATGAATTTCTTCATTCTTTCAGCATTGACGTGACAGTAATTGCGGGGTTTATTTCCCAAAGGGTCTTTGCAAAAGAATTTGATAAAACAGGCTCGAAGACGGATTTTAAAATATTGAATAGCAATCGATTAATGAACCAACCTGAACCTTTTCGCACTGCCTACAAGAGATTTTTGATTGCTTACACCTTTCAACTGCTCAGCATGAATGTCCATAAACAAATGATCATGAAAATCGCTGACGAATTATTAAAGAAAAAAACATTGAATTATGATGAGGTAAAGAAGATCGTTGACCAATATGTCGGAACTGAATAGGTATTTGTTGTTTTCTACTTCCTTTAATCCCAGTGCCCGATAGAAGAAAAACCAAGAGTAAACTTATTGCACTTTGGACAGAGATAACCTTGGCTATATACCTTGTAGTCACCCCATTCGTGAAAGATATCTTGATTCTGTGATTTGGTATCGGATAAGGTCTCATCATCATAGAACACAAGGTTTGGATTTTGTTCCAGAACTTTTTCCTTGTCCATTATATTAGCTATACCAACTTCTTTTTTATTCTTATCCAGAACGGGGTAGTCGCAACAGGTCGTGAAATTTACGAAACCGCCACCATAATAAAGGTTTTTGGTCACATATCCGCAGTTATGACATGTTCCTTTGATGATGCTTCCCATGATTGTCAAGTATTTATTGATAACTGATATAGACCAAGTGGATAGGTAAATATACTGGATTTTAAAGTAAAAAGGCGGCTCACAATTTATTGAACCGCCTTTTATTCATTTCAAATTAGAATATTGATTACCATCCATTTTCATGATACAGAGATAGAACCTCAAGATTGCTTAAATACCTATTATAAATTCTAATATCGTCCATTTTGCCATTTAAATAATATATCTGATTCCATCCGCCACCTCGCCCAAAGACTAATGGTCCAGTCCCATTTCCTGCAGTACATGATACATCTCTTGTTCCTTCAGAATACAAAGTACCGTTCTTATACAACTTAATAATCGTCCCATTTGCAGTTATCGTATAATGAATCCATTGTCCTTTTACTAACGGATTGTCAACAAGGTCGGTGTAAGTGGCACAGTTTCCCTGTAGATTGGAAAACCAAAATCTGAATTGGCTGGGACTTCCGTCAATTCCAAGATTATATTCCCAGTTGCTTGCATCCATACTATCAAACCTACGTTTTGAGATTACCCCCATGTTAACATTAGTGCCAGTGTTGACATAAATCCAAAATGAAAATGCGAAATTATAGGATGTCAAAGAAAGATTGTTGTTATCAGCAACTGAAATGTAATTATTTGATCCATTGAAGTTATAAGCCGCATTTTGACTCCCAAATCTATCGGAAGTTAACGTTGCACCAGTAACTACTCCATTATTGCTATTTCCGCTAATGTCGTTTGCATTGCCAGTAAATGACCAATATCCAACTAACCCATTTGTTGGCGGGGGCGCATATTGGGTTGTAAATGACTTGTCGTTTCCATAGGTCGTACCCACAGAATTTACTGCTTTCACTCTGAAGTGATAGGTTGTGCCTGCCGAAAGTCCAGAAATATTTGCACTTACATTCGTATTTGAACTGCCCGTCACAGTACTTGGAGTAGCATTTACCGTCTGTCCATAACTCGTGGTTGTACCATACTCAAATGTTACCGTAGTTGATGCCATATTTGCATTTACCGATGCGTTTAGGGTAGCACCAGAGGCTGTTTTACTGGTTGCATCCAGTGTTGTGGCGGTTGGAGCAAGACCGACAGTTGTAAATGTCATGTCAGCACCATGGGTTGTACCAAAAGAGTTAACTGCTTTTATTCTGAAGTGATAGGTAGTACCTGCCGAAAGTCCAGAAATATTTGCACTTACATTCGTATTTGAACTGCCCGTCACAGGACTCGGAGAAGCGGTTACTGTCTGCCCATAACTCGTGGTTGTACCATACTCAAATGTTACAGTTGTTGATGCCATGTTTGCATTTACGGAAGCATTCAGGGTTGCGCTTGTTGAAGTTTTGTTTGTAGCATCCTTAGTTGTGGCAGTTGGGGCAAGACCTTCTGTAGTAAAAGTCATGTCGCTCCCATAAGTCGTACCTAAAGAATTAACCGCTTTCACTCTGAAATGATAAGTAGTCCCTGCAGTAAGTCCTGTAATACTTGCACTTACGTCAGTATTTGTCATATCAGTAATAGGACTGGGAGAGGCGGATACTACCTGCCCATAACTCGTTGTTGTGCCGTATTCAAATGTCACTGTGGTTGAGGTATTGTTCGCATTAACAGTGCCGTTCAATGTTGCACCAGTTGTTGTTTTACTTGTTGCGGCAGAAGTGGTTGCTGCCGGTGGTATTCCTGCTGTGGTGAAGGTTTTATCCTCACTATAAGTCGTACCTATGGAATTTGCCATTTTCACACGGTAATGATAAGTCGTGGCTGGTAGTAATCCTGAAATTTCAGCCATCACATTGACCATAGCATTTCCGGTTACTGGACTTGGAGAGGCTGTTGCCGTGCTACCATAGCTTGTTGTTAAACCATACTCAAAGGTTACAATGGTTGATAAGTCGTTTGGATTGACTGTCGCATTTAGTGTAGCACTCACAGCATTTACGTTTGTTGGCTGTTGAGTTAGACCCGAAGGTGCTTGACCCAATGTCAGAAATGTCATATCAGCACCATAGGAAGTGCCAACGGCATTTGTCGCATAGGCTCTTATATGGTAGGTAGTTCCAGCATCTAATCCTGTTAAATTGCTTACAAACTGCCCGGTACTTACACTTTCAGTAGTCTTTGAACCTTCAATGGTAGGATTCTCAGTTTTGCCCCAGCAGACACCATTTGCAGTTATCGATGCTCCACCATCATCAGATATTACACCACCACTAATGGCAGTTGTTGCTGTTATGTTAGATACGGGTGTAGTAGATAAGGAAGGTATGGTTGCTGGTTCTTCTTTCTTACAGGCTGTAGCAAGTAATACTACTATTGCTGTAATCATTAACGGCAAATGATAAAGTCGGCTTTTCATAACTAAATATCTTATAGTTAGTAATATTTTTAAATGATTAATATTGTTTATAATGAATGTATTACAGAGATTCGGATTAAGATCAATGATGAAGGATTAATATTAAATATGACAAGAGTCTTATTCATAGTTTTAGGTATTCAATGTCTTCCAGTCTGATTCAAATTGACATAACTACCTAAATAACTAAATGTATTTAGTGTTTATTGTACGAGTGATTGTTGAAGATCAGATAGAGGGGAAGAATAGCGACACTTTGTTGAATATTAATGCATTACTGCATTCCCCTCACGAATTAAAGGATTATGGAGAAGATTTTAATAGCAATATCGTTTGTACAATACGGTGTAAAGTTGGCAACATCGGAATGTCAAATCTCAAATATCCAAAAACCCAGATAATAAATTGTTCTAATGGATATTATTGTTTGACAAATTTCTTTGTGACAACTTTCAACTTGCCCTCTATCTTTAGAAAGTACACGCCATTGGGCAGGTCACTTATGTCGATCTGACTCTGTGGCTCATCAATACTTAACACTAACTTGCCATTTAAATTATAGATGAATGCTTTTGAGCCTTCTTCAAAGCCATATATACCCAGAGTTGAATTAACTGGATTTGGATAGATCAGAATCTCGTCTTCCCCAGAATCTTCGATTCCTGTTGTAGAACCTTTTTGTGTTATCACAACCGTTTGGTTTGCTGTCCCCGTACCTTGAATGGTAAAGGTAGCAGTGCGGGTAGTAGTTGAAGGATTCTTTTGTGCCGTAGCAGTAATGGTAGCACTTCCTGATCCGGTAGAACTACTAAGTGTCAGCCATGTTTGGTCACTTGCAACTGTCCAGTTCACATTTGATGTAATATTGAATGTTGCTGTACAATTACTTTCAGCATCTATGCTTAGCGAAGTGGGTGAAGCATTTAACACAACAACTTCCGCAAGTGATCTCTTCCATGCACCTGCCGCAGTACCTGCAAAAAGACTCTCTCCATCTGTGAATAATGAAGCCACGATTAAGCCACCACCCGATAAACCACTGTTAATTGCTGCCCATGTATTACCCCTATCAGATGACATATAAACACCATCCATTTCAGTGCCAATAAAAATATTATCGCCAGATGAGGTAATTCCATTTTCCATTACATAAATATTCTCAAATCCTATTGGAGACCAGTTTTCACCATTATCCGATGATAAATAGATACCTCTACCATCTGTCAAAGCGAAAATGAATCCCTCACTAATAATCAGATCATAGACCCAAACGTCTTCAACACCTTTATTTTTCCTTGTCCATGTGCTGCCATCATTTGTGGACAAATAAATTCCACCATCTTCATAAGTGACCGCAAATAAGTTTCCATTATTGAATTCAAGGGTATTCACCCCGGAAGGCAGTGTAGATGTATTTACAATAGTCCATGAACTTCCACTATTTGATGAGACATAAACGTCATTTGCTTTTATGTATATTTTCCCATCGTCTGCTGTGATTTCGTCAACTAACGAATGAATTGACTTCCAATTATTTCCATTGTCAGTTGAAGAATAGACTTCCCCGGAATATGACAGAACACTTATATTACTCTCATCAACGACTACTTTCTCAGAATGGCAAGGGTTTGGCAAGCCGTTATTCACCTCAGTCCAACTACTTCCTTTATTAGTAGACAAGAACACACTTATTCCATTTACAGCAAATAAATTTGCTCCGTTGGCAGCAAGACTTAAAATAGGATTATTTGTCAACCCAGTGTTAGTTTCTATCCAATTTCCACCATTATTTGATGTCATGTAAATACCTTCTCCAGATGTTCCTGCAAAGATTTTGCTTCCGTCAACAGCAAGAGATGTGACATCTAAGCCAATGCCTGATAATCCATTATTGACGGCTGACCAACTACTGCCATTATTTGTAGACAAATAGACACCTTGCCTTTCTACACCAGCAAAAATATTGTTACCACTTATTGCAAGTGATTGAACATAATAGTATGTATCTCCCACTGATGGCAGACCGTTACTAACGTCAGCCCAATTACTTCCATTATTTGTTGATAAGAAAACTTTGCTCTCGGAAGTCCCTGCAAAAATATTACTTCCAATTATGGCTAATGAATGAACGTGAAAAGAACCGAAGATTCCATTATTAACGGCTGTCCAACTGCTGCCGTCATCTGTTGATAAATATATACCTGCACCAGAAGTACCTACAAAGATACTGCTACCATTAATCGCTATGGCAAACACCCGATTATCAGGTAACCCATTAATTAATTTAGTCCAACTGCTGCCATTATTTGTGGACAAATAGACACCAAGGTCTGTCCCTGCATAAATATTGCTTCCGCTTATTGCAATTGTATATACTAAGAAATCTTCTTCATCGCTTTTTAAACCATTGTTTATGGCAGTCCAACTGCTTCCATTATTAGTTGACAAGTAGACCCCATTCCCTGTCCCTGCGAAAATATTACTTCCATTCACAGCAATTGACATCACTTTTAATCCATCACCACTTAATCCATAATCTTTGGCAGTCCAACTGCTTCCATTATCTGTGGACAAAAAGACTCCCCCATAATTTGTCCCTGCATATATGTAATTTGTTATTGGGTCAATTGTTATACAATTAATTTCCCCACCATAAAGTCCATTATTAGCGGATTTCCACTCTCCAATCCCGTCTTGTGATACTGTTATCACTTTATCTGGCATTCCGTCACTTGATACTGTCACAGTTGCAGTTCTGGGTACGGTCACTGCCCCTGCTGTTAACGAAATTGTGGCATTCCCAGAACCACTTGCTGTACCTACTGTCAGCCAAGATGCAGAACTTGAAACTGACCAGTTTACGTTTGATTCTATGTTAAAGGTTGCTGTGTTGTTTGAAGCATTCAAACCGATGGAAGTTGTCGAAACATCCAATACATTAAAATCTGAAAGTTTCCTTCGCCAGACACCAGAGCGAGTTCCGGCAAAAATAAAGTCTCCTTCAATTTTCAAAGCAGTTACTAATGTACTCTCAAATAAGAAACCCTCATTTATCTCTCTCCAATTATTGCCTTTATCTATGGACAGTAGTACGCCTTCTGAAGTCCCTGCGAAGATAAATTTGTCACTGGCTACTATCGCCCCAATAGATATATTTGGAATACTGTTATACACGGCTGTCCAATTAGTGCCATTATTGTTTGATAAGAACACTCCATTCGGAGTTCCAGCAAAAAGGTTGTTTTCGCTAATGGCTATGGATTGTATATTAAGAGATGTTAGTCCGTTATTCACGGCTGTCCAACTGCTTCCATTATTGGTTGATAAGAAGACTCCGCTATTATAAGTTCCAACAAAGATGTT
Source organism: Candidatus Cloacimonadota bacterium (assembly GCA_035402645.1). Classification (GTDB taxonomy): domain Bacteria; phylum Cloacimonadota; class Cloacimonadia; order Cloacimonadales; family DAONDQ01; genus DAONDQ01. The sequence continues at coordinate 16,853 of DAONDQ010000035.1, read as the reverse complement.
GCTCCCGCTTATTGCTAAAGGATTTACAGTAAACTGACCTTCGTTGTTTGGCAATCCATTGTTCACGGCTGTCCAACTACTCCCATTATTGGTTGATAAGAAAACGCCACCATCAGTCGCTGCAAAAATGTTACTTCCACTTATTGCTATGGATCGTATATTTAGAGATGTTAGTCCATTATTCACGGCTGTCCAACTGCTTCCATTATTGGTTGATAAGAATACTCCTCCACCTGAAGTCCCCACAAAAATGTTATTGCCACTTGTGGCTAACCGATACGCAGAAATATTTGTTAATCCATAATTTGCTGCTGTCCAATTACTGCCAATGTTGGAAGACAAATAGATCCCATTGCCAGTACCAGCAAAAATATTGATTCCACTTACGGTTAAAGAATTCACTTGCTGGCTTGTTATTCCATTATTTATGCTTGTCCAACTGCTTCCATTATTGGTTGATTTAAAGACCCCATTGCCAGTACCCGCAAAAATATTACTTCCGTTAATGGCGAATGAGTTTACCAAGAGAGATCCTAACCCGTTATTCACTGATATCCAACTGCTTCCATTATTAGTTGATAAATAGAGCCCTTTAATTGTGCCAGCAAAGATATTGCTTCCGCTAATGGCTAAAGATAAGACAAGTGGCGAACTTGGCAATCCGTTATTTACTGCCGTCCAACTGATTCCATTATTAGTTGATAAAAATATACCGTCAGCAGTTCCTGCATAAATTTCATCTCCGCTGACGGCTAAGGACAAGATAGTCCAAGGTTGTAATCCGTTATTCACGGCTGTCCAATTACTTCCATTATCAATTGACAAAAAAATCCCATTTGCGGTTAATACAAAAGTATTGCTCCCACTAATTACTATGGATTTGACCCTGAGATTCGTCAAGCCATTATTTACTTGTAACCAACTGATACCATAATCATTTGATAAAAAAACCCCGCTATCAGAAGTTCCAATAAAAATATTGTTTCCGTTGATTGCTATTGATCTTACAGAAAGGTTTGTTAATCCTTCATTTACTGGTGACCAACTATTGCCATTATCATTTGACAGAAAAACCCCACCACCATTTGTTCCAGCAAAAATACTGGTTTCATTAATGGCTATTGCTCTAATATCAGGGTGCAACAAGCCATTGTTAATGGCTGTCCAACTACTTCCAGAATCAGTAGATTTATAGATACCATAGGAAGTTCCTGCATACAAATCATTTGTCAACGGATTAGCAGTTATGGCATTTATATTCCCTCCCCATATACCGGTACTGGTTTGTTCCCACTGGGCATGCCCAATGTTAGAAAGGATTAGAAAGCAAGAAATTACACATATTAGTTTTTTCATGACAGTTGTTACATTAGTCAGGAGATATTGCTTTATTCTGCCAAATATTTGGATTTAACAATTTTTAAACGTGATACTTAGTGATTGTGTTGCATCCAATCACTAAATATTTTTAGTCGGTTGTAGGAAACGCTCCGAATCCTGTATGAATTCCTTAGTTTTGAAAAAAGCAAAGTTGGATTTAAGTCATCTTAGTGAAAAATAAATAGGCGGCACACTCTTTAGAAAAATTGTCTCGCTGCATACCCTTTTGTCAAGGGTGGTGTGCCGCCTGATGGTCTGGGTCGCCCTGACGCAGTATCAGAAGAAGGCGGCACAAGTGGAATAAATATGTCTACTGCATTTCCTCGTGCGTTGACGAAACAGAAAGTGCCGCCTTTTATGAATGTCAAAAAACTTCATGCTTCAACAGTACCTCAAAACTAATCCGGGATGACATAAAAAAGCACAACAGGACTGCGAAACACCAACCCAAATTACAACTTTTTTCAATTCAAGTCAAGATTATGGATGTTTTTTAACTTTACATGGTATCAACCCGGATCAGCCGTTTATAACCCTGATTTATGTTCCTCAGTCTTATAAGCATGGAGAATTATGGAAAACAAAATGCACACGCTATACCCAATAATCTTCAGGATGCAATAAACCAATTGGACATTGAATTTGATGACCCAGCAAAGCTATCAATAATGCTTATGGATGAGTCGGATTTTATTTATGACCTTCATCTTTCAACTGGAGCATGGATCAGGAATACATGGGGAATTTGGCGGGCAGGTGGTGCTCTCTCAAATTTTTTTAATGATCTGGGCTTCCATCATCCAGACGATATGTCTATAATCAATTTAACATGTTATAACAGGTATCTGAAATGTCAGAATTTTGAACTCGAAGAGCAATTAAGAAAATACCGTGACTCCGGGGCATATCGCAGCTATAATAGTCTAATCTCACTGTGATAGAGCCTGTGATAAATGATTATGTTTCTCGAGATTTTTTCTTTTGAATTCCTGAAATTCTGATTTCAGATCATCAATGAATCTCCTAAGCACATCCGTATTTGTGTCATAATGTAGTGAGATGTTAGAATAACCATCCCGGCTAAGTGTAAATATAGAATCAATCGAAAAGATCAACTCCACGTCTTTCTCCCAATATGCCAGCATTGATTCTACAAATCCTTCTCCGTATTTCTTTGTGCCATCAGCATGTTTAGCATTTGTCCACTTGGCAATGCGGTAATCTTTAAATTCATTCCATGCTCTGCATCTTATATGAATTACAGGTTGCTCGATATTTTCGTAATTCAGGCTATTTTTCGTAGCAATAATTTGTTCGAAAAAACTAATTACACCACACTTTTCAAAGTCGCAATTAGATATGAAAAACACCCCATCCTTATTCCGCTCACTTAATATTTCCGGATTCAAAACACTTTTTTTGCCGAACAGAAACTGGAATCCATATAAGATGTCTCCACAGCCATCAAGATCGTGATAGTTAATAACCACCTCTTCCAGTTCGTTTATTTTTAATGTTGCCATCCGTAAGCAGGTTATTGTTAAAATTATGCATTAGAAAGATTCCATGACCAAGTTTGCTTTTGGTTCTTGATAAAATCAATGGTTGAATCTTTAATCGTTGGTATTCTCATTCCTTAAACTCCCTTCCTGTTTTATCAATATAAAAAGATCGCCCGTCTGATTCAACGCTTGCAAGTCCATCTTCAAAATTACCCGCACGATCATATTTGGGCGGAATCACAATATTGCCGTCCATATCGATAAAACCCTCCCGCTTGTCTTGTGAGAACCACGCAAGACCATCTGAAAAAAAACGAACATATTTAAATCTCGGAAATATTACTTCTTCACCACATGCATTTACAAACCCCCATTTGTTATTTAATTTAACCGCAGCCATTCCTTCTGAGAACCAAAATGTCTGGTCGTATTTTAGCGGAACGATCTCATTACCCAATTTATCAATAAAACCATACCGGGCATTCTTCATGACTCCGATCCCTCCATCATTCATAACCCAGTGAAAATCTGTTAACTTATCATATTTGTATGTAATTACAACTTCTCCGATGGAATTAATAAACCCCCATCTACTGTTTAAGCGTACTCCTGCGATGCCATCCTTAAAACTAAATGCATCCTCGAATGTGAATGGAATTTTTGTATTCATTTCCCGGTCGATGAACCCCCACTTCCCTTGCCATTCAACGGGGACAAGTCCGCTTGAAAAATCTCTTGCAGAATAGTATATTTTCGGGATAACGACCTTGCCATTGATATCAATAAAACCATGATTATACCCCCACTCGTCACTTATGTGAGCCATACCTTCAGAAAAAATCACTACCTCACCGCTATTTGGCTGAAATATTTCTTTACCGTTTATATCCACTACACCATACAGATTGCCTGATTCGACTTCGATAATCCCGTTGTAACAATCATTCGCATTGTCATATTGGATTGGGATTATGATTTCGCCCTTCACATTTATGAACCCAAATAAACCGTCCTGTTCCACCATCGCTAGACCTTCAGAAAAACCAGAGGCACTATCATAAATGGTTGGAATAACCAAATCTCCATCCTCATTGATAAAACCCGTCTTGCCATTTTTGGTGACTGCTGCATAACCCTCAGAAAAAAGATCAGCAGCATCAAATTCGGTTTCAAAAAATACTGGACTCAGGCTTGAATGATCAACATAAATATACTTGCCATTCTTTTTGAGAAATGGAACGTACTTAATCTGGATGGAGCGATTCACTATTGACTGCGGAATTTCCATATATGTTTAATTAGATAATTATCCTTGACTTATAGCGAATCCGATTGCCAACCCGATAGCGAGTGCAACAATAATCCATATTATTAAGTTACTCCCGGTTTGGGATGATTGCTTTAACTGTTCGTTTAATCGGCTATTTTCAACTTTCATTGCATCAAATTTCGTTTGCATTTCAGCAGTAGCCATTTTCACTAATTGCTTACTATTCTCCTCATAGGATTTCTGTAAATTTTTAAGTGCTTCGTCCTTTGTTTTAATCTGGTCTTCGAATGTTTTGGTTAAGTCTTTTTTAACCTGCTCAATAAAAAGACTCTTGGACTTTGATTGTTCGGTAACAGCATCATCAACATAAGTTTTAAGGCTATTACCATAGTCGAAGGGCAAGTGGAATTTTTTATCCGCCACCTTATCAATAAGGCATTCATTGACTACATGACCTAAAGCAGAGATAAATAATGGTTGCAGTTTAAGTATCTCTTCCGCTATTTCAGAGTCGTTGAGCACTTCCATGGCGGCTTTGTCACCGCCACCTCTTACTAATGCTATTGCATCAAATTGTGAATTATTATGCTTGCGCAATTGATTTATAATTTCTGATTTTGACGATAAATTGCAGCGGCTATCAGTAATAATATATCGGGTTGTTGATTCCGCAATCCCTTTTTCAAAGTCTTTGGGAACAATACTTGTAGACCCGTAAATATTAACAATCCTAAACGGTTTGTTCTTGTGAACGCTCTCTTTAATAATATACTCAAGGTCTCTATATCCCTTTGAAACCTTCTTTTGAAGAACTTCAAATCTCTTATAATCCTCATCAGATATCTGATTCTCTTCTTTCTGAAGAACCTCATCAACAACATAAACCAATTCAATTGTTGAAAACCCTACCCTCTTTTCGACATATCCCTTAAACAGGTAGATGGAATTATTTTCTAATTTGCTTCTTACAAGTGAAGGGATTTTTGCTTTGATATACTTGTTGTCATTGGAACTCTTGATCTCATCGTAATAATATCCACTATATTCTTTGCTATTTTGAGTGGTCTGATATATACCCTTTGCGAGGATCATCCTCCCTTCTACCGGGGACTTGAGTGCATTAGCAAATACTCCAAGTATTGTGCTTGGTGAATAAATGCTTTGGAATTCTTGAACTATCTGCAGTTCCTTGCTCTGGTTATTTGGTTCATCCATATGATTTTTGTTGCAACGGTACGGAAGGGTGTAATAAAATAGCAAATAATATTGAAAGAAAATAGTTTTGCATTGGATGTGGGTCTGTGCTTCAAATTTACAAAACAATTTCATCTTGATCTACAACATTTGATCTTTGTGGTTTGCAGGTGTGTCCCTTTCCTATGATTCAATTTATAAATAACATTACTACGTTAACCCCCATGGATTAAGTGGGATAAAAGGCAAATTTGTTTATGTTTGAGAAGAGTGAAAGTTAAAACCAAATCGAAATAGTAGAAGGCTGTGGAGAGCGGGTATTTTTATCCTGCATAAATTTAATTTTTCAAGTCATCAGGTGCGAAAGAGTGATGAAGAATTTTCTTTATAGATATACCAACCTGTGGTGCGTGTAAAAAGTTTGATGAAAAATACATCAATATTTTGGCGTTGTGGCTAATGGTATGTTTGTTGCCGGAATTATCGAGAAATTAAAATATTGCGAACTATGATAGTGCCTTCAATGAATTCAGAGGAATTAGCAAACGAGATTCTTAGTGATCAAATTGCTGTACTAAAAAAAGCGAAGTATTTGACAAAAGATATTAGAAGAGAGGCAATTAAATCAAAAAACAAGTACCTAAGTAAAACATATGAATACAAATCAATCCATAAGAATGATTGGCTGATTACGGTGGAATACAACAATGGTGACCCGTTGATTCTTCCGGTTGTATATTTCTTTAAATCAGGCGGATTGACATCAGTATTAGTTTTATCTGGGAGGAAGACATTAGTGCAATATTCACCACATTTTTTACAAAGGTTTAATGAGCGATTCTTAAAACAAGATAATATCACAAAACTGGAACTATTAAAGAGATTCCTCCCACAAAATAATATTGCAACATATGATATTACCACATACGATGGGGGTGTCAGTAGTAGAGTATTTGCCCGATTTAAAGAAGGAATTGGACTGGGTACATGTGAGCAGTTGAAAAACTTCACGATGGTATATCTGAAGACCTACATTTCCCCTGAAATGATTAAAGAGAGCCAAGGTGGTGAATTCGTATCTATTTCGAATGCATTTGATCAATATTGGGATAAGTGTGTCAAAAACCTCGGTAAAGATTATTATGATTAGATAAAATACATGGCACTCAATCAACAACTGATTACCTACTTTTCTCTGAACTCTCTTCCGTTCCAGTCAAAAAAAACATATTTATCATCTGATTTTAGAGTAGTCTTAAACAAGCCTTCAGTCATAATGCTTATAGAGTAAAAAATAATCGGCAAAATTCTTCTGCCTGTTATGTCAATAACTCCCCGCTTGCCTCTATAACCTATTGCGAACAATCCTTTTTCCACCTCCTCAATGTGGTCATATATCATCGGGAGAATTGTTCTGCCGTTTTTGTCAATCAATCCACTTTTCAAGATAAAAGATTCTAACCCACTTTCCTCATAATCTTTCCATGCTTTTTTTGATTTAATCAAATGACAAACTTTGGCTGTGTCATTTTCAAATGAATAAGCCATATCATATTTGATTGGTATAACCACATTGCCCTCCGGGTCAACAAATCCAAATTTTCTTCCCAATCTGACTACCGCAAGACCATGAGAAAAGTCTTCAGCGGAATCATAGATGAAAGGAATAACCAGATTGCATTTCATATCAATAAATCCATATTTACTTCCATTTGAGACTCGCCCAAGACCTTCACTAAATTTCTCAAACCATGATATTTTGAAAGTTTTATTCTTTAAATTATCCCAATACATAGAATCAACCTCATTCTTGATTTTCTTGATCATTCTTCCCTCAAACATTTCTTCCAATGATTGGAAAACACCTTCAAGAGCAATAACTCGACCAGATTTATCAATGAATCCACCTCTTGTCCCTGAACCGTCCCTGCGTTTATAATAAACAGTGGCACTCCCGTCATAAAAATCATTGGCAGCATAAAACACTGGGGAGGCAATTTCCCGTCCTTCAGTATTGATATACCCGTATTTATCATTAAGACGAACTTTGGCTATCCCGTCAACGAACTTTGATATAGCATCATAACGTAACGGAATAATCTCATCACCATTCTGGTTTATCAACCCGCATTTTCCATTACATTCCACAATTGCAATTCCCTCAATAGATGGATTTATATGGTCATAAATTGTTGGGGCAACAACTTCCCCGTTTATGTTTACAATTCCATATTTACTATTAAGTTTGGTAATCGCTCGACCTTCAGTAAATGGGTGCACATAATCATAAATGCAGGGAACAATTACATTACCAAACTTGTCAATAGCACCGTATTTGCCATTAAATTTTGCGACAGCAAGTCCATCTGAGAATGGATATAATAAGTCGTAAATAACTGGGGCAACTATTTGACCTAACATGTCAATAACTCCCCATTTGTCTCCAATTCCAACTTGTGCTAATCCGTCTTGAAATAGTAGCGCAGAAACATACTCCTTATCTTGAAAGACTGGCATCATGTTGGCAAAATCAACATATTCATATTGGTGATTTTTTTTGAGAAATGGCACATATTTTTTCGAAGCCTCATTATGTCTGCTTTTCATCATATGACTCTTTTGTTTAAGTATCTCCGTTACTTCTACATTAGTAAGTAATTTACTTTTTACCTTTTGATCACAAGAAAGATTGCAGGCTTTGCAGCGAAAAAATCTCATCTACAACCTCTGCTACACTATTATCAGCGGGGCGGCAATCCTCAATTAACTCAATCTCAACACTATTCGGGCAATCTTAGCGGTTGATCTCAAGAAAATCTCCTACAGGAAGACGGTCTCAGGTGTGTAAATTCATTTCCCTTTTGCTTTTTCACCAAGTATCCGTTTTGTTTCAAGATGTAATTTTGCCTCCACTCTCTGCATGTCTTTATAGGAAATATGATGCAACATACAGTGTTCAACAATCTTCCATTTTATCAATCTTTCAGCCGTCTTTGAAAAATCACTTTCATTTATTCTGGACGCAATCTCATCAATTTTAAGGTTTTTGCCATACCACATGTTTATGCCTTGACATACAATAAATGCGGATGGTGTTTTTTCTTGGTTACTTATCTTCTCTGCAATACTTAGAAGGTTGCTTGATCCAAGTGAATGAATTGCCTTTGTTATGAATCCATGTATCACACCAAAATTTAAATTCCAAAATACAGTTCTTGCAATCTTTTCGATCTGCTCAATTCCGAGTGTCTTCCCTTCTGCCACTTCAGATTCTTCAAGACTTTTATTGATTCGTTCTTTTATGAAATCAATTATATCCTGTTCAGTCTCTTCCTGTCGAATAAATTCGATAAATGATGAAACAATTCTGAGATGAACTTTCAATCCCTGCTCATATATGTATTGAAGTCGATTCAAATCTAATGATCCAGACCTATTCTTAATTATCATCCCCATCACTTCCACGGTTTTGATACTAAGTCTTAGATTAGTCAGCAGCTCAGACTCATCTCCTTCATTATCTTCAGAATGGGAATGGTCTCTGTCATCATTCATCCTATCTTCAACATCAGCCTTGCGTTTAAGCATTTCCGCCCTCTCCTGCTTTGGATCATGCTGATAAGATGGAAGGATAGCTTGCACAATCTTTTCGGCATGTTTATCGAAAAAGGACAATTCATCGGAATCAAGTGTGGAAGGTTGGAAGTTCTCAAATAAGATTTCAGCATCAAGTAAAAGTTCGTCAAGCAGGGAATTTGATTTGGTATGATGAGATATAAAAATTGTGATATAGGCATTCTCATCTTTATGTAAATTTGAAAGAATGCCGTTCACTATATCTTGCTGTGTATCTATGTGTTCGGATAAATATTTTGCTACAAAGAAATAATAAATATAACTATAGCAAAAGTTGAACTCATTGAAAGAATCAAACTTGCAAATATTTACCTTTGACAGGACTTTTAAAATTTCATTTAATTGTATTGGTAGGTTAAATTTCGAAACATAGTATCTCAAAAATTCTTCAAAATCAGAGTCATTCAGGCTGCGTCCGTTGTTTATATAAATCCAAAAAGCCAGTTCAGTAAGAAAATTAGAGTAGATATCAATCTGATCATTGGATACTCCCTCTTTTCTTAAAAATAAATAGATCAATGCTTGATAACAATGCCCTTGCGAAGTTATCTCCGAATCAAGTGGTTTAAAGGTTTCCTGTGCCGATAACAATGAAAGAATAAAGAAAGGATAGGATGGCATAATGCCCTTCCCAAAGATGACTCCTATATATGAATCAATCATTTCAGATTTTTCATCCAAACTCTTTTGTAATGAGTTGGGATTAATTTCGATATTTGCCTCCTCTTTTATTTGTATCCATTTTTTAATTAACTCGTTACGTTCGACTGCAGTATATTCCCGGATTTTGAAACAACAATATTCTTTGATTAAATTCTGGTTTTTTATATCTAATCCAAAAATGTCATCAACAATAATTACTTGATTTGCATAGATCGCAAATTGCTCAACATATTTTTCCTGATGCTTAGCAAAGTGAAAATTATCGATTATTGGTACGATCCTGCTTGAATCATATTCCTCTAATGATGCTGCATCATATTGCTCAAGAAATACCTTTTCAAGTTTGTAATGTGGATTACCCAAAAATCGATTTTCATCATACAAGTAAACAGGGATAAAGTTAAGTTCCCTATATATTCTGAACAGTACTTTGCATAATGTGGTTTTTCCTGATTGATTTTCTCCCGCAATAATTATTTTACCAAGCCGTACGACATCTTTGTGGAGGTTTTGGGAGTCATATTTATTGAGATTTTCTTCTCCATTATATTGTTTCAATTTAGGAGGTACGTATATATCATTGAGATGTAAGGTGTCTTTTGTACTGTGGGATTTCGATAATATTTCAGCACTATTTAAGAAAGCGTCAAAACCTGAAGAAATATTAAGTTTTTTTATCTTTCCAACTGAGGAACAAACATTTTTAATTGATGTTACTACGGCAAGCCATCCATCATCTCTGTTTGGGAATGATGAAATGGGTTTGCCGTCAGTAGGAGTTGCTAACAAAACGTTTAGTTCTTTGTGAAGATTCCATGCACAACTACTTAAAATAATTGGAATGACCCTTATTCCCTTTTCATTCCTTAAACGTAATGCCTCGTCCTTTTCATTAAGACATGCTTGAGAGGACAAGAAATTATCGGATATCATTAAACATATTAGATCAGCATTGCTAAGATTATTATCTATGTCCGTCAGGAACTCTCTGCCAGTTTCAATCCTTCTGTCATACCATTCATGAATCAACCCATTTGTTTTAAGTGGGGTGAGGTGGTTAATGAATTTTCTAATTAGTTCTTCGTCAACATGTGAATAACTTATAAACAATCTCAGCATGGCACTATGTATTTCATTAATAACGAGTAAAAATATGCGATATAAGCAACCCCCTTTTTACCTGATCCCAACATTTTTTGAATTCCCTGTATTGCAGTAAAGGGACATGAAAGTTAAGAAGTTTATTATGAATAGAAAAGATAAATTTCAATTTTAAACTAATGAATGCTACAAAGAATCAAATAATCGGTCGTTTATTTAATGTTAATAATACAGGGGGGGATAGTAGCGTTTTCAACTGTGAGAAGTATCATTGAAATATTTAGGGGAGTATTTTGGCAATTTTGTAACATAGTCCTGTAGCCTTACTTATAAATATGAAAAATGAACAATAGGAATGAAATTCAAAATACGTTCGATCCCAACAGGGATGTCCTATTTATTGGAAACGGAATTAATAATCTTAGGAAGAACAATAATTGGGCGAAACTTGTCCAAGGGCTGCAGCAAGTGACACAATCTCCTAATCCCCCCAAAGACCTCAAAAGTAACTTCCCATTAGTTTATGAGAATTATTTATGGTGGGGCTTAAACAACAGGAGCATTCAGAGCGAAAAGGATTTGAAAACACTCATAAAGAACTTTCTTCAAAACATAAAGGTAAACTCAATACATAAACGAATTTTCAGCCTCAAACCCAAGCACATAATTACTTCAAATTATGATTTTGTTCTTGAACAAACCAACACGCCAGTAAATGCCAGCATAATAAAAGAAACCAGATATAGTGTTTTCAGAAAGTATTCTGGAAGAATTCAAAACGTCTGGCATGTTCACGGAGACTGTCATATCACCTCAACAATTACCTTAGGGTATGAGCAATACAGTGGACAGTTACAGGCGCTGAGAAACTATGTTGCCACTGGGACTAATTATGCATCGAAAAATGTCCCGCCACAGGACTTAATTCAAAGATTAAAAAACAATGCTGTGAATTACGATTCATGGGTGGATTTCTTTTTCAAAAATGATATTCATATTATAGGATTAAGGCTGGACTTTATAGAAATAGATTTATGGTGGTTACTGACATATTGGGCACGCCAAAGAAGACGCAATGGGGATATTATTAGCAACAGGATAATATATTACATCCCCGAAAAACATGCAAAAAAAGCAATGGGTAAAATTGACCTTCTGAGGAATCTGGGGGTCGAAGTCATTATTTCAAAAAGGTCTTATTACAATTATTACCATGCTCTCTTTGACTATTTCCAAGGAAAGATAAGTAAAGCAGCCATATAATAATAGACTATCAAATATAAGACGAGATGGACTTATAATTGCCTCTCGCCAAATCCGCATCCTGCTTCCTTCTTGCCTCTCTGAGAATATATCCCGACCTTTTCCGCTTCTTGGTATCTTTTGAACCCTTGGGTCTCCCAGCCTTCTTCCCCTGCAACTTGGCTCTTCTCAAACCTTCAATTGTTCTCTCCCGGATCAGTTCTCTCTCAAATTCCGCAAATGCTGATAAGATGGCGAATTGCAACTTTCCGGCTGCGGTTGAAAAGTCAAGGTTATCCGATATGCTTATAAAGCCAACATTCTTGTCCAGCAATTCTTTTGTATCCAAAATTAATTCAGTTGAACTACGTGCCCAGCGATCCAGTTTGAAAACGACTACAGCGTCATATTCATGATTTCGTAGCCGTGCGAGAAGAGATTGCTTGACGGGTCGGGTCTTCCGAGTGGATTCAACTTCTTCATAAAGATCATAGTCATAACCATTCCTTTCAGCATATTCAACTAACCGGATTCGCTGGTTTTCAACTGTTTGTTCTGATGTTGACACACGAACATATAATGCGACTTTCTTCATGCTTATTAATTTTTTATGTACGGACAAATTTTAAACCTGTGATCAGGCTGGGGCATTGGTATAATATACAGTCGCAACGGAGTATCCTTCTCATTAACTTCAATTAGGAGCATGTACCAGATCATGGTGTTCTCATTGGTAATATACATTTCATGTCTGAATCGTCTTTTCATGCGTTACCCATATGTAAGGGCAAATATAGTTATTTTTTCGACTCCCCATACATAAGGGCAAAATATTTATAACTTTGAAATAAAACTCATCGTGAAAAAACCGGATAACATATCAGAAGAGCAGAAGACATTAATGAAACAGTTGGGGAAAAAGATTAAGAAACTCAGGAAAGATCAAAAGAAAGGTTACATCCAACTGTCAGAAGAAATCGGAATTCCACGCAATACTTACTATAATATGGAGTGTGGTACATTGAATTTTCAGTTTTCATCTCTCGTCCAAATTTTGATGTACTATAAGAACCAGCACAGTATCTTGCCTGAAGAATTCTTCAAAGACCTTTAACATCTTCTCTGCCGGAATTTAAAAATGAGGATGACGCTTTAAGTGCAGGGGAGAGAATCTGGTTATTTTCAATAAATCACTAAAAAATCACCTGTTTTACGGTTATAACATTCATTATATGGCACATAGTATTTTCACTCAGGTACGAAATAGCATATTATAGTACCCAAAAGGAACACAAAACAATAATTATGTTCTGACTTCATGTCAACTTATGTTTACACACGTATTTATATTAAACCGAACATATCATAAATGACACCAGAGACAACATATAAGACTGATCCCAGACATTCCTATCTCTCCACGTTCCTGCGTGAGTTAAGAAGAAACTCCGGTTATACACAGGAGCAGGTATCGAAGGGTGTAGGACTTTCAAGAACCAGTTTATCGAAAATTGAAAACAATGGTTTTTTTCGAATTGAGAGTTTATACACTCTGGCTGACTTCTATGAAATAACGCTACGAGAACTGTTTGCTGACATCGAATAGCACTCGGTTTTACTCCAAATAACTCGTTAGTATCATTTGGATTGTGGATCAGTATTTCTTCATGAAATTCGAAAATCTGACGTTCAAGACAAGAAATTAACCTAAACAAGTGACGTTTTTTAGTCATTTTTTGAAAATCACCATCAACTATTTTCTAACATTCGTCAATACCTCGAATTATTTGCAAATTTGGTCTAATTTTCTATGTCATTGATTATCAATATTAATGACAATTTTTATTTAAAAACCGTGCGTTTATTACACAGTTTTTATTTAAGAATGATTTTAGTGTAAATTCTTTGTAAGCACTTGAAAAACACTTGCATGTCGTGTTTTTAGATGTTATTTTTACATCATCAGACACACTGCCCCTATTTCAAACGGGAACTGCTGATATGTAACCTGTCGGTTACACGTACAAACCAAAACACACTATGGATATGGAGCATTGCCGCATGGTAATGCCGTAGGGATTGCTTTTGAGTATTGATTAAAGGTTTGTGAATATGAAAAATTTTAAAAATGTACTATATGAAAAAAATTGAAATCGACCCTAACTGGGTCTTGGAAAAACTACCTCACACTCATTATGTAAATGGCGAAGGTTTAATCAGTGTTTACACTTCTGATGCTACAGATGCTCACTTTATTGAGTTGGCTCTACTTACGCTGAGAATCTCCTATGAGACATATGACTACGTGGATGATAATGGTGCGTTTGCATTCGGCTTTGATTTCTGGTTAGAAGATATCGAAGTGGATTGCCCTTCTCTCTTTTTCAGAATGAATGAGATGAATAACAACAATTGGATACGTAAAAATTCACTTAAAAATTAATTATTATGAAAAGTAATAGATTGATTAAGAGGTCAGACCAAGAGTTTGTCGATAGTATCAGAAAGATCATTAAAACCGCAACCAAAGAAAACAAACTGCTTTTGATTGGCACTCCCTTAACTTCAAGTTATGGTGATTATCTATCAAACATTTTTTGGTCGATAAAACGAGTACTATCAAGGAAGATAAGAATGTCAAGAGTAGTGGAACAGAAAGATGAATACAGCAACAGGGGTCTATATATGTACCTGATGCTTTATACTGTTGAAATTTATTGCATAATCTGGGAAGATATTTCCGCAATAAGCACTCAGGCTGCATTTGCATTAGACGGGAAACAGAGGGATGTCGATACCTATCGTGAATCATTTACTAAATTGGTTTATCAAATCGTTGAAGAATCAGAATGTGAATATTGAAAAATAATAGGCAGACAAGTGGCAAGAGAAAAATCGAATTTCAACAATAATAGTGAGAGTGACATTCGGTTTTTATCGGGTTAAATACCACTGTCACTGTTCTAATTCCACTTTCATACCTACTTTGGGTTGTCAACATTCACAAAAAGATTTTGATGGAGAAGTGGCTATTGCATAACATGTACGTATTTATGAATACATAAGATGGGCAACCATCAAACAAAAATAATACTATAATAATACAAATGCATTATGAATGAAACAGTTGAAGGCTACAGAGTAGCATATGAAAAGAAAAAGAAAATCCTTTACTCAAGGATGGATGATTCGATGGTCACGAGATTAAGAGATATTCGTAAAAAGACCGGAATCTCAGTATCTGAAATCATTCGTGAAAGCGTAAGAAGGCTTCTCAATGAAGTTGATCAGACTGGTTCTATTAACCTGAAGATCAATTAGCAAATTAAAAATGAGTACATGATTGTACTTATGGTACAAAATCACCAATTACCCCCCTTGTACTCATTATCGAAATAGGTTGAAGTATTATGGAAATAAGATGATGAAGAAACAGAAATATAGATATATCAGCATTAATTTGAATAAGCCAGAGAATCTGGTGCTGGAAGAGTTAATCAAACCTGACATGCCATTTTTTGTACCAATGCGTAGGGATGATGGCTCAAGTAGTTGGTCTATGAAAACTGGTAAGCAGATCATTAAGCACATCCCGGCACTCTATTATTTTATTCATGTTCTTTTGGACAGGCAGCATTCCGATGTGGAAACACTGAGATGCTGGTATAATAAAGACTTGATTGAAATGTTCAGCAGGGATATCGAACCAGTTAAATCCAAGAATTACTTCAGGTTTATCTGGGGTATTTTAAACACACTTCAGGTCATTGAATACCTCGATGACAATAAGCCAAACAAATACAAGAAATCTGCTAAGGCTTATTACTTCAGGTTAAGAGAAAAATACTCCGCAACACCAGTCCTCGAACACCAAATGCTGTATAAAGAAAGCATCGTTAAGAAAATAAACTATAAATGGGGCGTTAGAAGCAGAAATGAAACAGTCAAGGTTGATCTATCGAAAATTACAGGCAACAAGCAACTGATGCATCAATATAATGCACTGCACAATATTAGGTTTGACGTAGATGCGGCAAATAAACATTCTAAGGAGTTGCTTGACACTGGTCAGATCAATATTAAACAATACAACTCTTACCAGATTTCAATAAATAATATCAGGAACAGAAGAATAAAAGTCACACACAGCATATCCTGCAATCGTTTCTACACTCCAGTGACCGAAATGCCACGAGAACTTAGAAAGTTCATTTACGATAATGATGGTAATAACCTTGTTGAACTTGATTTCAGCAGTTTCAATGCATATGCCGTTTATAAAATCCTTAACTCGTTTACCCCGGAATATGACTCTGACTATAAAAAGATTAAATATAAGGTTGAATTTGAATTGTATAAGGAAATTCTTACTGGCGGAGACTTCTACCGTTTATTCAAGGGTGTTTTCTTCCCGGATGAAGAACTTAATCGTGATCAGATCAAGGATATTGTCTTGAAATTTTGGTTTAATGGCAAGATAACCAGTAGGAATAAGTATAGAAAACATATGCTGAAACAGTTACCAAGAATTTCAGAAATTATTGATTGCCTGAAAGTCGAAAAATATTCAAACTTCAGCAACACTACGATGAAGATGGAAAGCGAATTGGTAAATGAAATCATTTATAAGAAATTTATTGATCTTCACCCTGATGCCATTATATATACCATTTTCGACAGTTTTCTGGTGGAACAGAAATATGCTGCACAACTACAGTCAATGATGCAAGAAGAAGGCAGTAAGTATTTTAACATTAATTGTATGGTAAAGACCAAATGAATTCCATAGTTCTTTATGTTCGATTAAAGTCTTTCCCCAACAATCAAGATTATAATAAATTGATAATTAATTAAATATATAAATA
>DAONDQ010000034.1:0-25518 GCA_035402645.1 Candidatus Cloacimonadota bacterium | reverse complement strand
CTGACCCAGCGCAAGCAACGTGAACTGGAAATCCAGCGGGATGCCGAACTTGCCAAGGCAACTGCGTTGGGAGCATCAGAGGCTTTGCTGGCTTCTATCACTTCCTATTATGCCGGAGAGATGACCAGAGTGGAGTTGGAAGCTGCCAATCAGAGGATTAAGCAGACTGAGACGGAACTACGGGAGAAGCAGAGACTGATTGATGAAGAGAACCGCAATCTGCAAGAAACAGCAGATGCTAAGTTCGAGTTCAGCCAGACCCAATTGGATTTGGATAACAATCAATACCAGGCACAATTGAATGCCATAGATAACTACTATGCCAATAAGAAGGCAAAGCTCATTCAAGCCGGTATGACTGAAGAGCAGATCACCAAGCAGATAGAGCAGTCCAAAGCCAGAGTCAGAGACCAGTTCGACCAGAAGCATATAGAAGGCATCAGTCAGACCTTGGGTAACCTCGCCAAGACCTCGGAAGCATTCGGCAAGAAAGGCTTTGCCCTCTGGAAGACACTGGCAGTAGCTCAGGCGATGGTCGATACCTATGCCTCAGCTACCGGAGCTTACAAAGCTATGGTGGGTATTCCCATAGTCGGACCCGGACTGGCAATCGCTGCTGCAGCCGCAGCCGTGGGAGCAGGTCTGGCTAATGTAGCAGCCATCTCCAAGACAGAACCGCCCAAAGCTGCCCGGGGTGGCATGCTGGTCGGTAACTCGCATAGTAGTGGAGGTATCCTGATTGAAGCCGAAGGTGACGAGTATATAACCGCCAAGGACAGAGTAAAAGCCTTGGGCAGAGGTCTGTTTGACTTCCTGAACTTCGCACCCATGAGCCAGGTAAGATTAGCCTTTGCCGGACTCCCGATTCCTGAAATCCCCATCCCCAGAAACGCATCCTCAGTCTTTAGTACAGGTGGAAGTATAGCAAATAACAGTAGCGGTGGTCTCTCCACTTTGATTGAGATAATGTCTGCCTTAAAAGAAGAGATAGTCGAGATGAAGCAGAACCTCAAGGACTCCCAACCTATTATCGATATCCATGTTGACCCCTTATCCAATGACCCTGTGAAGATTAGCAGGATTGCAGATACCGGCAAACTGATCAGAAGTGAAGTATAACTATGAACCTCTTTAGAATAGACTTTATCAATGGTAAGACTGATGACCCTGATTACAATCAGATTAAGCATAGTCTGATAGATACAACAGATGACAGACAAGTACTATCGCTGAGCGTATCTTCTGATAAACTGGCATCTGTCTCCAATTACAGTAGAGAACCCAAACGATTGCTCTTTGAGTGTTTCCCCACCACTTGGATCAGTACCTATATCCTCTCAGGTAATAATGAGCATGAACGCTATATCAGTAAATACGAAGTGAAGATTTATAGGGATACGGTTCTCTTCTTCTCCGGCATCATAGATACCTCTCAATTGAGCTTTGATATCGCTTCCGGTATCCTGAAGCTGACCTGTTATGATAAGATCAAACTGCTCTCCGTTTACAGTGATATTGAGCATTATTATGGAATTACAGGAGGTTATCTGCCTTACTATATATTAGGTTACTTCCTGCAGGATATCGAAGCTAAAATCCCCATTGACGTACCCTATTCCAATCAGTGCAATCTGCCCAATGTGCATGTGGAGAATATTCCTCTCAGTACTGCCGAATATCAGGATATGCAGGTCTTGCTACCCAATGGAGGTGGCTGGGTTTATGTCTTCCATGCCAACTCATGGACAGCACCCAAGTGGGGATACAAGATCGATACCATCTCCAATACAGTAACCTTCATCTTTGCCTATAAGAAGATTATCCAAGCTACTCATACCGGTCCGACCAGCATCCAGTACCAAGGCAAGTACAGAGGCAGGATATACCGTTACTATAATAACATCTGTCCGGTCATCCATGAATATGATAAGCGCACCGACTGGAAGCTTGCCCTCACTGATCTGGATACTGAGTATGCTGACTTCATTACCTTCTTTAATGAGTATGGCATCTTAGAGACAGATCTCAACACTCTGACAACGACTGCCATTCAGGACGGCAATAGCTATGGGAGCAGTCACACAGTCAATGTCGAAATCTCATCTTACTTTCATGGCAATGTCTTTCCGGCTCATCTTCATCCCGGTAAAGCCTATACTGAATACTCAGATGAGAAAACCCCCAATCTGAAAACCCTGCAGATGATGCTTCTGCTCTATAATGCAACCATCTATACCGATCCCAGTGGCACCATCATCTTCCGTAACAAGGACAATTACAACTCTACTATAATAGATATAGCCGATGAGGATGTTGTCTCCTTAACCACCAAGCGTGGCAATCAGGAGAGAGCAGATGCTTCAGTCCTGGAAATCCTGACCGGAGATACGAAGCAACTGCAATCCTTTGTCACTCAATACCTGTTTGACTTCTATGATGCCAAGTGGGAGATAGATACGACCATAGACAGTCTGACCACTTACAGTCTGAACCTATATTCCAAAATCAGGATCAGGAACATCATCTATGCCGTTACTGAGGTGGAACGTGACTATATCAATGATGAATACAAGATCAAGGCATGGCTGATATGATTATCGGATTTAGAATGATCAGGAGAGATGACAGCGGGATTAGTATTATCACCTGCGATACTGGAGAGGTCGATTACGAACCTAAGCAGAAGTACCGCATCGAGAAGAAGAATGCTTTTGACCCTTCTCTCATCAAAAGGAGAGACTTATATAGAGAGGATAGCTTCAGCATCGAAGCCTATCTCCTGCCTGCTGAATACAATGCCATGCTGTACTTCCTGACTCAGGAAGGTGATTTCTTTCTGGAGTACGAGCAGGAAGGGCACAGCCATCAGATGCAGTTCCCTGTCACCATCGAATCCCTCCCCAAATGCACTGATGACCTGCACTCTGAGCCTGATAAAATCAAGTTCACAGCTATCAGCAGATATACCGGCACTCTGCCATTTATCGATTTTAACTCGTGGGTGGAGATAACGGAAGAGACCCTCAGTCTCACCTAATCAATAAATAAAGAAATAAAGATTTAAATAAATATAGGAGCAGACCATGTATAAATTTGGCATCAGCTATTACCAGATGCTTGGCTCATCCAGAGTCCCCATCTCCAATCTGGAAGTTCGGCTGGTACGTCCCGGACAGATTTTCGACTCCGGCATCAGTCTCAGAGAATTCCTGCCAGACTCAGGCTATTACGAGACTGACAGGCTCACTGAAGAGGATAACGGTCTATATGAAATATGGGATAACAAGACCGACGGACACGGAGGTAACAGCGGTAAGGTAACCATCATCGGCAAGCTGGATAAAAGTGCCTTTCAGAAGAATTGTATTACCGCAGAAGCTCTTGCAGAAGATTGCATAACATCAAAGCATATCAAATCCAGCAGTCTGCTTTTCTCAAAGCTAAGCTACGAGACTCTCACAGCCAACCAAGGCAAAGGAGATCAGACCGGACAAGTACCGGCTATCATCGGTGCCGATAAATACTCTGTTCATACATTAGAAGGTTATACCATTGAACCGCAGGTCATCCTCACTTCCATGTGCGATACCTTATTATTCATAAACGATATCAAACTCAATGGCACTAAGCTCACAATCAATGTCGGTATCGGCAGACCCGGAGATAACCCACAACTGGTCTACAACCTTGTATTGATCAGGGTTTAGGTCACGTCAATGGTCATTATTCTAAAATCATATCATATTGTAATCTCGTAAGTTAAGATTTGGGAAAGCAAATTTGCAGTTTTCGTGACCGTTTTTGCAGAAATGGTGTCCTTATTTGCAGTTTATGGTGTCCGTTTTGTCGATGAGGGTCAGTCGCCATGAACTGCCAAAGTTAGCCCCAAAATCCCGATTTGCAGTTTTCGTGTCCTTATTTGCAGTTTTAGTTGTCTCTTTATAGCTGCAGAATTATCTTTTAATAGTTCGCGTTTAATTCAATACAGTACCAATACCATACCATTACGGTACTAATACGGTAATTTACCGTATTAGTACCGTAATGATACCGTAATAATACCGTAATGTTCAATGGTGGAAGCCTGATAATCGATTAGTAGGTTGATGGGTATTTGCTTGTTGTGCCACTAAGTAAAAGTCGCAAAGCAAAGCACTCATCTCAAAGATTATCATAGAATTATAATTTTTATCTTTACAACAAGAATATCGAATCCTATTCATTTTACATTGCAAATCATGATTTGTGAGGTGATTTATGAAGAGACTCTTTATACTTCTTTTTTTCCTTACCATGACATTCACATTTCTGCATGCCAATGCTCCTGTGGGTGACAATAAACCCAAACCGCAGTTTGCCTGTGACAGATTCCTGGTGAAACTGACGAAGGAAGCCATTACGCAGACGCAATTACCCCAAGAATACAATACCCGTTCATCAGCCTTTGGGATCAGGGAATTGGATGGGAAACTGTCTGTACTGAAAGCAACGGCAGTGATTCGTGCTCATATCAGACCCAAAGATACGGACTGGGAGGAAAAAACCGGATTTAATCGCTGGTTTGTTGTCCAGGTTCCTGTGGGAACTGATATTTTGAAAGCTGTAACGGATTTTGGTAAGAGCAAATGGATTGAAGAAGTGCAACCGGATCATTACTTTTATCCAATGTTTACTCCCAATGATACTTTTTATGCGAACAACTGGGGACATAACAATACGGTTCAGTTCCCGGCATGGTCTCCAGCGAACAATCCGGGTGGTAGCCATTCCGGTACTCATGTCGGTTTGGCAGGATTTGACAGCAATGCACAACTTGCCTGGGACGGAGCTCAGAGCCTGGGTAATGCCAACATCATCATAGCGATCATAGATTCAGGCTTTGAGATGATCCACCCTGATATCCGCTATGTGACAGGCTACGACTTTGGATGTGGTGACCCATATCCTGATTATACATATAATGAAGCACACGGCACCTGCACAGCAGGTATCGCTGCCGGGAAAGGGAACAATTCTCTTGGAATTACCGGTGTTGCAGGCTATTGCTCCATAATGCCGCTAAAGGTAGCAGATAGTTGGGGATATCTGAGTACAACAGGTATCAAAAATGCACTGGTTTATGCTGCAGACCACGGGGCGGATGTGATTAGCATGAGTTTCGGTTCCACGAATGGATCACTTGATAATACTTATTACGATAACGAGTTATTCTATGCCTATAATGCCGGGATACCAATGTTCGCTGCAACCGGGAATGATAATCATTCTCCCATTTGCTATCCCGCTTATAATTATTATGTCATGAGCGTGGGAGCAGCAAGTCCTGATGGACAAAGAAAATCTCCCACTTCTGCCGATGGGGAGTACTGGTGGGGTTCCAACTGGGGCTCCAGTTCCTTTGACCGTTATTCTGTGGATATCATGGGTCCAACGATTTTGCCAACTACGGATATCATGGGAGGAAGAGGATACAGTTCTGACGATTATGAGCGGTGGTTCAACGGAACATCCTGTGCCACACCCTATGTTGCAGGTGTGGCAGCTCTTCTCAAGTGCTTAAATCCCTCTCTGACCCCAAACCAAGTATACACAGTTCTTGCTGCAACAGCTATTGATATGGATGCAACCACTCACCCGGGATGGGATCAGTATACAGGTTATGGCTTGGTTAACGCACAAGCTGCAGTCAATAGTGTGAGTAGCGGCATCCCTTATTGCAAAATCACAACCCCCATTACTTCACACGGGATTATTGTCGGTACAACTATTAGGGTAGAAGTGCTTGCAACTGATCCTCTTGCCGGTACAGGTATCAATAGGGTTGAATTTTACTTGGATAATGCAACCACTCCCTCATATACAGATTCAAGTTCTCCTTATTACTGGGATTGGAATACTACCGGAATTTTAGTGGGTACTCACAGCATCAAGGCAAAAGCTTTTAATAATGCGGGCAGTTCGTCATTTTATACAGTCGGGGAGTATTTATTAAATTCTGCAACAGATGAATTTGAAGCAACTTATCTGGCAACACTACCTTGGGTCACTTCCGGGAATGCTGATTGGTATCTCGATACTTATGACCCATTCTGCGGTAGCAAGGATGTTCGTTCAGGAGAGATATCCACAGCAGGTCAGACCAGTGTGCTCTCCTGTACCTTGAATATAACTACAGCAGGCACTTATTCATTCTATCGAAGGATTTTCTCCCAGTTGAATAATGACGTACTCAAACTCTACATCGATGGGGCATTGATTCAGACTTGGACTGGAAATTATAGTTGGGGAATATGTAGTGGTAGTGTCACTTCCGGAGTACACACTTTCAAATGGGAATATACCCAGGGGAGTGGGGCCACCCATGTGGGGAAGGCATTTCTTGATCATTTAACAATACCTGCATATTCCACCAATACGAATCCGGATATCCAATGGTGGCCGCAATCATTCACGGAGAACCTGGATGTGGACACTTATTCTGTGGAAACTTTGCATATCTCCAATTGGAACAGCCCGACAGTCAACTTTCTGGCATATCTGCCCTGCACGACACAAAGTATGCTGAATGAAACTTTCCCGACACTGAGTACGATTCCGTTGGGTTGGACGTCCACGAATGAAACAGGCAGCCGTCCGTGGACAGTGGCTACAGGCGGATATAATAACAGCAATCCGACAACAGCTTATGATGGGCTATACAATGCCAGGTTTACCTGCTTGACTGCCGCTGCTATTACAAGGCTTACCGCACCCGTTATGGATCTAAGTCTCGCCACTTCCGCTATTCTCACTTTCTGGCATACACAGGTACCAACGCAATCAGGGGGAAGCGGAGGCTTGGGAGTGTATTACAAGACTTCATCAGGTGGTACATGGACCCAATTAGCTTCTTATTCGACAAGAATTTCGGATTGGACGAGAGAGATCATCACCTTACCCAATCTTTCGTCTACTTATTACATTTCCTTTGTTGGAGCAGGTTCAACCTATTATACCATATGCGTGGACAAGGTAGTTGTCACTAAGCAGAGTTATGAAGAAACATCCACTCCATGGACAAGGTTTGAAACCACCAATTATATCACGGGTTCCATTGGTCCAATGAGCTCCTATTCGTATATGGTGCAGTTTACATCCATTGGACTTTCACCGGGAACCTATACGTCCCAGATCACCATAACCAGTAACTGCACAGCAAACCCGGTCATCATCATACCTTTAACCCTGAATGTAGGTTCCGCGACTTTATCTGCACCTACTAATCTAAGTGTAGTGATTGATGAAGAAAACGAGAGGGCTGTTTTGACGTGGTCTCCCCCTGAGGGTTTTGGTTTTCCGACAGGTTATAATGTGTACAAAGCTTATAAACAGGATTTCTCGGACGCTGTCATGATTGGTACAGTACCTTCCAGCCAGACGGTGTTCTATGACCCGGTCACCTTTACACAGGAGAAGGCATTCTATAAGGTGACGACAGTTAGAGAATAAATTCACATGTGATATTTTTAAGTGATAAAAAAGCCGGTTGCAGAAACAACCGGCTTTGTATTTATTGAATAAATTACTTGAGGAGTATCATCTTCTTGGTTACGTTTTTCCCAAGAATTTCTAATCTAGTAAAATAAATCCCGGAAGCGACAGCTTTGTGATGCTCATCTTTTCCATCCCAGACAACTTTATGTTGTCCTATTGCCATTTTCTCATCGAGCAATTGTGAAACCTTTTGCCCTCTGATGTTATACACGGATAGTTTCACTTGTGATGGTTTTGACATGTTAAAGGAGATAGTAGTGGTTGGATTAAAAGGATTTGGGTAATTAGTTAAAACCTGGGTTATTGTATTTACCGGTATTTCTTCATCAGGTGGGTTAGCAACAATTTCATCTACAGTAACGATAACTGCGCTTGTAGGCCCCGGTAATAATATTCTATTTCCATCTAAGAATAGCGGATGAAACAGGGGAAGGTAATCAATATACTGGAAATTCTCGTCCAACAGGATTGAGTTATTATATGATCTCAATAGGTAGTTTGTATGACCATTAAAAGTCATATCAAATCCATTCCCAATTTGAGTGATATGGGTTAACTCAACTGGAGTGTCAGGTTGCGATACATCAATCACAACCCCTCCGAATGTTCCTGTGCTTACTTTTGTTCTATCAACACAGATTCGCGAGTCTGTTGTTTGAAAAGTGTTAATTAAAGTAAATGAATTATCCGATTCTATACGGTAAAAGGACATAGTCCATAATCCAGTATCCATATTTTGAGTATTCACGATAAAATGGTTTGAGTCATAAAATTGCATCATAAACATAAAGTGATCAGACACTTCATCATGTAGCAGAGAGATGGAATTTCCTATGATCTGGTACAGAAAAAGATGTTTTGAAATGCCATCATCTCCATAAAGCAGAAGTTTATCTCCTAAGACACTGCCATGATAGAGGTCATCGACATTAGGAAATGATAAAATGTTTGTTATTCCCTCATTTCCCAAAGTTACGACCTGGATCTGATCTCCGATGAACAGTATTTTGTTTTCACCATAATAATAAGTATAATTTTGGTATAAATCTGGTGTTTGGAAATTTAGAAAACATTCCGTATCCAAGTCATAAAGCTTGAACCAATCACCATCATCGAGGATAAGATATCGATTCAGAAAGACATGATAGCACCACCAATACTCATTATTTGCTAGGACGATGGCTTGGATATTTAAAAAGTTGTTTAATAATAGAGCATAATCCCCCCCCACTGCAAGAAATCCATTTTGAGTGGGTACTAGATGTAGGTAACTATATGAATAGCTATGAGTACTGATATTTTGCCACTCTGATGAGGTTGAAAAGGCGTATTTTTTTACTATGCAATTCTCTGAATTGTTTCCCATTGTGATATATACGTACCCGTCAATGACATCAGAGATTTCAGGCCAATCCAGATTCTCCAGTTGTTGCGTCCAAGTCTTTTCTACAATGAACTCAGCAGATCCTGAATCTACATTTCCAACAATGGTTGTTCTTAATTTTGATAACCATCTTTGTGAAGAAGCATCGATAGAAATTACATATAGGTCACCACCAAGTACTTTGCACGCCAGAATCTTATTACCTTCAACGTCAAGGCTATTAATAGCAGTCGGTTGATTTGTAAGAGTTGATGAGGCATAGAAACCGCCATTGCATCCAAAATAATAGTAGAGATTGTTCTGATGTGTAATCCCAGAAAATCGGTTATTTGGATTTATATAAGCACGTGATTTCAAAATTGGCTCTTCTACACCCGATAATGAATAAATACTCTGGCAACAACTTGTATTGAGATCACCATTATCAATAAATTCATCAGTTATTAAAACATCTTCAGTAAGTACACTATCCCAATAAGGTTCTGCATAGCTGTCGATTTCGTCCACAGTATAGTTGCGGATTAAACTTAGCCCATTTTGCGTATCATAGATGTAAACATCGAGTCTGTTTTGCCTTGTGACTGCTAGAATTGTGTCGACTCCACAGGTTACAGCAGAACCATAATATTGATTGCTGTGTAGTTTCTGACAGTAGTTCAAGCTATTACCTTCAATAGTAAACACATCTACATCATAACCACTAAAAGAAACAAAATGACCATCTGATAATGCAATGACATTCTCAAGGCTTTTACTACCGAAATCAATTGCCCGTTCAGTTGTAACATGCAATATGGCAAATAGATAGATATTTGTGAAAAGAAAAATGAGTGAAAGAAATAGAAACTTGAACTTCATGTTGCCCGCCTTATTTGGATTTGTTATTCACAAGTATTAAATTATAAACACAAAGGCATTCATCTACGATATTTAAAATTTACATATAAACAGATTTGTTGTCAAGATTTATATATTACTATTGATATTTATAAATAATCTTCATACATAGAATTATTATCAATCAAGGAAATTCATTTGTAGTTTTCATCTTTCCTTTGACAGCTATCCCTTCATGTTTTGTTTACTTATGCACCTTGATGACAGCACAGAGGAGTGAATTATGAATGTACTCCTGATTAATGGAAGACTCCACGAAAGCTGAATATTGAACTGAAAGTGTAATAGTTTGTGATCAGTGCTGAGAGAATTCCAATAGACAGTACGAAGAACAATAGGGTAACAGTAAGTACTTTATCATACGATCCTTTTTCTTTTAGATCCTACAGATAATATGTGAATATGACTCATATGTGGTGTGAATATATATTTGTTTGAAATGCTTATGCTTACAAACTACAAATCCATATACCCACAAGCGAGAATTTCATGAAATAGCAGAAATTCGTTCATAAATATTTCTTCAGTTTTTGGAATATTCAGAATTATCTTGTCAGAAATGCTGATTTGGCAATCATACAAGCATTGCAGAGGAGGTATCGTGTTCCGAACCATTTTTGTTGCTGTCTCACTTGGTCTAGCCTTGATCGTTTCTCTTGTTCTTTTTATTCCATATGGGATATTCATCCTATTTGGGATGAGTAAAGCCAGAATATCCCTGCTGAATACAGTGATTCGCAGTTGGGGTGAGTTTATCCTATGGCTTGCAGGGACCAAACTGGAAGTAACAGGGAGAGACAAAATACCTCTGCAAGGGAATCTTGTGTTTATTGGCAATCACGAGGGAATGCTTGATATTCCAGCCCTGGTGGCAGGAGTGGGTCGATCTGTGGGCTTCATTGCCAAAAAACAGTTGATTTGGGTTCCCATCATCAGTTTCTGGATGATGGCGATGCGCTGTATCTTTCTGGATCGTACAAACGTGCATGATGCGGTAAAAGTCATTGCAAAAGGCGCTGAATCTGTCAAAAAAGGCTATCCAATGGCGATATTTCCTGAAGGAACAAGGAGCAAGGGAAGAGGGTTGGGTACATTTAAGAAAGGAAGCCTCAAACTGGCATTATTATCCAGTGCTGTCATTGTACCTTTCACGATCCAAGGAACTTATGAAATCTATGAGAAGGAACACAGGATCATCCCCGGCAAAGTAAGTTTACAATTTCATGACCCAATAGATACAACACCTCTCAGTGAACAGGAACGAAAGGAACTGATGAATGTGATTCGGGAGAAGATAGAAGAAGGAATTAAGAATTAATAGATAAGAATTAAGAATGAACAGAATTCTGATCTTCTGTAGCATTCGATTTTGAAGTTAATAGAATCGATGAGATTATTCTGTTGAGTTCGGAACAATCCTCCATCATCGATAGAAATTGCGTTTCTTTCAGATAACCTGCATCTTTCAATAATCTTAACCAGTACATTGTTTCCCTGGTTTCTTTGTACGAAATACTGATTTTGGAGATAAAATCTTTTTTGGATTGTGCCCCTAAGGCTTCTTCAATGTTCGCTCCAATTGATGTTCCAGAACGAAGAAGTTGTTTTGTTATGATCCATTCTTTCTTTTCTTCAATAAAGTACTTATATAAATTGATGATCCTTAAAGCTAAAGCGTAAGACTTTTCAGCTACAACATTTCCCGAGTTCATTATTCCCCCCTTTCTTATAATTCTTAATTCTTATCTCTTAATTCTTAATTGTTTTCGCTAGTACACTAGCGAAAACTTACTCCCCGGCAGTCTTTGTATAACCTTCTTCAATTCAAGAGACAATAATAAAGTGGATAATTCACCTACAGTGTATCCTGTATTTACGATCAATTGGTCGAAATAGACTTCAGGACGATTCTGGAGCATGTACTGGTATATCTTATCCTCTTTAGGACTTAGCTCTGGAAAGAAGTACTGCTGCTCGTCCTGAGAGACTGATATGTGATATTCATCCAGTATATCTTTGGAAGAAGTCACACACTTGGCACCCATGCGGATGAGGGAATTCGGACCGCTTGATTCTTCCCGATTAATATCCCCCGGGAGGGCAAACAGGTCACGATTCTGATCTAATGCGAATTTCGCTGTCAGGAGTGCTCCACTCTGCTGATTGCCTTCTACAACAAGAGTCCCCAGGGAAAGACCGCTGATGATTCGATTCCTTGCAGGGAAATTCCACATTTCGGCTTTCTGCCCGGGATTGTATTCACTGAGGAGACAGCCATTCTCGACGATCATCTCCGCTAATTCCTTATTTGCTTGAGGATAGATCTGGTCACAGCCTGTTGCCATGACGGCAATCGTTCTTCCTCCTGCTTCCAATGCTGCTTTATGTGACATCGTGTCGATACCGTAAGCAAGTCCGCTGATGATGGTGAAGCCTGACTTTGCAAGTGTAGTTGCGAACTCTTTCGCCATGGTCTTACCATAATTGGTCGCCTTGCGTGTTCCCACAATTGCGAGATTACGAGACAGATCAGCCTTGGTTATTTTTCCCCTGTAAAAGAGATATAGAGGGGCTGAATAGATTGATTTCAGCAAGGAGGGATATTCTTCATCGAGGTATGAAATGAATTGAATGTCATAGCGTTCCACTAGCTTGCAGATGCGTCCCCAGTCATGTGGTTCTTTGGGGTCTGCAAGGTCAGTCTTGTTTTGCGACGAGAGATATATGGATTTCTGAATACCCTCGTGCTTTTTCCCAATAAAATGGTCTGGTTCGCCGAATTCATCCACCAGTTTCAAGGTTTTCTGAAAGTTCATATCCTTGATCTCGGCAAGACGAATCCATGCCCTGATCTTATCCGTCATTTTCGTGAATCATCTCATACAGCTTGGTTTTCAGTTCTGTGAGTTGGTAATGCGTAACCGATGAAATCGACATGATATGCTTTCTTATATTTGCCGGGAAGGAAGCCTTGATCGCTTTCAAAGTCTCTTTTCTTTCTTCCTCGGGAATTGTATCCACCTTGCTTAAGACAATCAAATGTGGTTTCTTATCAAGATATGGGTCATATAAATGAAGTTCGGTCTTCAATATCTTGTATGTTTCAGAAGGATCCTGATTCTGCGCATCGATTAGGAACAGGAGAGTCCTGGTTCTTTCGATATGTCTCAGGAACTGGATCCCCAATCCCTTTCCTTCATGAGCTCCACTGATGATACCTGGTATATCAGCCATCACGAAATGACGATAATCCCCAAGTGTAATGACACCCAGTGAGGGTTCCAGTGTAGTGAATTCATAATCTGCTATTTTTGGTCTGGCAGCTGAGATTGAGCTTAGAAGTGTTGATTTCCCTGCATTGGGGAAACCCACCAATCCAACATCAGCCATTAATTTCAGTACAAATTCGAGTTCGAATTTCTGTCCGCGCTTGCCATCCTGGGCAAATCGTGGTGTCTGACGTGTGCTGCTCGTAAAGTGAGCATTTCCCTTTCCGCCTATACCACCTTGGGCAACAATCAGTTCCTGCAGGTGATGGACGATGTCTCCGACACGTATTTTCCTTTCTTCATCGAAAACGAATACTTCCGTGCCCAATGGGACACGAAGATAGAGATTATCACCGCTTTCACCTGTTTTGTTGCTTCCGGAACCATGTCTGCCGTGCTGTGCACGAAAGTGCTTGTGAAATCGATAGTCCAATAGAGTATTGATATTCTCATCACCAACAAGGATCACGTCTCCGCCCTTGCCGCCGTCTCCGCCGTCAGGACCGCCCTTGGGTACGAATTTCTCTCTTCTGAAACTGATGCAGCCATGCCCGCCGTTTCCCGCTTCAATTTTAATCTTCGCAAAATCTATGAACATATATCTCCTTGATATTGGACAAGTATGGGCTTATTCAAGAACTAAAAATTTAACCGTTTTGGTTTCCGAAGAAGTAGATAATCTGCAGAAATAAATACCTGCGGGAACCTTCTTCCCATCGTTATCTTTTCCATTCCAAGCAACTTCATTCAAACCTGTTTTCGAGTCAATGGAAGATATTTCAGCTACTCTTTGTCCCCGAATATTATACAAGGATATGGTTGCCTTGCCATGGTTCTGATTCATGAATTTTATCTTTAGGTTTGCCTGATC
This sequence comes from Candidatus Cloacimonadota bacterium, assembly GCA_035402645.1. Taxonomy (GTDB): domain Bacteria; phylum Cloacimonadota; class Cloacimonadia; order Cloacimonadales; family DAONDQ01; genus DAONDQ01. The sequence goes on along the minus strand of DAONDQ010000034.1, from coordinate 11,564 downwards.
GGATTTCCAGGGATTCGGAGAGATAATCAAAGTCGGCTCTATTGCTGCAGTCTGGTCATGGTTAGGGGTTGAAGTAATTGACCATGACACATAATCTGAGTTGTTATCACTGAACCTGATCACTCCATTCTGCCAGCCTGTGGCAGGAATCGAACAGGTAAAAACAACAGGGTCAGAAAAGATGGGTAATAGAGTACTTAATTGATAGATCTCGTTATTATCGAGCATTACTTCAGCAATTAGCGGATAGTTTGCATCTTCGTCTGAATAAGTGATACTTACTGTTTGTTGATTACCAGCAGGTGTGACAATAGGCTCAGATATTACAGGCAGGTGGTTGGTAAAGGCAGGCACATAGTAATCATCAAATGAAAGTGTGGCATAAGGTCCCCAATCTGCGATTGTGGGAACAAGGCTAGTGCCAGAAAGTCCTGCCTGGAATGTGGCTGCATCAAAGACGAGAGCGTTGGAAATATTGGGCCAGGCACCGAAAGTGCTTTCAGCAGTTAAATCACTAATATTGCATGCCATGAAGAGTTTGCCATTGCTAACAGAAGACTGTATGCTTCCGACCCTGGTGAACTGAAAATCAGTCAGTGATAATTTCAGCTTGTATATGCCAGATGAATAAAAGAGTGGAACATTCACATACACCATGGCAAAAATCGTTGAATCAGCCAGGGATGCTTCCGGATTCACGATTCCGCAGATATACGCATTGAAAGCGGTCAAACCTGTCATGGTAGGATAAGTGCCGGAAACGCTTTCCAAAGCTGCATAGAATTTGGTGTCCGAATAACCGAAATATGTTCCCGTGATATCCAGATTGGTCACTGCCGGCAAATTGGAATCTCCTGTAGGATCCGATCCAATGTATGAAAGCTCATTTATATTGGGTGGAAATGAAGTGGTCGTCACTTTAGCCGGTGTAAGCCAAACCAGGCTGTCCCGCCTTGCTTTCATTGTGTAGTGAAAATCCTGTCCGACAGTATAAGGAACAGATGCTTCGTAAGTCAGATTCGATATATTCGTCATTGGCACTTCCGTCCAACTGTTACCTGCCTTGTATGAAAAAGTAAGTTCACTGAACAATGCTGCTGCGCTTTCGCAGCGGAAATTCATTGTATTTTGAAATGTATAAGCACTATTACGAATGTTAGACCATGGAACTAAATCCTGGGCAGAGAGAACAATTGATAGAAGAACAAGCATAAGCAGCAACATCATCTGTTTCATAGAACCTCCAGATTATCCGAGAGAAAATACATATCTACAATCTTAACCAGTATATACGAAAAGGTAATATTCAAGCAAGTGAAATTTTTATTCATATTCAACTAACCTCAACCCATCTCCGGTAAAGCGACCTACAAGGTCTGACCCATTAATAATGAACCAGCACACTAATATTTAAGCTGATTTAATAAATGGGGGCATCACTATTAATAAATCCGATTAAGCTTGACATATATATTTATACTAGAAATTAATAAATATAGTCAAAATACTTTTATTTATGAGGGAAATATGCAAAGATGTCATTACCTTCTCTGTATGATTGGAATAGCATTCCTGCTGTCTTTATGTGTTACCGGTTGTGATATCAGAACAGTGAAACAAGTGCGGAATATTGATTCCCTGTCTTACGAGCAAATTGATAAAAAGACCTTGCAGTCAAAATTCCCCCAGCTATTTAAGAAGGACAATCCAGCCCGGGTTGATACAACTAAGGTGTCTGTCGTTACAGTTTATACTTTGCTAAATAATAAGAATACCTCTGATTCGGATATATTGAACCGGGTAGATCAGTTCTATTATAATACTTATGATAAGTTTCTTTCAACCTTGGCAATTCTCTTTACGATTATGAGTATTATTATTGGTATCTTCGGAATCTATATCCCGTTTAACCGTTCAACAATCCAGAAGAAGCAGTTTGATGTATTCAATGAGAAACTAACAAAAAACGAAGATGCTTTGGTTTCACAGTCTGCTTTGGTTGAGGCAAGCATCCATCAATTAAATGGATCCCTGAAAAAATCAGAGGAATTGGAAGCTAAATATAACGAATTAAACAGAAGAGTTGATAGAATAATAGAAGACACAAATAGAAGGTCAAAGCAAATCAAAAACAGGTTAAACAATATCAAAGATGGTCTCTTCCTGTCAGAGAATATCACTGATAAGGACAAAGAAATCCTGGAAGAGTATTTTATCAACACTTCATTGCTGAAGAATTTCGGAGAGCAGCTTGAATCAAATGATTATTCGCTGAGATTTTTGCATTTTGAAACAAATAGACTGGTTGATTTGGCGGAGAAAGAGCTTCCCGAATGGTTGGCAATAGATAATTCAGAAAATCCTTATAAGAGTATGGCACAAGTATATAGTACTGCCGGAGAGATTAAAAAAGCAACTGAATATTTCGACAAAGCCGTGCAAATCAATCCGGATTCATATTCATCGTGGATAGGCAAAGGAAACATGTATTCCAGTATATCAGAGTATGAAAAAGCAATTGAATGCTTTGATAAAGCAATACAAATCAAACCGGATATGTTCGATGCCTGGTTCAATAAAGGATTAGAATACACAAGACTCCACAAATATGAACTTGCCCTTGATTATCTAAACCAAGCAATTAAAATAAATCCGGATATATATGATGCCTGGAATAGTAAGGGAAACGTCTATTCTATGTTGAAGGACTTTGAGAAATCTATCGAATTTTACAATAAAGCGATAGTAATTAATCCTGAAAACCCTACAGCATGGGACAATAAGGGTGTAGCTTATGGAAACCTGCAGCAGTTTGATCAGGCATTAGAATGTTATAAAAAGGTGATAGAATTAAGCCCTTCTTTTGTAAATGCATATTATAATCTGGCTTGTGTTTATTCCTTATCTGGACAGAAACAAGATATGCTGATTAACCTTAAGAAGTCGATATCATTAGATTCAAATAATAAATTGTCAGCAAAAGAAGACCATGATTTTGAACGATTCTGGAATGACCCTGACTTTATTTCACTCACAACCTGATTACCTATGATCAGGGAAGATTACGCCTGCTACAGGATGGAATGCGTTCCAACTCAGCAATGCTATCTTCTAGGGATAATCCGGATACAGCATCAGGATGCTTTCAGGTATCATGAGACACGGCAGCAAGTGTCTCTTTACACGACCTCTCTATCTTTTCAACAATGGTGTATTCTATTGCTACCTATGGGCATTGCTTTATTAATACCGTATTGATCTTAAGAAGCAAATAATAAAAAAACCATCTCTTGCTGAGATGGTTTGTAAAATGGTGGAGCTTAGGGGATTCGAACCCCTGGCCTATTGATTGCGAACCAATCGCTCTACCAACTGAGCTAAAGCCCCAATAAAGCGAAGATTATTGGTTTGAGAAGACAGTCAATAAAAAAACAGGAAACCGCAACTCCATAGCGATGGCTTTAGCCGTCGTAGGGACGATTTAAACCGTCCCGTTCCGGGCATGAACAGGATCAATCCTGTTCCCACGATTGCTGAAGCAATCGCTACGGTAGATTCAGCAAGTTTAGCTTACTTGAATCACCTTACATTTTTGCCAATAATCTGGAACAAACAAAGAGGAACTCATCACTATTGAATCTGCTGATCACCTGCAAGCCCAGAGGGAGTGGATTGTCTTCAGAAATGAGGGGGATGGTTAAACTGGGCAAACCTGCATGTGTCCAGGGAAGGCTCATCAGTGGACTGCCCGTTGAGGCAAGACCTTTCGGTGCTCTCCCGATGGTCGAAGGGCAGAGCCAGATATCGATGCCTTCACGATCCATGATGCCTTCGATATGGTTTCGGAATCTCAATTGATTTGCCACCAGATTTTTATGCTCCTGGGTTGAAATGGCTGTTCCTTCCATATATAGTTTTCGGGAATGGACGGAATATAAGTTGGAGTATTTCGAATATAGTTTCGTGTGGTTGAGGGCAAATTCATAGGCAATCAGTTTTTTGTGGTTACTGTTTATATCCTCAATATCAGGGAAAAGATCGAGATCTACGATCTCAAAACCTGCATCGCCAAGTTTCATGACATGTGCCAGAAAACTTGCCATAGTCTCCTGATCTGCCTGTTCCATGAATGGACCGGTAGGCACTCCAATGATAGGAGCCTTTTCCGGATGGGGAAGGGTTTTCCATCCAGGAATGATTACGGAAGAGGCAAAAGTAAGGTCTTCCAGGGTCTGGGTCATGAAACCGATATGGTCAGCAGATTGAGAGAAGGGGAAGACACCGCTCGTAGATAGTCTGCCAAAACTGGGTTTGAAGCCTGCGATACCACAATAGGAGGCAGGTCTGATAATAGAACCAATGGTCTGGGTTCCGAAAGCCAGAGGACAAAATCCGGCAGCCACAGCAGCGGCGGAACCGCTGGATGACCCCCCGGGTGTATGATTGGGATTCAAAGGATTACTGGTCGGACCCGGTTGAAAATAGGCAAATTCAGTCGAAACAGTTTTACCTAAGATTAATGCTCCTTGTTTCTTCAGTTCGGTAACAACGGCTGATTCAATGCCTTGGAATAACTCGGGAGGTAATGAAGAACCAGCCTGCGTATCAAAACCATCGATATTGAATAGATCCTTGATACCTACAAGCACACCGAATAGTTGCGGACGGGTGGATGGTAAGGGAAATTTCTTCAACAACAAACCAGCTTCCAACAGTAATCTCTTTCTTCTGTTTCGTTCGGGCAGCAGGGCTTCGATAATCGGTTCAGTCTTGTCAATCCAATCGCATGCATCATTGATGTAACTGATCAGATCGAGTTCTCCGTTTCTTAATTTCCCTGCGATATCATGCAGGGAGGCATAGCGTACGTACATCAGATAACTCCATCCTTGGTGAGTAATTCTAACTGTTCATTGGTATATCCGAGCAGATCGCCGTATATTTCACTATTATGTTCACCTACTTCGGGTACCTTACCTCTTGTCATTTCTTCCGGTACGGAATCCATCTTAATCGGATTACCGGCAATCTTTACTTTTCCGGCGATGTGGTCTTCCACTTCCACGATCATGTTTCTTGAAAGAACCTGAGGATTTTCCATTACCTGGTCGATCTTGTTGATTGGGGCACAGGGCAATTTCACCTGCTCAAAGAGAGCAAGCCATTCTTCAGCAGTTCTTTGAATGAAAACCCTGTCGAGAATGTCATTCATTTCATGAATGTACTCGGTCCTCTTTTTATTTGTAATGAATCTTTCATCCTTGATCAACTCAGGTTTCTCGATCGTTCTGCAAAATGTATCCCAAAGATTGTCATTACCCACAGCTATGGCAAAATACTCATCTGAACCTTTGTAAGCCTGGAATGGTGTGATGGTGGGATGCCTGTTTCCAAGGGGTAGGGGATTCTTTCCCTCAGCCTGCAAACGGACAAGCGCATTCTCAAGGATGGCAACCTGACAATCCAACATGGCAACATCCACCTTCTGCCCTAAACCTGTCTTTTCCCTCTGATAAAGTGCAGTGGTGATTCCAATTGCCGTAAACAGGGAGGCGGTGATATCACCGAGCGACATGCCCACACGTGTGGGAGCACTTCCTTCCCAGCCAGTGATGCTCATGATACCACCCAGGGCTTGAGCAAGAATATCATAGGCAGGCTTCTGGGAATCAGGACCCGAATGTCCAAAGCCTGAAGATGCAGCATAGATAAGTTTGGGATTCACCTGTTTCAAGACATCATAGCCCAATCCAAGTTTTTCCATCGTACCGGGACGATAGTTTTCGACAATGACATCGGCTTTTTTCACCAGATCGAGAAGAATTTGTTTTCCTCTTTGGTCTTTCAGATTTAGGGAAATACTCTTTTTCCCTCGATTGATGCTCAGGAAATATAGACTCCGACTGCCGATAAAAGGTCCATAAGCACGGGAATCATCTCCTGTTCCGGGTATTTCGATCTTAATGATTTCAGCACCAAGATCACTCAGGATCATGGTACAATAAGGACCTGCCAAGACACGGGTCAAGTCCAGGACTACTATGTTTGTGAGAGGTTTAGACATGAATTATCCTTTTCAGTTTTATTCGGGGAATACAACGTCAATTTGTCTGACGATTGGATTCAGCTTTTCCATGACAACATCGTCTGATCTGTAAGTTCCTGTTCCTGATATGGAGGCATATTCCTCATTTGTGATCCTTTCAAGAATGGAGCCGGGCTGATCGAGTCTTAATATCAAAGATTTTCCCTTAATGCCTTCTTCATCCGGTGTTCGATATCCCAGGAACTTTAAATTTCCATAACCGCAATCAGTGATCGTGGAAGGATGCTCAAGGTTTAAGCCGGTCAAAAAGAAATAGGTTCCATTCATGATTTCCAATTGGATCAGTGATGTTCCAAGTGAAATGCCTTCGGCTGTATGCCAGTAAGTACTTGGACCTTCAATTCTAACAATGGCGGGTCCGGCATGGGAATTCCCATCAGTCCAGATGATATGGAGTGTTTTCATGTTATCGAATGGAAACAGGGTTGTTTCCGTGATGGTCTCATTCTGGTCATTGATAGATTCAGTACTGACCACATTTTCGACTCCGTATAGATTGATGAGATCCAATTCGGAAGTACTGTCCGTGATAGCACCGATACGCACTCGGGGAACGATCAGATAAGAGTCGTCTTCAATCGCCCAATAAATGGAACAAACGGATAATAGTAAGAAGATAAGCAAGAGCGTCTTTTTCATAATGAATTCTCCCTTCATACCAGATACTCATGATATTCGGCATGATCATAAGGATACAGACCCATCGACATTGTACAAGAAGAAGCTGAATACTCTTATATCAAATTCTGAATTTATGCAATTAAAATTTTGTAAGACAAAACAAAATAGGGCATCACATGGATGCCCTATGAATATTCTATTGTTTTTTCAGCATTTCCAAGGCTATCTTTTCTGCCGTGATCGGCATGGATTTGATACGGATACCAAGAGCATCTTCAACCGCATTGGCGATCATGGGAGCTGCTGGAAGCATAGTATGTTCACCCACACCACGCGCACCAAAAGGTCCATCTGGTTGAGGGACTTCAATGATGATGGGGACAATCTCATCTGGGACATCCATTGCAGTTGGGATCTTGTAATCCGTGAAATTAGGATTGAGCAATTTACCCTTATCATCATAACGCATGTCTTCATACAATACTGTAGCCAAACCTTGAAGCAATCCGCCGGTGATCTGTCCGTGGATCAAGCTGGGATTCAGCGCTTGTCCTACGTCCACTGCTTCCACAGCCTTGAGGACATGCATCTTGCCTGTCTCCCGGTCAATTTCAACAATGAGAGCACCTGCTCCCACCGTATAATGAACATTGGGATGTCCACCCTGGCTGGTTTCTGGGTCACCATTCGTGGATGAGAATTCCGGCATGAACATGCCACGTGCGTTGATAGGACCGCCTTTGAAGGTGCCGTCTTCGGTCATGATACCGTCAACGACGAATTCCCGTAAAGGCTTGATGAACTTCGGCTGGGTGTGGCATTTCACTGCTTCGTCTTCCAGGTAAAGTTCATTCTTCGGAAGGCAATACACTCTTTCTATCAGGTCAAGAATCTGATCACGGGCATCGATGGCTGCCTTCTTCACAGCATTACCGCTTCCCCAGGTGATATGCGAGGCAACGGTTTGCCACTCATAGGGGTTTCTGTCGGTATCGGGAGTTTCCACCCTGATCTTTGACGGAGGTACGGAGAGGATTTCGGCAGCGATCTGAGCCATGACAGTCTGGTATCCCTGTCCGATGTCCATTCCCGAGATAATGAGATTGATGCTTGCATCCTCATTGAACTTCAGGAATGCAGAAGAGGAGGCATTCGGTGGCATGGCGGGAGCTTTCCAGAAGAGGGAAAATCCCTTGCCGATCGCTTTCTTCGGGTCTTTGGATTCAATCTTCTTGCCCCATTCGATCTCAGCAGCTACCTTTTCGATTGCCTGGATAAGACCGTTCGGGTTCATGGAAGCACCATAGGCTGTCTTATCGCCTTCCTTTATGGCATTCATCAGTCTGAATTGAACAGGATCTATGCCAAGCTGGTTGGCAACCCTGGTGATATGGGATTCGAGACCGAAGAGCATTTCGGAATAACCGAAACCTCTGTATGCTCCTCCCGGTGGGAGATTGGTGTAGATACAGACGGAATCGATGGAGATATTGGGGATACGGTAAGGACCTATGGCGGAAAGCCCAACGGCATTCACGACATTGGCACCATATTCCACATAAGCACCTGCATCCCAATAAAGTTGATGATCGAGGGCAGTGATGGTTCCATCCTTCTTGACCCCGATCTTTATCTTGGCGACCACATCGAGTCGCTGGTATGTATTCACGAATTCCTGCTCACGAGTCCAGCGTATCTTGACCGCATAACCTTTCAGCTTTGTAGCCAGTGCAGCCGGAAGAATTTCCATCGTGACACCCGCCTTTCCTCCAAAACCACCGCCAACATGCGGAGCAATCACTCTTACATCCTTGTGGGAAAGACCCATGGAAGACAGTGCTTCCTGGAACAGGTGACGCTGCGTATGGGGTGATTGTGAGGAACTCCAGACGGTAAGCCTGCCTGAAAGGTCGTACTTGCCGATTGCCACGTGCGTTTCGATGGCACAATGTGCATATCGTGGAACGTGATAGGTATCTTCAAAGACAAGGTCTGCTTCCTTGAAGCCGGCTTCCATGTCACCCCGACGTGTCTTTCTCCAATGTGCCACGTTGGTTCCTGCTTTTGGGAAGAACCACGGTACGTGGGGATATTCACCCAATTCAGGATGAACCAGGGTAGCCCCTTCCTTGTAGGAATCGATTTGGTTCAGGACTGCCGGCAAGGGCTCATATTCAACCTTGACGAGTTGCGCAGCTTTCTTTGCAGCTTGCGGGGTACGTGCAACCACGGCAGCAACCTGCTCTCCGTAGAAGCGCACCTTGTCCTGCGCAAAGATGTATCTGTCCTTCATGTATAAACCGAATTTAAAAGGGAAATCCTTACCCGTGAAGACCTTCACGACATCCTGCACCTTTTCCGCTTCAGAGGTATCGATGGATATAATGCGGGCATGCGCTTGTGTACTGGAAACGATCTCAGCATGCAGAAGGTTCGGTCCAAAATCGATATCATCACCATAGATGGCTGCACCGGAAACCTTCTCTCTTCCATCTATTCGGGTTATAGGTTTACCGATAAAACGGAAGTCTCTCATTTCTCCTCCTTGTGGGAAGCATCGAGAATTGCCTCGAATATCGGTTTGTAACCTGTGCAGCGGCAGAGATTACCTGATAGGGCTTCCTTGATCTCCTCCAACTCGGGATGAGGGTTATGACTGAGCAGTTCCGTAGCAGAGATAATGACTCCGGGTGCGCAATAGCCACATTGGAAGGAATTGAATTCAATGAAGGATTCCTGTAATTGCGTGAGTTTGTCAGCTGATATTCCTTCGAGTGTTCTGACTTCCTGTCCATCCACTTCAATGGCAAAGACAAGGCAGCTACGAACGCTCTTGCCATTCAGAAGAACAGCACAAGCACCGCAGTCTCCCCGGTCACAACCGCACTTGGGGCTTTTCAGTCCAAGCTTGTCACGAAGGACATCCAGCAATATCTCATTCGGCTGGACATCGATGATTCTATTTTCTGAATTCAGTATGAATTTGATCTGTGCCATTTCAACCTCCCAATACCTTCGTGGAATCCACAGTTTTGCCCTGCAGTCTGTCAGTGGCAGCCTGCAAGCCTCTTTCCAGCATGACCTGGCACATATGCGTGCGGTATTCCTTGCTGGAACGGATATCCGTGATGGGGGAAATCAACTGAGGAACCAAGCCTTTTGCTTCCTTCACGATAGCTTCATTAAGAGTCTTTCCATTGAGAAGGTTCTCTATCTCTTCGACTCTCTTCGGGATCGGTCCAACTGCACAGTACGCTATCCTGTAATGTTTCTCTTCTGTCAGAAGTACTCCCAATCCGGCTTGAGCCAAATCCTCTCCTCTATATCTTCCGAGTTTGAGATAACAGCCTGCATGCTTGGCAGCGATCTTGGGTATGGTAACTCCCATGACGATCTCATCCTCTGCCTTAGCAGTCTTGCGGGGAGAAACAAACCACTCCCTGATGGGAATGGAACGTGTTCCTTCCAAACTATGCGTATGCACGATTGCATCGTAGCACAACAGGGCAGGTGCTGAATCGAGGGATGGAACCGCAGAACAGATATTGCCAACCAGTGTGGCTCTGTTCCTGATTCCCATGGAAGCCACGGATTGAGCTGATTCCCAGAGCATGAGATAATTCATTTTGATGTGTTCATTGGCAAGTATGTCGCTGAAAGTAGCCAATGCTCCGATGAACAGTGAGTTATTATCATACTCAATCTTCTTCAGTTCACTGACATGTTTGACATCGATGACAACCTGCGGATGATCCAAGCCTTCCTTGATATAGACGGCTAAGTCCGTACCACCGGCTAATATGCGTGCCTTTTCCTTCTGTCTTGCCAGCAGGACAAGCACTTCATCCAGCTTTTCCGGACGATAGTATTGAAATTCATGGACGACTGCCATATTTGAACCTCTTATCGGGTGCTTATGGTTCCAAAGCAACGATGCGGCACATGGAAGATTCCAGTTCGATACCGCGTAATGGGAAGAGACCTATCCACACTCTCTTGTTGCTGAGTTTGTCGATTTCTCCACCCAGATTCTCCGCATGCACGAGCTTCTTCGGGAAGAGCTTGAGATGCATGACTTGGTAGTATTCATCCGGCGGGAACATTTCGTCCCAATTCTTTCCATACTTGGCAATTAGCTGTTTCTCGGCATCGAGGAAAGACTTTGGATGCCAGTTGCGGATGATGGTATTCATCGGGTGGTCAGCACTACCGCAGTCCACACCTATCCATTTGATCTTCATTTCAAGTGCCCACTTGTGGAAGGAAGGATCAGGACCGGGATGCTTCACGAAATAGCGAAGCTCATCGGATTCAGGTTGATCCCACGCATATTTATGATAGCCTGTATTGATGATGAGAATATCACCTTTCTGGATATCTGCCTTCTTCATTAGTAATTCAGGAGAGTACAGGTCATAATCTCCAACAGAATCGGAAATATCAACCACCACTCCAGGACCTACCCATTCTTCCATCGGTACGTTGCCGATAGTACGTCCACTGGCATGGAAGTGTATCTCGCCATCGATATGAGTGCCTACATGATTGCTTGTCGTAATGATCTGTCCATTTGCGCCTTGCCCCATGTGAGCACCGGCGATACGTTTGAAATATTGGATTCCTAAAGGCATATAGCTGGGCCATGGTGGTGTATGTATGCTCAAACGCTGTGTGAGGTCATACATCTTGACTTTTCCCATGAAATCTAAGAATTCTTGTATGTTCATTTATCTCCTCCAGAGATGTTATTCGCCAATCCAATGTATGCTTGAAGGAAAGGTTCCATCGGAGCCTTTACCACTCCAGCACCTACCTGTCCTATTCCCGGGTTCTTATG
>DAONDQ010000033.1:0-25550 GCA_035402645.1 Candidatus Cloacimonadota bacterium | reverse complement strand
GATTTCCGGTATCAAGACAAGCTTGAATCCAAAGATTACCTTTAATGGGCGTTATTACACCCAGAATATGTTTGTGAAGAATAATTACTCACGTTATGCCCTTCAAAAACCACTTCATGACATCGATCTGGCACCAACTGTAAAATTCAGCAATGACTTCACCGCACGTTTCGTATGGAAGGTCAATAATCAACTGGAAGGTGCCGATATGTACAAGACGCACCTGAAATATCAGAACAGTGAATTGAATCTTCATACGGACGTATTCAATCTGAAGGCTTTCGATAATATTGGAGGAGTTCGATTCGACGACCCCATGCATTTTGTTGGGGATGATGGAAAATACCATTATGACTTGGGATGGGGATTCAGGGGGATTGATGCCAAGTCAGCATCATATACTTGGAATGGACTGACCCCGAGTCTCGAAGGAGTATTCCTTGATGGAACACGCATCGCCGATTTCCATGAGGGAGACCTTGTGGCAGGAAGAGCGACACTCGGTACAATGTTGCCACTGAAGCCCATGTTCGGTTCTTCAATGATGAATGTAAGGATCCCGGTTGTCGACAGGCAATACCAGAATCATGACAGTTATGCTTTCGATTTGACTTTGACGGATGACCTCTATAATTGGGGTAATGTCAAACCTCTTCGCTTTCAACCCTACGGTGAATATTACTGGTTTAAAAACCAGAACGTTGATTCCACCAAAGTCACTTGGCTGAAAGGTGATAAGATCTATGGGGGAATGGATGTGATATTCCCCAAAGCCCTCGATCTTTACGGGAATTATGAAAAGATACTTCTCAAATTCCCAACCTCAATTTCCAAGCAGCAGGTGAAGGTTGGAGGAAACTTCGTACTTTCTCACTATTGGATCAAGGCAGATGCACAATATAGTAAATACACATATCCGGATAGTGCACAGGTCTTATGGTCTGATTATTACCGATACATTGAAAAGACCAATGGAAATGGAAGATGGTTCCAGCAATATTCAGACGTTCCATGGGAGCAATACACGGTTCTTGGTTATCCGGAATCGATATTATTCCGTACAGACCTGGGAGTGAATTTCTCGATATGGAAGTGGCTGTTCACGGCTCAATTGCTGACCAAATCCGCCCAGACAAAGATCACCACTCAACCGAAGTACATTGAAAATACATTCAACCTCGAATGGCAGGTTGCGAAATCATGGTATATCGGCAGCAGTACGAGAGTTCCATATTACAAGGATAATTTCCTTGGTTTAAAGACCGATATCGCTCATAATCAAGACTTCTTCTGGTCAAATTACTCCCAACTTGAATATCGTATTGCTTCGAACATCAAAGTTGCTGTTGGATGGGGAGTAAATCCTCAAGTTTTGAATACTGTCACAGATGATATAACGAATCAGGGTCGGGATTATTTCCTTGGTGCTCAGGAAACGTTGGGAAATGCTGCTGAATCTCAAATCGAAAGCGCTTACTTTGGTCTCGGCAATTATATCCGTAAGGCTGAAAAAGCGCTCAAGGATGAACAGAGAATCAATATCACAGCAACGATGAGTTTTTAGGAGTATGTAATGAAGAGAATGATGGCATTATTCCTAATCCTCATCTTGATGTTATTCACAGCCTGTTCTTTGAATTTCATCAAGAGAAGGCTCTCACCACCTCATCCGGTTCCCGGCGGCATTCTGTTTCAGTATGAAGCACCTGCTGCACGCATCGTGACCCTCGCCGGTGATTTTCCTGATATCCTGTGGGATTCACAGAGACAACCAATGTATGATGATGGCACACACGGTGATAAAGTGGCTGGAGATGGCATCTGGTCATTGGTAAAGTCTCTTACTCCCGGACGTTATCAATACAAGTTTGTAGTCGATCGGAATTCATGGGTTGCTGACCCCAATAACTTTGAAGTTACTGACGATGGATACGGGGGAAAGAACTCCGTCCTTGTAGTGCTTCCTGAATAGAAAGATTGAATCGAGGTTTCTATGAAGAATTTAATATTTTTACTTGGTATTGTGATTCTGATTACCATGATCGGATGTTCTCAGAAGGATACACAAGCCCCGTATTCCTATGACTGTTCTCTGGACGGACATGTGGTCTTCTCCGGTATGTCTGCCGATAGTATTCATGCTGTGGTGTCTGTTTATCCGACTGGGCAAAACCAATTGATTGCAGAGGCTAATACAGACAGTACAGGATATTATCATTTTGAGAATATGACGAATATTGCGGTCGATATACGGATTGAAGCCGATCGCTATGATACGCAATTTATCACGGGGGTTTCATTGGCAAATCATGAAACCGTCACAGCAAATACTGTTACGCTTCTTCCACTTCCGCAGATCGAGATTCGTACACCACTCATGAATGGAGTGATTGAAACCGGTTGGTCGCCTGCATATGAAAACACATATGTATCCAACTGGGGAGCATCCAACGAGATGAAGAACCTTTACCTGGCAAGAGATGCGGATAGCCTATATATTGCATTGACCGGTTCTTTTGCTACAAGTGAGAACTGCGTGAATATCTATCTTGATAAGGATTATGGTAATAACACCGGGTTGAGTAATTTCTACACCATATCCGGCGGTTCCATTGGAGATCACCTGCGCAAAGATGTAAGTTGTCCATCCTCCTTCGGTGCTGATATCGCCTTTACTGTCTGGCAATTATCGAGCGATGTAGCAGTCGTGAACCTGGCATTTCCCACTGCTGTAGATCAGAATCAACTTTCAACTGTCAGGAAGATCGTGAAGGTGAATATTGCAACGGACGATGTGCTCGAATTATCAATACCTTTGAATGTCCTCTACTCGAATGGAATTGTCCCGACGAATACAAAGATTGCGATCATAGCATTAATCGGTGGTGGGGGAGACCAATATATTTCCAATGATACGATTCCGATGCAGGCAATCCAGGATCATAGTTATTCAACCACGGATCCCTTTGTATTCTCCAGTGTATATAGAATCAAAATGTAAACAAGAACAAGGCATGAGGAGATCAACATGAAATATAAATGGATGCTCATATCACTTTTGCTTGTTACCTTCCTGATCCTGGTTACAGGGTGTGAAACAGTTGGTTTAAGCAGAAATGCCGGATCGACGACAAAAGAGATAAAGACAACCGCTAAAAGTTCAGATACTGAATTCGCTTATGTTGCACCTGATGCAAAAAGTGTTTCGCTCGTTGGTGAATTCAATAATTGGGATGCAAACGCCAATCCCATGCAGAATGAGAATGGTACCTGGAAACTTACACTTCCATTAGCACCAGGAACCTACCAATACAAGTTCTACGTGAACGGTGCCGATTGGAAGCCAGACCCGAATAATCAGAAAACGGTTGATGATGGATACGGTGGAAAAAATTCTGTGATTACTGTGGGAGAAAGCGCAGTAGCGACCACTGAAGTTGCAAAGCAACCCGTCACAAATGAAAAGAATACCAAGCAATCCGCCACAAATAAAAAGAATACCAAGCAACCGGTCACAAATGAAAAGAATACCAAGCAATCTACAACATCAGCTGAAAATGGCGTCAAATTCGTTTATAAGGATGCAAATGCCAAAACCGTATTTCTTGTAGGTGAATTCAATAATTGGAGTACCACTGCGAATCCAATGACGAACAATAAGGGTACATGGACAACCACCCTGAACATTCCCCAGGGTAAGTACCAGTATAAATTCCTCGTGAATGGAACGGACTGGAAGACCGATCCCAATAATAGCAATTCAGCAGATGACGGTTATGGTGGGAAGAATTCTGTTGTTACGATTGGTCAGCAAACGAATGAAGTAAAAGAAACTGTAAAGCAAACTTCAAACGTAGAAAAAGTAACGAAGCAAAGCGCTTCCACAACTGAGAATGGTGTGAAGTTCACATATGAGGATCCAAGTGCAAAAGACGTATTTCTGGTTGGAGAATTCAATAATTGGAATACGACAGCGAATCCAATGACAAATGACAAGGGAGTATGGTCAACTACCCTTAACATTCCCCAGGGAAAGTACCAATATAAATTCCTGGTGAATGGAACGGACTGGAAGACCGATCCCAATAATAGCAATTCAGCAGATGATGGTTATGGTGGTAAAAACTCTGTTATAGAAGTTGGAAATACAACACAAGGCACATGGATCATTGTTCCACAAACGGCACAAAAAATACAGGAAATAAACAAACCGGCATCTTCAGATACATTCCCTGTGAAATTTGAATATAAGCCATTAACCGGTGGTTCACATTCAGTCTTTCTTGCCGGGGATTTTAACTCATGGTCCACTTCTGCAACGCCCATGATCGAGAAGAATGGGAATTATGAAGTTACCTTAAATTTGAAGAAAGGCAAATATGGTTACAAGTTCGTTGTGGATGGGAACTGGGTTACTGACGATAATGCAAAGGACTTTGCCGATGATGGATATGGTGGTCAAAATTCGATTGCCTTTGTCGGACTTGCCTCGGATATCAGTTCTTTGAGGAAAGTGATATTCACTTATAATCCGAAAGGAAATGAAAAATCCGTCTATCTCGTAGGTTCCTTCAATAACTGGAATCAGACTGCAACGAGAATGGATAAACAAGCTGATGGAACTTATCAGACAACACTGCTTCTTAAGCCCGATACCTACCAGTATAAATTCATCATCAATGGAACAGACTGGACGACCGATATGAATGCCAAGAGCTTAGTAGATGATGGTTTTGGTGGAAAGAACTCTGTTGTCGAAGTTGATGAATCATTCCCGAAAGTCACGATTGCTCCTGGAGATGGTAATATTCTCACTTATGGCATTTCCACAGAACAAAGCCTTGAAAATATCAACCCTTTATCGGAAAACCAGATTGAATTCAAGACGAAGGCACATATGAATGACGTTGAAAACGTGTCTGTGAAGATCAACGGGCAGATATATCCGATGAAGATGGTTGGAGATGATGGCTCATTTACTTATTACCGCTATGTATACAATCTACAGAAAAAGGATGAGCCGTTGTCCTATCGATACGTTTATAAGGATGGGTCTAGTATCTATTCACTCTGGAATGGGGGTTTTACAAACGACGATAATACGAACAAATCAACCAGTAGTATTATGCCCATAGATTTTAGATATCCTTCCAATGCCATCCAGCCCTTCTATACTCCTGATTGGGCTAAGAATGGCATCATTTACCAGATATTTCCGGACAGGTTTGCGAATGGAGATAAGGCAAATGACCCTGATTTCAAGGAATGGTATTACCAGGGAATCAATATTCCTCCCAAACCGGGTACTCTCCTGCCTTCCTTCCAGCCATATTATCATTTGGTCAAGGACTGGTATGATATATCCGGATTGACGAAGAGTCCTTATCACCAGGGGAATCAGCCGGATTATAACAGTTTCTATGGTGGAGACATCACGGGAGTCGATCAGAACCTGAATTATCTCAAGGATTTGGGAATCACTATCATTTACTTCAATCCGATCAATCAGGCGAAATCCAATCATAGATACGATGCGGAAGATTACAAGACGATCGATCCGCATTTCGGTACAGAAACCGAGTTCCAAAAATTCGTCCAGGATGCGCATGCACTGGGTATCAAGGTAATCCTTGATGTAGCCTACAACCATACAGGCGAAACACACTGGGCTTTCCAGGACGGAATGAAGAAAGGACATTCCTCACCTTATTATAATTGGTATGAGTGGAAGAAATGGCCCATGCCGAACCCCCTTCCTGCCGGAGACAAGCCAAGCAATTATTATGATTGCTGGTGGGGTTTCGGAGAAATGCCTGACCTTAATTACGACCTGATCCATTCCAACTCTGAAGAGAATTCCTTCAAGGATACAACGAACGTACAACCCAATACTCCTGTAGTGGATTATGTGGTCAGTACGGCTGATTATTGGATCGGCAAGCTTGATATCGATGGCTTCAGACTCGATGTTCCGAATGAAGTCCCATTCTGGTTCTGGGAAAGATTCAGGGCAAGAGTGAAATCCATCAAACCGGATGCATATCTTGTCGGAGAAATCTGGACAAATGCATCTGACTGGGTGAATAACAAGTACTTCGATAGTGTTATGAACTACGCTTACTTCAGAGATCCTGTTCAAAGATTCATCATCGATAGAAGAACAACTGCCAAGAAGTTCGACCAGGAACTGAAGCCGGGTGTGATGAACTATCCGATCCAGGCGAGTGAAGTCATGATGAACCTGATCGATAGTCATGATACCTATCGTTTCCTTGAATCAGCTAAAGGCGATGTCAGCAAATTGAAACTTGCTGCTTTCTTCCAAATGACTTGGATGGGAATTCCTCATATCTGGTACGGAGATGAAATTGGCATGATGGGTGCCAAGGATCCAGATTGCAGACGTCCTTTCAATTGGCACTACACCCAGGATGCCAATGATGTTGCTCTTCATGATTATTACAAGAAACTGATTGCAATTAGAAAAGCGCATCCCGCTCTCAGAACAGGTACGATCACTCCTCTTGTCACTGACGGTATGACCTATGGATATTTAAGGACGCTTGATAATGAGAATGTCATTGTGGTTCTGAATAATGATACCAAGGATGCTTCCGTCACCATACCGGTAACTCTGCCTGATGGAAATTGGAAGGATGAACTCTCTTCTGCACAATACACTCTCAAGTCAGGGAAGATGACTGTTCCCGTATCGGCAATGGGTGGGGTCATTCTAGTTCAAAGTGGTACAATGGCACCTGAGAAAAAACAAACTTCTGATGTGCCTGTTAAAAAAGAAACAACTCCAATTGAAAAGAAGGTACAAGCCGAACCTAAACAAAAGGTCACAAGTACTCCGGTTCAATCAGTTGTACCCGTAAAGACAAGCGGAGACAATTCCTATACAGTTTATTTTGCATCCGGCAGTGCAACCTTGAATGCAGAGGGAATCAAGACTCTCAATGATGTTCTGGCAAGAGTCAAGGATATGGATGCACCATACAAAATTCAGCTTGCCGGACATACGGATAAGAACCCGATTACAGGGAACCTTGCCAAAAAATATAAAACGAATTGGGATCTGTCAGTTGCCCGATGTCTATCGGTGGCTGATTATTTGATCTCAAAAGGCAAGATTGAACCAACCGACATCATTTTCACCGGGAAAGGTGAAACCGTTCCCAATGGTGAACAAGTGAAGACAGGAAGTATGATCAATCCGAGAAGAGTGGAAGTGGAGATTATACCTCAGTAGAGGATTGAAGCCTCTTTTCCCTGGCAACTTCAGCTTGGGATTTTCTCAGGTACATGGGTTCCAGGTTGGCAATTTCTTCAAAATTGTATTGTAGCGGCTTCGGGAAGTGTTCAAATAAACTGAATAAACCCGTTGCCATTGGTAAATTCTGATGAGAAAGGGCTGGATGCAAATCCAGTCCTTTTTCTATTAAATCCTGACCATATTGAATGAATCCGCTTCCAACAGCCATGACAGGCTCTTGGATCGTAGTGAGTAGATTAATGGGTGATTCTGTCCTTGGTTCGAGCATGATCTCGAGATCAGGTGTAAAAACAGCATAATAGATCTCATGCATCTTGGCATCGATCATGCTTAATATGGGAAGGGCACTTCCGTAGCAATTCGATGCAAGCAATTGGAGTGTGCTATACGTGATGAGAGGGATTTGATTCGCCATACACAGACCTTTTGCAGTTGCAAGACCTATTCGAAGTCCTGTAAATGAACCGGGACCATCGGTGGCAATGATGCAGTTGATATCAGTGACCTGTAAACCGCTCATATGCAAACCTGAATCTATTTGCGGTAATAAGGTCTCAGAATGAGTAACGCTAATATTGAAGAATGATGCATATTTTACAATACCATCCATGCTGATAGCAATGCTGCCGGATGGGGAAGAAGTATCAAAGGCAAGTATATTCATAATTTTATCCTCTAATGATTTGAAAATATATTCCCGATAATGAGTCAAGAAAATCATATTGCTCTTCAATCGACATTTAACCCATGACTGTCACCCCAGCAATTCTTATATGAGAATTGAAACACGAAAGAAACACTAAAGAAACACAATTGAAACACCATTGAAACTTTCTTCAATAAAACCTACTTGATAATTCAGATATGATTGTATCATTTCTATATCATAACTCAAGTGGGTTAAATGGAAGAAAGTATAAATAAAGTTTGACGATTCAATATAGGATGTATTATTAAGAATTAAGTTGACTGCACGATAATTCGTGTTGCAGTTGAGGATCAAACGATTAGGCAAGAGAGGCTATGTATGGAATCACTGGTTCCCAATTATGAAAGAATTTTCAAGGAATCCGCTAATAATCTATTCTTAACCGATTCAGATTTTCATATTATTGATGGAAACAACCGCACTTTGCAGTTGTTACAAATGTCAAAGGAACAACTGCTTTCTCTGAATCTGAAAGATATTCTCCCGCAGGATATGCTCGATACCCTCACACTATTAAAGAATCAGGAAGACACATTACCATTTGATTTCATTAAATCAATACTTCCTATAAGGGAAAAGCAGCTTCCCATCATATATAATCTTAGAAGATTCGAGGATAAGGGGAGTTACTACTTTCTCCTGATCATCACTGATATTACTTCTCAGTCAAAAATTGAAGAAAGACTATCAGACTTTGAGGCTCGTTACAACATTCTCTTCGAACAGGAAATCGTTGGTGTGGCGGAGGTTGATCCTAAAAATGCGAGATTTATCCGCGTAAATGATAAGTATTGCCAAATCCTTGGATATTCTCGTGAAGAGCTATTAGAGTTGAATGTAAAGGCAATCACACATCCTGATGATATAGATAAGAAAAGGGATGAAGCCAATCAATTATTGTCAGGCGAAATTA
This sequence comes from Candidatus Cloacimonadota bacterium, assembly GCA_035402645.1. Lineage (GTDB taxonomy): Bacteria > Cloacimonadota > Cloacimonadia > Cloacimonadales > DAONDQ01 > DAONDQ01. Next base: position 16,649 of record DAONDQ010000033.1, on the reverse strand, counting down.
GCAATTTCACAATGGAAACCCGATACATGACCAAATCCGACAAATTTATCTGGGTTGCTTTAACTGTATCTGCTGCAAAAATCAATCACAATCGAAAGCGCTTTTTTGCCATGATTCACGATATTACTGAATTCAAGAAAACACAAAAGAACTTAGCTGAAGCAAATGAAAGGTTACGTGTTACCCAATCTTATGGTCATGTTGGTCTGTGGGAACGTTATCTTGATTCAGAATTTGCCTGGGCAACAAAAGAAGCGCTTCATATTTGGGGATATGATAGAGAAACGGGTGAACTACATAATTCCTTGATCACATCCGTTATTGATGACTGGCTGAATGTAGAAAAAGATATGCTCAATCAACTCCATGAAAAAGGTGAGTATATATCTGAAAGAATCATCCATCCTGCGGATGGCTCTCCCCAACGTTATGTGATTGCTACAGCGAAACTCATTTTGGATGATAATGGTAATCCCCTGAAAGTCTCGGGAATCGTACATGATGTGACGGATATGCGCAAAGTTCAAGAGCAACTAAAGGAAGTGCAAGATGAGAAACTACTTCTTGCAGAACTTGTGCAACAATCGAGCTTGCCAATGGCAGTTGGTTTGGCAGACGGGAAAGTCATTCTTTATAATCAAGCTTATTGTGATCTTACAGGACTCACCCCAGAAGATATTACAAAGACAGATTGGGTTCAGGATACTACTCCTCCTGAATGGAAAGAAATTGAAATGGAGAATCTACAGAAGTTATTTCAAACCGGGCAGACAGTGACTTACGAAAAGGAATTTATCAGGAAGGATGGTAAACGCATTCCCATCGAATTATCCATTCAATCAGCTAAGGGTCAGGAAGGTAAGGTTAAATACTATTACACTTTTATAACTGATATAACTGAAAGAAAAGCAGCGCAGCAGAGACTGGCTGATAGAGTAAGCGATTTCCTGAAACTCTTTGAGGATATCGATATTGGAGCTGCCTTTGTCAAATGTCTGCGGGATGAACATGGTGAGCCTATTGATTACCGTATCATTCATGCGAATGAACCCTATCGCATTTTAACGGGTCTCGAACAGGGAAAATCAATCGATCCACTCTGTGAAATATTGGATCAGACCAATCAGCGTATTTGTTTCCATTATTACTGTGATGTTTTTATGAACCGTAAACCAGTGAGATTTGAATTATCATCGCCTGTGCACAAACGAACATTCCTGATTCGTGCTTATGCGACGGAGCCGGATTCCCTGATTACCTTTATCAAGGATATTACAGACGTGAAATGGGAAGGGGTTAAATAAGTTTCTTATTTTATGATATTGAGTACGAATTCCGGAAGAGCGAAGCACGCTCTGTGCAATTCCTTATTGTAATACTGTAACTGCAATCCATCATTCAAATAGACCGATTCCTGGAAATCCATGATTGGGTCATATCTTTTACTTGCAATCTGGAATGACCACAAACCTGCCTGGTATGTCTGGATCGAAGCAAGGTACATCCTGACGATAGGGAAGATGGCTGACAGGTTCTGGTTCATATCACGGATAATGGGTACAAGGTCTGGAATATATGGACTTTCGGACTGAACTGTCAGTATGCCGTCATCGTTCAGAGCATTGAAGCAATCCTGGTAAAACTCACTTCGAAAGAGACCTGTTGCCGGTCCCACAGGGTCTGTGGAATCTATGAGTATGACATCGTACTTTGTCTTGCATTCCTTGAGAAACTTGATACCATCGTCGACAATCACCTGCGCCTTAGGAGATTTGAAACCCTCTGCGATACGCGGGAAATATGCCTTCGCTCCCTCGATCACCATGGAATCGATTTCGATGAGTGTGGCTGTCTGTACCAGGTGATGCTTGCAGACTTCCCTTAACGTACCGCCATCACCTCCGCCAATGATGAGTACATGCTTGGGATTGGGATGTGAAAATAAAGGAACATGCGTGATCATCTCGTGGTAAACGAATTCATCAACATCTGTAACCATTACGACATCATCCAGGAGCATGACACGACCGAAATCAGGGGTTTCGACAATGTCCATTACCTGGAACGGACTTTCCTCATGATGCAGAGTCTTCGAGATTTGAAAGGATAGACCTCTGGTCTTGGTATGCTTTTCCGTAAACCAGAGTTCCATATCAGTTCCCAATCGCCGGTTGTTCCGTCGATTCCATATCCGGCTTATGCTGGAGTTTCTTATCACCCAGGTCGAATAAACCTCTCTTCAACTCCATGTTGCTGTAGTGCTTGCTATCGAGTATCTTCTTCAAATGCTCAAAGAGTATCCAGGGCTGTATCGTTTCGCCACAGGTGAAGATATCGACGGCTGCATAACGATATTCAGGCCAAGTATGAATAGCAACATGAGATTCAGCGATAACGACTACACCGCTGACACCAAAGGGACTGAATTCGTGGAAGGTTTGAGTGACCACAGTCGCTTGTGCCATGTTACAGGCATCAACCATGGCTTTTTCTATGATTTGAACGTTCTTGAGAATATCCGGATTACAATCGTAATATTCGACCAGAATTTGTCTTCCGAGTGCTTGCATTTTTACAACTCCATTAATATAAAACAAGTGTTAGATTATAGGGCAATTTGCCAACCAGATACACACGATAAAGGGAGGGTGTGAACGATAGGTTAATGGAGCGGTGTCAATGTTGAGGTAAAAGCAGAGACTTCTACCAGTATGACTCCTCTTTTTGCTACAGGATTATACTTTCGGAAGATCCTGTAGAAGTGATCTTCCAGACTGTGAAAGCGAATAAATGTAGCCAAATGTTTTTTCATATACCTCAACCAATTCTAAAGTTTTCCTATTTATGGAGTACCTGCCATACTGTCAAGGGTAAAAAAGGGTGATGCAAAATAAAGATTATGAAAGCATTACCCTCCTCAATCATATTGTTTTTCTTCAAGGAAGAACAACAGCTTGACAATTATTGCAATCATTCAGACCAATACAATTTAAGGAAGGAGTTAATATGAAATATCCTAAAACAAAACAAGAAAATGTTTCAGAGGAAATATTCGGCGTACACTTGCAGGATCCCTATCGTTGGCTTGAAAATGACCATTCTGAAGAAACCGAAGCCTGGGTAAAGGAGCAACACAAGCTTACGGAATCAATACTCGATGAATATGCAGATAGAAAGACAATACTTGATAGACTATTGGAACTGAACAAGTACAAAAAGGAAGGTGGACCTGTCAAATGGGGGGATTGGTATTACTTTTCCAAGAATGACGGTTTACAGAATCAATGGGTCATTTATCGCAAAAGAACATTGGATGGAGAAGCGGAGTTATTCTTCGACCCGAATGCACTTTCAGAGGATGGAACAACAAAAGCCCAAACCGTTGGTCGTTCCAAGAATAACAAATACTTTGTTTATCATATTTCTGTTGCGGGTGCAGATACCGGTGAATTGTGGGTCATGGATACCGTCTCAAAAACATTTCTCGATGATAAACTTCTTAATGTCCGTCATACGGGTGCTTCGTGGTACAAAGAAGATGGATATTTTTATAGTAAATACGATTCCGTAGAAGATTATCAAAAACAGAATCAGAATCAGAAAATATATTATCATAAGCTTGGTGATAAACAGGAAAATGATAAACTGATATATGAGGATCCGGAACATCCATTACGCTATAACAGTGCGCGTGTATCAGATGACGAGAGATATCTCTTTATTTATTCAGGACAAGGTACACATGGAAATCAGGTATATTTTAAATCCCTTGAAGTAGAAAACAGCGAACTGCAGATTTTATTCGAGGGATATGAATACAGCGGATATGTCTTTGATGCTTATGAAAAAGATACTGTTTATCTTTTTACCAACAAGAATGCAAAGAACTTCCGGTTATTGAAAGTGAACTTACTAAATCCCGCAGAAACAAGTTGGAAGGAGATCATACCGGAAAGGGATTACCTGTTGGATAGTATTGATATAGCCGGTGGGAAGCTTATCGCAATTTTCATCAAGGATATGCAGTCGATTATTGAGATATTGGAAACGGATGGTAAATTCTCAAAATCAATCGAACTTCCATACCAGGGAACAGCAGGTTTTTGGAATTCTAAAAAAGAGGATACAGAAGGATTCTTCTACTTCTCATCCTATATCAGACCCACAGAGATATTTCATTATGACTTCAATGAAGACAAAATGGAATTCTATCATCGTGATGCCATAAATGCTGATGTAACAAATACAGTGTCTGAATTAGTATTTTATCCATCCAGAGATGGCGCCCAGATTCCCATGACCTTAATCTATCAGAAAGGAATGCAGAAAAATAAACAGAATCCCGTTTATTTATTCGGTTATGGTGGGTTTAATGTCTCTCTTCTTCCTTATTTTACTGAAGATCGTATACCTTTCCTGGAGAAGGGAGGAATATACGTGGTTGTGAATCTTCGAGGCGGGGGAGAGTACGGTGAGCGTTGGCACGAACAAGGGATGCTTTTAAATAAGCAGAATGTGTTTGATGATTTTATCAGCGCTGCAGAATATCTCATCCAGGAAGGATATTCCAATCCGGATAAGATGGCGATTGCTGGTGGCTCTAACGGCGGTTTATTAGTGGGTGCTACCATGACGCAAAGACCAGAACTTTTCAAGGTTGCTGTTCCCATGATGGGTGTGCTGGATATGCTCCGATATCACAAGTTCACCTGTGGTTGGGGTTGGATGGTCGAATATGGCAATCCCGATGAAGAAGAACACTTCCATAATTTATTGAAATATTCACCTTTGCATAATGTTAGGGAAGGCGTCAATTATCCTGCTACAATGGTAGTTACTGCAGATCACGATGATAGGGTCATTCCCGGTCACTCTTTCAAATTTGCCGCAACCCTACAGGAAAAAGCAAAACAGGAATTACCATTGTTATTATATACAATGATTCATTCAGCACATGGACCCAGCAGTCTGACCAAACAACTGGAAATGAGAGCAGATGTCTGGTCCTTTGTGTTCAAATATCTAAATATGTAAGGAGTTACAGGTTCTGCAAGGAAGTAAAGTGACGACTCACCCATAAGGAAGCTTTTCGAAAAGCCGAGAAAGCTTCTTCTCCATGAATAAGCCTACAGGCAAAGGCAGTGGAAAGTGCACATCCAGTGCCGTGTGAGTAATTCCAATGCTGTCTTTTCTTTGTAAAGAACCGCTTGTCTTCAATGGTGATTAATCCCTCCCTGATACGCATTGTATTTGAATGTCCACCCTTTAATAACACTGTCAGGTTGTACTTTTCAGAAAGAACTTCGGCAGCTTTGACAGCCTCCATATAGTTTGAGATATGCTGCCTGCTCAAAGAAGAGAGTTCATCCCAGTTCGGACTGATATAATCGATAATATGAAGCAATTGCAGATAACTTTCCATCATATCCTCTGTAACGAAGTCAAGACCTTTCGTTGGCTTTAAAACAGGGTCAAGCAATACAGGGATATCAGTATATGAAGGAAGGATTTCCAACAATACCTCTACTTCTCCAAGCGTGCATAAACACCCAATTTTGATAAATCTAACAGGATAAGCGATCAATGTTCTTTTGAGTTGTTCTCGGAATATCGAAGTGTCTGTCGGATAAATTGCTTCCAAACCTTTTTCGGTTTGAATCGTGATTCCTGTTGAATTAATGACCAACGGAGTATGGTGAAGATATGCCACCCTTGCATCCTGGGTGAGACCTGCACCATTGGAACTATCCAGTGCTGCAATGGTTAGAATGTACTCTTTCATTTGGAAGACTTTTTATCTGTACGGATTGCACAAAGTTCCCCGCACATACTGCAATGATCAGTGGATGATTCTGATGTAGTTACTTTTCTTTCTCTTGCATATTCAGGATCGACACTCAGTTCGAAAATCCTCTCCCAATTCATTTCACGTCGAGCTTTGGCTATTTGGTCGTCTGTTGCTCGAGCTGACAGGATACCTTTCGAAATATCACCAATATGGGCAGCAATCCTCGAGGCAATGATCCCAAGTTTCACATCATTCATATCTGGCAGGCAGAGATGTTCAGCAGGTGTTACGTAACAGAGGAAATCTGCACCATATGAGGCAGCGAGAGCACCCCCAATGGCTCCCGTAATATGGTCATATCCGGATGCAAAATCAGTGGGCAATGGACCAAGCACATAGAACGGAGCCTCATGACAGATTCTTTTTTCAAGAGTCACATTTGCCTGGATATCGGTTAATGGCACATGTCCCGGACCTTCCACCATGACCTGCACGCCTGCCTTTCTTGCCCGTTCAACCAATTCACCGATCACCAGCAATTCGGAAATCTGTGTCGCATCAGTCGCATCACTGATCGCACCGGGTCTGAACCCATCACCCAAGCTCAGGGTCACATCGTGTTGAAGACAAATATCCAATAACCTGTCATAGTATTCATAGAGTGGATTTTCACGATCATGATGAAGCATCCAGTACTTAAGCAATGAACCGCCCCTACTGACTATACCAAGCAATCGTCCAGACTTTTCATGGAAACGAAGGGAGTTCTGGGTAATTCCCGCATGGACAGTCATGAAATCAACTCCTTGTATTGCCTGTTTCTCAATTTCATGGAACAGCATATCGGCACTCATGGAGAGTATATCTTTCCCTTCTTTCTGCAATTCAGAAGCAACGGCATAAATCGGGACAGTACCCAATATCAGGTCAGTTTCAATGAGCATTCTCTTTCGAATATCATTCAAATCACCACCGGTGGAGAGATCCATTACACTGTGAGCACCATATTTCTTCGATAATGACAATTTCTGTATCTCTTCATCAATGCAGATGCGCATTTCACTCGTACCGATATTGGAATTGATCTTGGTGGCAAGTCCCTTGCCGATACCAAAGGGAACAGCATTCCTGTGGATGTTATGAGGGATTACCACTTTCCCGTCTCTGATATGGTTTATTAATATTTCCAATGAGATTTGTTCATGCTGTGCTACATAGGTCATTTCTTCCGTGATATGCCCAGTTTGGGCAGACTGTAATTGTGTCATGTGTTGAACTCCTTGATTGTTTTCATGATTTTTCGAATGCGATTGGATAATACCATCTCGGTCTCTGCCTCTGCAAAGTATCTCACCATGCAGATATTGCGGGCACCTGAGCGAAGGACTAATTCAATGTTAGCGGGGAAGATCCCCCCGATTGCGACTACCGGGACAGGTGATGAACCAGTCACATATCGTAATGACTCACATCCCAGCGGTTTATCAGGTTTGACCTTCGTCGGTGTGGGGAATATGGGACCGAAACTAAGGTAATCAGCTTTCTTGATTTTCGTTGTTTGATTGATTAAATTCACATGGGTAATAAATTCTTCTAAACTGTGAGTGGAAAGACCATATATCTTGTCAGAAGGAAACACTTTCAGTGCATCCTTCATCGTCATGTCATCAGGACCGAGGTGCAGTCCGTCGGCATTCACGATATGGGCGATATCAGGTCTATCATCGATGAGGAATTTGGTTGCTGTATGCTGTGTGAGCATTCTCATTTTACCGGCAATCCGAAGCAAGTGTCTATCTTCCAGGTGCTTCTCCCTCAACTGCAAGTAGGGTACTCCTTCGTCAATGCATACACGTACAAATGCATCATACGGAAGATGAGGCTTCGTCATGACAATGTAAAGTCCAAAATCATTCATGGTTTGGTCACTTCCAAGTTAGAAGCGATCAACCGTGCTGCCTTCATTCCGGAAAGAAGCATTCCTCCGAATATGGGACCCATGCGATTGCTTCCGCTGACACCACAGGCTGCCATTCCTGAGACATACAAGCCGGGATAGACCTCACCTGTGAATTCAACGCATGCCTTCTCACCTTCGACTACATTCATGGATTTTTCATACGCCACGCCATCCTGGTTTTCAAGGAGTGACACGTGATTCTTATTCGTCAGGATGGAAACGACCTCGCAGGGATGTCCTGTTCCATCCAGCACGGCTTTGGATGAAATGGTGAGAGGATCAACATGCATTTTATTCAAAGAAACGGGAGTCCAGTTGATGACAACACCACAAACCCTATCATTCTTCACGATCACATCCTCCACCGAGATGCCGTTGAAGATTGAAACTCCTGCTTTCGTAGCGTGATAGATCAGGGAAGAAGTTGCTTCGACACTATCTGAAGTATACAGGTCGTCCTGGTAATGCTGATGGGAGATCCCATATAGGTCGAGTATTGGAAGGGCTTCCTTCTGAACCACAATCTGATTGAAAAGCATGGCTCCCCCCCACATGCCACCACCCGGTGCAAGTTTTCTTTCAATCAGGCAGACATTGAATCCTTTCTTCGCCAATTCAGCAGAACAGACCAATCCGGATGGACCACCGCCGACAATGACTACATCGGATATAATGTGTTTGTTGAGTTTGGAAAACCAGTGATTGATAATTGCAGATGAGATTAAGTGTTCCATTCATACCTCTGAAAACGTATTCCAGGGGTATCAAATGTCCTTCGAAAATGTGTCTTGCGGATTGATATTGTCTTTCCTACGCCGGCATTATCCGGATCAGGTTCGAAGGGTATGATCTCAGCCGAAATTTCTTTCAGCACCCCTGTTGTTTTTGAATTTTCCAAAATCAGAATATTTGTCAAATCAAAAATATAGAAATAGGAGGATTCCGCCCAATGTTGGATGGTTCATATATAATATCAAAAGAGACAGGCAATATACCTGTCTCTTATTATATGTCATGAAATGATCATGGTGTAGTCGTTGCTGTTATTTTGTAGAACTTATGAGGAAGTAAACCACTCATGGGTAGAATGTATTGATTCGTCAAAGATATTGTTTTCAGAGTCCAGGAACCATTCGGTGTATCAGCTTCATAGACCTTATATCCTGAAGCTCCTGTAACCGTATTCCAATGAAGTTCAAGATTTGCTCCATTTCTGACGTAATGCAGATTAGCCGGTGCCTGCAGAGGGGCGACATTAAGGGTGACTGGAATACTGATGTTTGCATTACTATTGCTGTTGCTTGTAAGGGTCAAATTCATTGTATACGTACCTTCACTGAGTCCGGCTGAATTAAACCCTACATTAACTGTCTGGTTCGGCTGTCCGTAAGCGATTGAACCACTGGTTGAGCTTCCGCCATTCAATGTCAACCAATTGGTTGAAGCTGCATATTTAGTTGTTATCTGGACTTGATCCAAACACACCCCGTACCCATTTTTGGCTGTGCCTTCAAAGCCAATGTAATAGGTTGAGGTGAGAGACGGCAGAATAATAGTCTCCTGTGTCCATGCGGTAAGGTTTGAAGTATAAGTAGCCAGGAGATTCCAAGTACCTGTCGAAGACGTTTTATAATACACTCTCATTTGGTCTTGTGCCATACCACAGACTGATTGCGCATGCCAGAAGGTAAGGGTGGCAGAAACAGCACCAGAGAGATTTTGAGAAGGAGTTATCAATTTGGTCACTCTGGCTGAAGTACTGGGATAATATAAGCGAACGTTATAACTGCCATCATAAGCTGCAGCTGGTTGTGAAGAATAGCCTCCACAGGTACATATCCAGGAAGATGAACCTGTTACGACCTCCTGGGACCAGCCTGTTGGAATGGAACCACCTTCAAAGCTTTCATTCATGATAGAGGAAGTTGTGGTTTGTCCATATACAATGTAATTCAATGTCAACACGCCTGTATTACCGATGACTAAATTTTGGGTAGCCGTCTGGTTGGTCATCAGCGATTGAGACATTGAAGTGGGAGACCATGTGATTTGAGGAGGAGTGGGAAGGGTATAGGAAGGGAATCCGATATGATCTACATACGCACAATCACTACCGCTCGCCGTACTGGTATCTTTCGAATAGGTCCACTTGAATTCATGAATTCCGGTGGTAACCGGATAAAACTCAATTTCCCAACTTCCAATTCCCGACCAGGAGCCAGTTTCTACATTGTCGATATAAAATTTAAGATAATCCCATCCTGATTCAGAAGATACTTTTTGAGCAAAGTACATGCTGCCTGCAGTCAGAATATTCACCGAAACTGCCATTGAACTTGTCTGGCTATCTGCAATAGTCCCTGATTTCGCAGCACGGGTTCCTGAGTATTTATCTGTAGTTTGGACTGTCCAGGGAGCATTGCCTGTTTGAACCCAGGGGAAAGCAGTGAAGTTACCCGTTTCAAATCCTTCATTTGCAGAGGAAAGAAGACCAATCGTGATATCGTTTGATGTTGAATTATTGAGATTATCTGTCGCCGTGGCACGAATTGTATGCATACCTGGAGTTACGCCAGCAGTACTCCAATCCCATGAATATGGTGATGAACTATCTGTGTAAGCGGGAGTGCCAGAACCGTCCAGGTAAAAGCTAATCTGTGTAACGCTTTTTGATGGGTCCGTAGAATTGACCTGTACGGAAACCAGGTCACCATCGTTGTAGACGGTACCGGAGGCAGGTGAGGTTATTTCACAAGTAGGGGCTCCTGGCACAGGATTACCTATATTAAAGGTTATCGTTGATCCCGCTGAGCCAATACCGGAGAGAACCAAGCCTCCAGCGCTGCTATCTGACAGAAATGGGGTTGGATTAGTGGTGGCATTGATTGCTGTTCTTCCCACGTTTGAACTGTAGTTTGCTGAGCTAATCGTTCCGTTTGCAGTCGATGTACCATTGGGTCTGTAAATATAAACTTCATCAGGAGGACCGGAAGCGTTTCCATTCCCGGCTAGAGTATTAATGCGATAGATAAGAAGTCCCGAACCTGGTATGGAACTCTCAAAAGTACCGGATTTGACTCGATATTCCACAACAAAGAATTCAGTTGTTGAATTAGGTGAATTGATTCTATAGGCATTACCTGTTGGAGAGGTGATAGGATTCAGTGTGTAGGATTGGATAGCTGATTTAATGGGAATAGATGAGATCCAGTGTCCATATTTATATTTCATATAGGCACCCATATGCTGTGGAGGATTGGTATTATTCTCCATTAAATCCCAGGAGCCAACAGTTGTTATACCATTTGAAGTATAATGATAGAGGTCCGGAGAGCCGAGGGTATGAAAAAACTCATGACATAAAACACCAACATTTTGTGAAGTTAGGAAATCAACCAACTGAAGATTGAAATCATACACTCTTTTATTATTGATAATTACATTTCTATCATATATCGCCCAGCGATGAGGCCATAATAAACTCGCCCAGGCACCCGCTGATCCACTGACTACATAAACCACGTTATCTACATTTCCATCATTGTCAGCATCAATGTTCAATCCTGAGGGAATTTGCGCAGATACTGCATTGGTGGCGCTTTCCAGAAGGCTGAATTCACGGGTGGCTCGTTCGGTACCATCATCCCCGCCTGAATATCCAATAGTATTGGTTGTAGCATTATAAGGTTGATAATATCCTCTTGCATGTGAATCCTGGTAGGATACCACATATCCACCCACTGCAGGTGGATAGAAGGTCGTATTTACAGTCAATTGATTATAGGATGCTTCCAGGAAATAGTTCTTTTCCGAAACTGTATTGCTATTAAACCAACCGTTGTAAGTAGCGAGGGTCTGTGTGAATTCAGATTCACCGCTAAACCGTATGAAAACAACAAGATTATTGATTGTACCTGTCGTCGGGGCATTTCTTGTCCCAGGAACCTGGAACATGGTTTGCCTTCTGGATTGATATTCTTCATTCGAAATTTTGACATTGGGAACAAGACCTTTAGAAGCAGGATTTTCCCTACCGGCTATAATCGTTCCGGCAACCACTTCATTTCCATTCTTGACCGCATACATATAATAACCGGTTGTTGGCGACTGGATGATGGTGTAATTGTTCTTGTCATGAAGCCAATTGAAATATTCATCACCGGATGCGTAACATTGAAGTTCTGTTCCATCCGGTTGTTTCACCGTCACGGGCATATTGGTCAGGTAAGCAGACCACAAAGGGCTGGTGAGGACAAGAAGTAATAACAGGAAGAGTATACCACGTTTTCGAAACAAAATCATATGATCTCCTTCAGTGTATCATTTCAATATCAATCTTATTCATTGAAAGTCATGCAAAACAAAAGCCATTTTGGGAATCAAGGAAAAAGTATTGTTTCTTGATAATTAATATCTTGAAATATGCGGAATATCACTCTGATGAAACAAACCATTGACAGATTTCGTGTGAAAATTGCTAAATAGTCTCACAAATACAATGAAGGGGCAGAAGATGTCTTTAATCGATCTATTCACCAAGGGTGGACCTTTGATGTATGTGCTTTTACTGTTTTCAATTATGACAGTTGCCATCATCATCGAAAAGATAATTGAATTGCGCAAGGCAAGTAAGCTTGATAAGTATTTTACAGTTGAACTCAATGCCATGAAGAATATGGCGGAAATGAAGCATTATTTCGGTTCCACTACGATCAAAAGCCCACTGGGCAGAGTGATCCGCAAGGGCTTCAGTTTACTCGATATGGGGATTGAAGAGGCAAGAGACGCGATGATTGGAACAGCCTCCATCGAAATTCATACGCTGGAACGCCATCTCGGTATGCTTTCAACACTCTCAGCAGTTTCTCCGCTTGTCGGTTTCCTTGGCACTGTAACAGGTATGGTCAAGGTCTTCCAGAAGATCCAGGGCAATACTGCCGGTGTCGATATCAGCCTGTTAGCTGGTGGCATCTGGGAAGCCTTGCTGACAACCGTTGGCGGTTTGATCGTCGGTATCATTGCGCTGATGTTCTACAACTCACTCGTCACCAAAACAGAAGCCATGACCAAAATAATGGAAGAAACCAGTAACGATTTCCTTTTACGTGTGAAAAAAGAATTAGGCAAAAGCGAGTAATTGAATGAAGTTCGAAACAACGAAAAAGCACATCAGTACGTCCATTCTCATTTCCATGACTGATGTCGTGTTTCTGCTCATTATCTTTTTGTTGATTTCATCCAGTTTCATTACACAGAGCGGCATCCCGATCAAATTACCAGCCTCGACTGCCCAGGCGCAGCAGAATCCCAAGACTATCTCTGTCACGCTTACGCAGGATGGCAGTGTCTATGTTGAAAATCGTCTTACTCCCTGGGATCAGCTCAGTACATCTCTCTCGCAACTGAAGACGGATGATAATCTGCAAGTTGTTTATTTACGGGCAGATGAAGTGACCGAGTTAAAGAATGTTGTGAAAGTAATGGATATCATCAAACAGAGCGGATACGAAAGAATTTATATCGCAACCCAACAGGCAAGGCAAATCAAACAATGAGAGTGACCCCTTTTCAAAAAGGAATCTTCTATTCCATGCTGATACATGCGATACTGTTCACCTTCCTATTCCTGTATCATTGGAAATTCACTCCGGGTGCTGCCAGCAGCGAAATTGAAGTGATATCCATCGAGCAGAACGGGAATGATATCTTCTCCAACCCGGAAGGGGAGAAGATCGATGTTCCTTTCCAACTGCCGAAATTTGGCGATGCTCAAAGCAGCAGCACTTCCCAGGCAAGCAATTCACCTGCCGATGAAGTGAGCAGCAATGAACGTATCCGCATGAATGTGATGCGTGAGGACAACCCCACGGATCTTGGACGTAACCAGGTTGCCCTCAATAACGGCAATCCGCGAGGCTCCCGTGAAGCAGATTACAGCGGTCCTTTGCCACAGATGCATGCAAAGTCATTGATCAAGAACATGGATCAGTATCCCGATGCTCAGCGCGGCAATTCGCCCTTCTATCTGGAAGGTGATTTGCAGGAAAGCAATGTCGTCTATAAAAAGATTCCCGAATACCCGAAAGGTGTTCAAAAGAATGCACAGGTCGTATTACAGTTTTCTGTATTCCCCAACGGCGCTGTCGACCCCAATTCAATTATTGTTATGAAGAAGGCAGACCCCAAGCTCGATGATGTTAGCATCGATGCTCTCAGCCAATGGAAATTTACTCCCTATATCGGCAGGAATGCCCGTAAGGGAAAGATCACATTTGTTTACCAGATAAAATAATATGCATCATATATTGGAACGTATATTTCCTGATGATCAGCAAAGACAAATCCCCATCCTCATGGGGATTTTGAATATCACTCCCGATTCATTCTCTGATGGCAATCAGTTCCTGGATTTTGACACTGCTGTAGAGCACGCGCTGAACATGATCAAAGATGGAGCGGACATTATCGATATAGGTGGTGAATCCACCCGCCCCGGATCCCTACCCGTTTCCGAACAGGAGGAAATTCTACGAGTGTGTCCGGTGATCTCCGAAATCAGGAAACACTCACATATCCCGATTTCTCTCGATACGAACAAGGCGGACGTGGCAAGAAAGGGAATAGAGGCTGGAGCGAATATCATCAACGATATCAGCGCCCTGCGTTTTGACACCGGGATGGCGGATATGCTTGCCGAACATCCTGAGGTTGCAGTGGTTCTGATGCATATGCAGGGGACACCTGAAAACATGCAGGAAAATCCCAAATACGATGATGTATTGAAAGAAGAACTTGATTTTTTTGAAGAAAGATTACATTATTGTAAAGTGAAAGGCATCGATACCAGTCGCATCATCATTGACCCGGGTATTGGCTTCGGGAAGCGATTGGGTGATAATCTCAAACTGGTACGCGAAATCGAGAGGTTCAAGTGTTTTGGACTTCCCATCCTCCTGGGTGCATCGCGAAAGAGTTTTATCAACCTGGTTGACCCATCGGAAGTTCATGAGCGACTGGGCGGAACATTAGCTGTCACGGCTCAGGCATATATGAAGAATATCGATATCCTGCGGGTACATGATATTCAGCCCAATAAACAGTTTTTACTCGTTTTGAATGCAATACATAAAAGTTAAAGAGGAAGCATGGGTTTTCTGATTCCACAGATCAATGACATTCTGGATATCATACTGGTTGCCATCATCCTGTACGAGGTCTTTGTCATCACGAAGCGAACTGGTGGCTATCAGATTCTCATCGGCGTCATCTTCATCTTCTTCCTCTACTATGCGGCTGCCCTTTTCAATCTCGAGATGATGTCCGCCATTCTCCGCGCCCTCAAGAATGTATGGGTATTGGCAATCATCATCCTCTTTCAGCCTGAACTCAGGAGCATGCTGTCCAAGATCCATTTCTCCAAGAACTTCGGCTCGATCTTCAAAAAGCGAGAAACCTTCTTTTACGGTCAGTTGATGGATGCGGTTTCATCCATGTCCTTCAGGAAGATGGGAGCGCTTATCGTCATCGAACTTTCACATCCTCTAGATCGATTCATCGATAAGGCGGAAGTTATCGATGCTTCCATATCCGTGCGCCTGCTTCTATCGATTTTTACTCCTGGCTCGATCCTGCATGACGGCGCTGTGATCATTCGTGGTGAGAGGATACTCGCTGCCAAGGCTGTCCTGCCGTTATCCAGTCATGAAGAATATTTGAAGAGATATGGTATGCGACACATGGCTGCTGTGGGGATTTCAGAGATTACGGATGCCTTTGCCATTGTTGTTTCCGAGGAGACAGGGAAAGTATCCGTTGCCCAGCATGGAGTCCTGTTACCCAATATCCCGTTTGAGGAACTGATGCAGAGAATCGCCGATGCCACAAGCAAATAGACCCTTCCTTTTTTCCATCACGGGAGGTATTGCCTCAGGCAAATCAACATTCGCACGAATGCTCATGCGTCTTGGTCTGAAAATCATCGATACAGATATGATCACTCATACGATTCTCGATTCGGATATGATCAGGGACAAACTCACTGAAAGGTGGGGGAAGGGGATCATCAGGGATAACAAGTTGGATAGAAAGGCTATCGGTGATATTGTTTTCAATGATTCTGTAGAGTTGAGGACCCTGAATGACCTGCTTCATCCCATGATTATCAGGACGATGAAGGAATTGATCGATGATTGCGAGGAACAACATCTTGGCTTTGAAATTCCGCTGCTTTTCGAAACAGGGCTCAATCAGTATTTCGATTTGAATATCCTGGTGACTGCGCTGGTGGAGACAAGGATCCAACGCCTCATCTCAAAGGGTTTGAATGAAGAGGAAGCCGTAAGGCGGATCGGCAGTCAGATGGATGAAACTGAGAAATGCAAAAATGCGGATATTATTATACAAGCGGATAGTGATCTATCTTTCCTGGAGAAGGAAGCGCTCCGTACCTATAATCTTATCCAACACTCTTCCAAGCGAGATATTCCAGATCTTTCTACATATCATCGCGAATGAACGAAAATAAGGAGTCATCATGAAAGAATTTCTACTGGTCCGTAATGAAGGTATCGATACAGAAAAGTCAACGAGCATATCAGGAAAGGACGAAACCCATCTCATTCTGAATACCGTCCCCGAGGAAATGTGGATGCAGGTCTTCCATGAAAAGTGGAGCACAAAGAAACCACAGAACTGTGATCTTCGCGTGGAGGATCATTACATCATCGTGACTTGTGCCCCCAAAGACAAAGAGGAAGCCCTCGACACTGTCCAGGTATGCATCGCCTTGGCAAACATCAAATACACCATCCTCTACGAAGACGAGGAAAAACGAGAAGAAGCGGAGCAGAAATTAAGAGAGAAAGACTGAAGAGTTAATAACTAAAAACTAAAAACTAAGAG
>DAONDQ010000032.1:0-25556 GCA_035402645.1 Candidatus Cloacimonadota bacterium | reverse complement strand
TATGTATAGATCACTTCGCGCTGCTGGTTCATCACTTCGTCGTATTTGATGAGTTGCTTACGTATTTCGAAGTTATGCTCTTCCACCCTGCGCTGCGCCTTTTCCACAGCCCCTGTCATCCAGGGATGGGTAATGGCTTCGCCTTCCTTCACCCCGAACTTCATCAGCATCGGTGCAATACGGTCAGAACCGAACAGTCTCATCAGGTCATCTTCCAATGAAAGATAGAAACGGGATGTCCCCGGGTCTCCCTGGCGACCTGCACGACCACGCAACTGGCGGTCAATACGTCTGCTTTCATGGCGTTCACTGCCGATTACGTGCAGACCATCGAGCGGTTTCCCGTACTGGAAAGTCTCTGTGACCTTCCAAGGGTCATCCAGGTAGAATTCCTTGTCTTCGGTCACGACCGTCTCACCCAGCTTGATATCCGTTCCACGACCCGCCATGTTCGTGGCAATGGTCACGGCTCCGGCTCTACCAGCATCCATGATGATTTCGGCTTCCCTTTCATGATTCTTGGCGTTCAGGATATTGTGGTCGATCTTCTTTCTGCGCAGAAGCCTGCTCAGGGTCTCCGATACTTCCACGGATACCGTACCGACCAGTACTGGTTTTTTCATGTTATACCAGTAATCTATCTCATCAATGATGGCATTGTATTTCTCGTTCTTGGTCAGGTAAATCACATCTTCATGATCGTGCCTGGATACGGGACGATTAGTGGGTATCGGCAGAACAGGAAGCTTATAAATCTCCATGAATTCCGATTCTTCTGTAATAGCCGTTCCCGTCATGCCCGCCAGTTTATCGAACATGCGGAAATAGTTCTGCAATGTGATGGTGGCAAAGGTCTGGGTTGCACCTTCGATGCGAACATTTTCCTTCGCTTCCAACGCCTGGTGCAGTCCATCACTGAACCTTCTTCCCGGCATCATACGACCTGTGAATTCATCGACGATGACCACCTGGTTATCATTGATGACATAATCCACATCCTTTTCGAACAGGGAATACGCTTTCAATAATTGGGAAATATTATGAAGTTTCTCCGTTTTATCGAGGAAGTGACTCGTCACGGATTCCTTTTTCTTTGTTTTCTGGTCAGCAGAAAGACTTGTATCTTCATCCACTTCTTTCAAGGAATCATCGAGACTTTCCAGCACAAAGAGATCGGATTCAGACCTGGAAAGGACGTCACGTCCCTTCTCTGCCAGATCAGCACTGTTTGCCTTCTCATCTATCACATAAAAGAGTTCATTGTCGAGTTCATGCAACTTCTTATCACGAAGATAGATGCCTTCCGTATCATTGACGATCTTCTTTAGGTCGCCTTCTGACATCATCTTCAGGAAAGCCTTATTCTTCGGTGCGGCTCTCTGTACGAGTAGAAGGTTTTTGGAGATAATATCGTAATCGGGTTTTTCTGAATTCAGGGCTTGCCGAACTTCCGAAAGCAGCCTGTTCACCAATGTATTCTGACTGCCGACAAGTTGAACGATGGGCGTGCGAAGCTCATCATAGTAATTCTTGTCCTGTGCCACAGGTCCACTGATGATGAGAGGTGTACGTGCTTCATCGATCAGGATGCTGTCCACTTCGTCCACGATGGCATAATAGAATCCGCGCTGCACCACCTGCTCAGGCGAGACCGCCATGTTGTCACGCAGGTAGTCAAAGCCGAATTCGCTGTTCATACCATAGGTCACGTCACAAGAGTATGCCTGCTGGCGTTCATCGAAATCCATGCGGGTGATGATGACACCAATCGTTACTCCATGAAAGGCGAAGATGGGACTCATCCATTCGGAGTCACGCTGTGCCAGGTAATCATTCACAGTGACCAGGTGCACGTTCCTGCCGGTCAGGGCATTCAGGAACAGAGGCATGGTGGCGACGAGGGTCTTACCTTCACCCGTTGCCATTTCAGTTATCATTCCCTTATGCAGTGCAATACCACCGATCAACTGGACATCGAAGGGCACCATGTCCCAAGTCACTTCATGTCCGCGCACCAGGTAGGTGGAACCTACGAGTCGACGGCATGTGTCCTTGATAATGGCATAAACCTCTGGCAGGTAGTCATCCAGGATATCCTGCACCTGCACTTTGGCTTTCTTCTTGAGGGCATCCATCTCATTACCGATCAAGGTCTGCTCTCTCTCGTCAGTTTCTCTCTGATATGCTTCTGCTAATTTATCTATCTCGGCGAAGATACTTCTAACCTTCTCCTGTATCTCCCCTCGAATCACATTGATGCGTTCACGGATTTCATCATCGGAAAATGCTTCCAGCGAAGGATATATCTCCAGGATCTCATCCAAATACGGCTGAAGTTTCTTGAGTTCCTTGGCTGCCGGATCCCCGAATAGCGTACGTAATACTTTTTCAAACATAGTCCTATCCTGTTTTGGTTTGGGTCATTTTTGCATGGGAACTTGGAGTGTCAATCAATTTAGGTTCCAGGTGCTAGGTGTCAGGTGCAAGATCTCCCTCCCATTTGTAAAGGGAGGGATTAAGGGAGAGCTAGTTTCTACATTGAGAAAAATATTAGTTTAATCCTTAATACACTTGGAAATTTAATCTTGACTCATATGTATCAACTCACAAATTTATATTATTATTCTGTATCAGGAGGTTATTCTAATGAAATGTCCACATTGTCTTTTAGAAATAAATCAAGATTATACAGAAGATTACATTGGCAAAGATGCAGATGGTTTTTGGTCTGTTTTCCATATGATTTGCCCTAATGATCAATGTAGCAAGCTAATTATTTCTTTAAAGAAAGGGAATAATGTACTTAATTATCAGGGTGGATTAGAAATTACCGGTATTACATATGAGACTGTCATTTGGCCTAGAACTTCTTACAGACCTCCTGCTCTCCCTGAAGTTGATGTTGAATATGCTAAAGACTTCAATGAAGCATGCCTAATACTCGACCTTAGCCCAAAAGCAAGTGCTGCTTTATCAAGGAGGTGCTTACACAACCTTCTAATTAATAGAATTGGAATCAAAAAAGCGAATCTTTTCGAAGCAATTCAGGAGCTTATTGATCAAGGGACATTGCCTTCCCATATCATCGACAATTTAGATGCAATTAGAAAGATTGGTAATTTTGCTCTTCATCCTAAAACAACGTCTTCTGGCGAAATATTGGATGTCGAACCACATGAAGCTGAATGGCTGTTAGATATATTAGAAGATTTATTTGATTTTTACTTTGTTTTGCCGGCAAAGAGTAAGGCAAGAAGAGAGAAATTAAATGAAAAATTGGATAAAGTAGATTGATTTATTTAAATGAGGAACGCTATGTTTAGAAAAATAATAGTCACAGTATTATTTGTAATTACATTTAGTATGTTTTACACACAGACTCCACGTACACAAATAAAACAATCTTTTCAGCGCTTCAATGATACAATATCAAATAAAAGTAATATTCCATTACATCCTACAGAATCTCAACATCATGAAAAATCTGAGAAAGAGCAGGGTTTATTAGGAAATCTTTTGAGTGGATTTGTTGGAGCATTCTTGTTACTATTGTTTAGTGAGATTCTGAGTTATTATAAAAAGAAAAAAGCAGAAAAAGAAAAATATCTGAATTTACTTAAAACAACAAAAGATGAATTAGAATTTTATCAAACCAAGTTAATTAATTTGGAATCAAATCTTACTCAAATCATATCAGATTTAGATCATAATAGAAGTCCTGAAATTCCAACATATAACTTTTATCCTTCTCTTACTGGAAAACTAAAAATACAGCTAAGCTCATACCAGATTGATTCTGATTTGATATTTAAAATTACAATCTGTCATTTTGAACTATGCCATATTAATGAAAGATTAAACTTATATAAATATGAATTAAGACAGGATTATGATAATTCAACTATGATTCTTAATCTTGTAGGTTTTAGAACATTGATCCAAATTTGTATGACAAAATACCAAGAAGCTCTATTGACCATTAACGAGATTATTAAAAGGAGATCTCAATGAACATACTCGATGAGATTAAAACATCAATAACTCAAGGCTCTGTTAGCATCAGTGATATACTAAGGAAGACATTAGAGCTTGCTTATATACTTAATAATGATGAATTGAAAAACTGGGTTAATAAGGAACTCGATGGTTACGATGAAAATGATGGGATACCTGATTATCGGAAAATCAATTGTGAAAGTATTGGAAATTTTAATGGACCCTTTGGTTCTGGATTAAAAAATTATCCAATACCATCGATGTGTCTTCCTCCTAACTTGAGAGAGCAAGCTAATAAGATGGTATTTGTAGATGGAATCAAAACAATAGAAAGTATGGTTCAAAACTCTAAAGAAAATGTAATAACTTTCATTTGGCCAGCTAATATCATTGCTCTTTGTCAAGACGCTCGTATATATGAAAATATGTCTTTGGTATCTGCATCAAGAATAGTTGGTAAGGGCAGTCTACAACAAATAATTGATCAAATTAAAACAAGATTATTGAGGTTTATATTAGAATTGTCATCAAAAAATCCATCAGCAGAAACTGATGATCAAATTAAGAAAATCAAAAAAAGTGAAATTGAAGAAGTATATGAAAGTTGTATTTCAGGAAGTTATAAGAGCACAAAAGTACTTGATTAGATTTCAATGAATTTTAGAAAAATAACTCAACACATTATGTACATTAAAAAAATTTTAAGGAAAAAACCATGTTCTTTTTTTCTGAAGATGAACACAATTTAGAACTAAAATCTTCATCTAATAATATTATAGATTCAACCAAGCTAGAATATTTATCGGTTATTGGAACCGGGTATTTCTGCAATGTAAAGAAATATAGAGATAAAGAAACGGGTGAATTTCTATCTTTAAAAGAACTGAAAAAGGAACATACAACAAATCCAGATTATTGCTATAGATTTAATCGTGAAATTGAACTTCTAAAGCAATTACAGGATTGTGAATATGTAATTAAATTAATCGGTTATGAAATTGATCCCGTAAAATCAATATATAGATATCTTATGCCCTTTTCAAAATATAATCTCTTCGAATACGTAAGAAAATATAATAATCAAATTAAGCAAAGCCTGAGATTTGATATCGCCAACCAAATTATTGAAGCAATACATTTCGCCCACAATCTTGAGATTCTGCACAGAGATATTTCTCCAAACAATGTTCTTGTTTTCAAAGATATTGACCATCTAAAAATTAAAGTATGTGACTTTAGTCTTGGCAAAGATTCTGAGTCCCTATCTTTTTATACCCGTTCTAGTACGACAGGATATGGCCAAATCTTATATGTATCCCCAGAGCAAAGAATTAAGCTTAAAGAAGCAACGAAACAAAGTGACATATATTCGCTTGGCAAATTAATTTACTTTGTGTTTACAGGCAAAGATCCAGATAATTTAAAAACCTTTGAACTATCTTCTTTAGTTACAAAAGCAATAGAGGAGAATCCACAAGATCGATTTAAAAATATAGATGACCTATTGAATCACTTTAATCATTTAAAAAAATTAAATCTGGATATTGATGTTCCTATACTTGAAAGTACATTCTATGAACTTGTAGAATCTGGAAAACTTCCAGAATCTTGGATCGAATTACATGAAATATTCAGTAAGGGTTCTTTTTACGATGATGTCTTCGAAGATTATATTCAGCCTGTGATAAACTACCTTTTACATGATAGAAAATTAAATGAATATCTTCGCAATATTGGCAATGGTATTAGAGATTTTATTTCTGTGTTTTCTCAAAGAATTGATGAATGTGGTAATATATATAATTTTAGATTTCAGAATTATAATCATATAGGACATTTCTTAATAGAGATTATTAAAAACGTTCGTGATGAACAGACTATTTTGATTTGTTTGAAACAATTATGGACATTTGCTTATGTATTTGACCAATGGAAGGTACAAGAAGAAATTCAAAGTGTCTTAAACGATAAATACATCACACAAGTAATTGCATCACAATTTGCGGAATTCATAAGTGATTCTAATAGTCTAGTACCATTAGATAATGTTATGAAAGTAAAGATACCTCCGGTAGTTAAATCTGCAATTATAGAATCAAATAAACGAATTTATGAGAAGGAAATATAACATAGAAGTTCACATTCCCAACTTTATTGCTTTCCCTGATATAATCCTGCAAGCTTTTACTTATCCGTACTACAGGTCTCCCGACCTGTTCCTGGAAGGGTTTTCCAACCCTGAATCCGTATCATAGGTCTCCTGACCTGTTACTGGAAGGGTTTTCTTACCCTGAATCTTTAATATATTAATAAGAGATAATAATTCGGAGGTAGGGACACCTCCTCAAACGAACAGGTCAGGAGACCTATGGTACGATTGATTACAACATCATCTGCTCTATAATATCTTCACTAACCCAAGTATATTCCCAGTCCTGATAATTTGCGACTAAGTGTGCCTTCACAGGATTCTGTATGATGTAATTTACAATTCTGAAAAATTCATTTTCATTTCTCACCAAATGATCGTATGACTCTCTATTCCAAAAAGCACCTTTACGATTTAATTCCTGATTGATTATTTTTGCAGAATACCCTTTCCATGATTTCGTGATTGAGCTTAATGAGTTTTTATAAGATTCAGGATTCGCATACGGTGTTATGAGCACATGCACGTGATTTGGCATGATACAGTAGGCATTTAAACAGTATTTCTTTTCATTATCAAATAGTAGACATTTTTTAATAATTTCTGAAACCCCTGGTTGTATGAGTATATCAGGCACTTCTTTGATAACTCCCATCTGAGTATCATACCAGTCGAATATCTTTTTATGATATGAGGTTGCCATGAGTAGCCTGTACTCATTACTCATGTTTTTACATGACTGTTCAAATTCAATTTTCAATTGATGTAGATGATTCTTAATATGCTCAGGTAAATGAAATTTGATACCCCACGTAATAAATACAGGATGATTTTGCTGAAAGAGATGTGGAAGACGACGCTTGTAGAAGAACGAAGTACTTTCTTGGTCTAACATATTGCCTCCGATATTTAACACATAATCATTAAATTCCTTTTATATGTCACCGTCAAGAGATTCATTTTCTCAACAGGAATTTATGTACTTTTGTACCACAGGTCTCCTGACCTGTTACTGGAAGGGTTTTCATACCCTGAATCCGTAACATAGGTCTCCTGACCTGTTATTGGAAGGGTTTTCTTACCCTGAATCTTTAATATATTAATAAGAGATAATAAATCGGAGGTAAGAATACCTCCTCAAACGAACAGGTCAGGAGACCTATGGTACATAAAGAATGGAGGTAGGAATACCTCCTCAAACGAACAGGTCAGGAGACCTATGGTACGTTATGAATTCCAATCCCTATCCAATCGGATACCAATCCCATACCAATCTCTTTCCAATCTCTCGGGATTGGAATGGGATAGGAAATGGATTGGTTTTGGTTTGGATTTCGATAAGAGTTCTGTTGTGTGAAGAGCAGATTGCAGAGGAGCGCTGATTTCTTATCGGCGTGCGAGGTGAATTTGCATTCACCTCTAACATCAAATCCTGGATCCCCGACACTTCGACACTTCGACAGAGCTCAGTGGAACCAAGCTCAGTGCAGCACTGCGCGAGGATGACGCTAAAAAGAAACTGCGGGAAAAGTACATACGAGAGATAACAGAATAATATTGAATATCTTCATAATCACTCGCCTAACATGAAAATACGTTATCTATTTTACAGGTCAAGAAATATTGTACTGATAAGTTGAGGTTTTCTTGACATTTTTTATATTGCTTCTGATGAATTGTTTTTTTATCAAGGGAGGAAAAATGAAACCAATTTATCTACTGATCGCAGCTTTGTCCATGTGCCAATTATTGTTTTCAGAAGAGACGTCAAAGGCTATTTTGTTCCCGGATCACCATCTTTGCCTGGAGGCTACAGGGAAGGTTGTATTAAAAGCCGACAAAGCGGTATTTTCATTCACTGTCATCGGTTATGGGCCATCATTGAGAGATGCCGTGACAAATGCCAAGACCAAGGTTGCAGAAGTAACCACGGCTCTCAATGGAATCGGAATTCCAGATGACAATTTTGCAACAGGCAGTTTTACGTCAGGTAAAAGCTTATCAGGTGCATTTTTATCAGATAAAAAAGACTATACAGCAGCTCTCGTAACAACCGTATCCTTGAAAGATATGACGAAATTGGATGAAGCGGTGCTTATATTAACAGATAAAAAAGTAAATGACCTCAGTAGTATTTCCTACGTATTGGCTGATCAGGCTTCAGCCCGACAGCAGGCTCGTGAAATTGCCTTCAACCGTATTAATCAGCAACGTGATTCCATAACCCGCATTTTGGGTGTGAATATTACGGATGTTCAATTGATCGATGAAGCACCGTTCGAACAACTGCCATGGAACACGTGGAACACTCAGTATACATATGATAAGCGAAACATGTATTCGAACACAGTGACCAACTATATCGATAATGAAGATAAGGATGTACAGGCAGATAAAACCGGGGGATTTTACACGCCTGAAATTACAGTAGAAACTCAAGTCAGGGTTATTTATAGAATAGGTGTAAAATAAGTTCAATTTAATCAATACCCTCAATTCAGGAGAGCAGGAAGATATAATTCATGTCGGAAAGATTCTGGTTCTACTTCATATTCAGTACAGTCGTAATGACGGCATCCTACTTCGTATGTATCTACGCTGTTGGTATGACAACCAGGGGTTGGATTTTCAATATTTGGTTGGATGTTTTACTGACCATCCTTGGTCTGAATTTCACGGTGCTGCTTTTCGGTGGATGGGATTACATGAAGGAGAGCAGGGACTTTCAATTGCCCATTGGAATGGGTTTGGCTATATCATTACTGATAGCCATAATCTATTCAGGATTGAGAATACAGTTTAGGTTTTGAATAGGAAAATGTGCCGTCCTACGGACTCATTCTTTTGTTCAGACTACCCAGGATTGAAATCCTGGGATAAGTGATGACGTCCTACGGACTGATACTCGAGTCCTTAATTCGGAGGTCATCCTCGCGAAACGTTGTATTATATGCGTCGGGCATATCGCATGGTTTGCGATGTAGGGGTGCAAGGTGTTGCACCAGATGAAGTAGGAGCGACCGGCATGGTCGCCCTCTGTCGTAGAGACGACCGAACTGGGCGTCTTTCAAATGTTCATTCTTTTTCCCGCAAAAAGAACGAACCAAGAAAAGCTCCCGTCGGTGAAAATTCAGCCAATCGCTATTCGAATACCCTCATTATCGCAAACTCGTTTCACTCAAACATGCTTCATTCGGGCATTCTCATACGCGAAGGCTTTCAGCATCCGCTGAATTTTCAATGACGGCATGAAGAGCAGATTGCAGAGGAGCGCCGATTTCTTATCGGCGTGCGAGGTGAATTTTCATTCACCTCTACATAAAATCCTGGATCCCCGCCTTCGCGAGGATGACCTTCGAGCATGGCCTGGAATCAATGAAGAAGAATGGATCCCCGACACTTCGACAAGCTCAGTGCAGCGCTGCGCGAGGATGAAGAATGTAGCAGGATCGGAGTCCTGCTCTACAACCCTGTCTCCCCACCACTTCGTCAAGCACTATGCAGTGTCCACAAGGGGGAAATTCAATCTTCAATCTTCATTCTTAAATGCAGCTATTTCCAACTGCTTGAACTCCGTATTTAACAGAGGATACATCCATTCCTGTTCGAGATCAAGCTTCGAGAACAGGATAAAAGCCGATTCGAGGAACTCCTCTTTCGATTCATTGAATTCAGAGTATAGGTTCAGCTTGCTCTCACAAATTTCAGGATTCAAATGAATGTTATTATAAGACCGCGTTAAAGTGACAAGATTGAGCATGTGTTCTATTTTATCTGAAAGCACCGTTATCTGCCTGCAAAGCACTCTGTCAAAGAAGCTGTCAGTCCCCGCATGATAATCGACCTTTGATTTATCTTCGAGAGGAATGCGAATCGTCACATCACGGGTATCACCTGTGGGGTTAAAGTGACTGTTTACCTGCAGACAAAAATACTCAGCATAACCGTCAGACTTCAATATCAAAGGCACGATTGCCATGACCGGCACACCGGGAAGCATAACGAAATATTGTTCATAAACAAGACCTTCCAGCATTTTCATGTTCCTGATCGATGTCCTGACAGCAATACCTTCCCAAATATTTCCCCACTGGTCGGTAAGAGAAGCGAAACGTGTTTCATGAGTCTCGGACAACATGTTTGCCATCCGCATTTGCACTGGAATTACCTTCATTCCTCCCGGATATGGATTGAAATAGGATTTGATCTTGAATTCCGGATAAGCCTGATCAAGCCATTCCTGTCCCTCGTATTTCAGGGAAATAAGACCCGGAAGACGGGCATCTGATGCTGCCGTGATGGTGATAAGACCATTATCCGCACGAAGCTCAGGTCTGTCTTCTTGTGAAAAGAGTCTTGTCGAACCCTTTGATACAAGGATCACCTGGTTACGCGTTTGGGTCAATAACGGCATCCTGGCTTCGCACCTGATGATTTCCATAGGGATATCAGGTTTCTGAATTCCACTCCAAACAATCTCTCTTTCTTCATCAGATGAGCAGGTAGTCTTTTGCAGGGGAACTTTCCCTTCTTCCGATTGAAGAATGAAGTCTCCTTTCAAGTTTTCATTCTTATGCTGGATAAGTTTTACATCAAAACTATCTCTGATGAATGGGGCACCATTATTGATGAGCATTTCGAGTGATGGATAGATGGGTACAGCCTTGCTTTCAACACCTTCTGCTAATCGCTGGACCACATAGGAACTGGAGATGCTATTGAGGAATAATCGCAGTGGTTCGGTTTCAACAACACCTCGCGCCTTATATTCAGAGAGATTGATCTCCCAGGATATCCACCATTTATCGAAAAACCCCTTCCATTTCGGGTCCCAGATCACTGCGCTGGAAGCATCGTCATATTCAGAATATATCCAGTTGGAACCAATCTCTTCTCCTTCAAAACTGGAAGTATCTGCCCCAATCAATTCCTTTTCAATCCTTATGATCTTGCCATTTTGCTTGAATATAAGCCCTTTGCCTTCCATTCCGATTGTGAACTTGGTTAGGACATCCGTATATTCATCCGGTATATTGATAATACGGATCGTACATTCCATCATGCCTGTTGGGTATAAGGTGTAAGTCCTGGCAAATTCAACCCCCTTGAAATCGTGGGAGCGATAAAACAGGATGAGACGGTTGGCATAACCAAGGTCTTCCACTTCCACGTGGTAAGGGGCTTCACGTTCAAACTCGTCTGAATAGGGCTTCCCGAGGAGAGGAGGACACAGGTTAAAGTTCTGACCATATGTATTGCACAGATAACCCCAGTTCTTTTGTTCCTTCTGAATAAACAGCAACATTACTGAGCCGTTGAGCAGATAATATTTGTTGGGAAGCTTACACTGCGCTTTTGATGTAAGTGTAAATATCGGAATTTCGAGACTCTTTACGAATTCAATCTCTTTCATCCCTTCTGGACGGGCAGTGATTGTAAGAGTCGGATTGAAAATGCATGACTCATTCGTAACAAATTCAATCGGAATGAATGATTTCTCTTGAGGTTGGAGATCTACTTCAAATATCTTTTTCTTCAATACAAGTGGTTCTTCGTCTGTAAGTTCGATCCTATACGAACATGGGATTGAGAAATGATTCCAGATGTTGAGAAATACTTCCTTTTCAGTATTGGGGAGTATTTGGTTTCTACCCATCCGAAACATCGTTTCCAAAGGATATTGAATTTTCAATCCTGTCTTGAATCTTATACTTTTCCCATCAATCGTTAACTTGGAGACTACGCTTGGTGAAGTGAGCCATTCGCTAATATCATCATCCAAAGGCTGAATGAAGTAAGTACTTTTCAGAGTGGTCTCTGAGTTCAATTTGTCATGATACGTAAAAGAATAATCGACCTGTTGATCACTCTCCCCGTTGATTGTAATCTGGATTTTCTTTCCGTCCTTGGAGTTGATATGATATGAGTAATCATAATCCAGACCGAATATTGGCTTTGCATCGGTGGTGTGGGTGGAGATTTCAAGCTCCGGAGTGGAAAGATAAACGATGCCTCTCCCTGATTTTTCAAAGGTCACCTGAAGCTGCTTTCCATCCTTTTCCCAAATATAGTCAAAGAGGTCGAATCCATTATCAGGTCTGCCATCGGGTTCTATTTCCAATGGGCGTTTGGAATCCTTGTACCAGTCAAAATACTCGAAATAGGGTTTCAGATACTCATTATTCAATAATCCAGGGATGAAATTCATGAGATGAGTAGCTTGTGACTCCATCTTTTCCCAGAAGAAACCGCATTTCTTGTATAAGGGAACAGCTTTGGTGTTCCCAGCCCAAGTGAAAAGGTCAATTCTTTCATAGTTCAATTCTGCAGCACGCAGGACGCATTTCTGAACCAATTGCCTGCCAATTCCCTTTCCATGCCAAGCAGGGTCAACACTCAACATTTCAATGTAAGAGACACCTTTTTCTTCAGCATATCGGGCAAATGAGGCATATCCGATAACCAATGTATCATCCACCGCAAGATAGAGATTCAGATAAGGGGAATTCTCTTCCTCTTGCAGGACGATCTGTTCGGTCTTGTTGAATTGCCTGCCGTTCCAGCCACTGCTGCTACGGTTCCACATCTCGGCAATCGCTTTCGCATAAGTAGGCTGATATTCTACGATTTCAATCTGAGACATATTCCCTCCATGTAGTATTAAAATATATTTCATGGAGAGTAGGGATTTATGTCAAATATTATTCAGTTGTGACTATGTAATCGTGGTGTGCGTTTTCATTGATTACTGGTTTCAGTATAGCGCGGGGATGACATGGAGGTGGATCCCCGCCTTCGCGAGGATGACCTTCGAGCGAGGCTCGGAATCAATGCAGAAGAATGGATCCTCGCCACTTCGTCAGGCTCAGTGCAACGCTTCGCGAGGATGACATTCGCGTGTAGTTTGGGATTTATAAAAGAAATGAATCCAAGCTACTTCGACAAGCTCAGCACGGTGCCCATAAGGGAGAAATTCAATCTTAAATCTTCAATCTTAATTCTTTATCTTCAGCTCTTTTGCAAGTTTCTTGGCAGTTTTTTTGATTGTTGCCTTCGTGCTTTCTGAATATTTAGCGGCAATTTGCTGCAGTTCAGCCTTGGAATCAGGCCAGGAGCGATATACAACCATCAAGCCTTCCATGACTCGTGACGCATGCCGTTCTTCCCACTGATGAAGATTCTCTTTCAAGGTCTTGAACGCTTTTTCAGCTTCCTTCTTACCTACGGAGGCATATTTCCCGAAGAGGTCCGTCACATAATCACGGACAATGATACTCTTATCGGATTTCATAATCTCTTCAAGTTTGTGATAGACCTTGTCAATTTCGCGTGGTACGCGGTCGGCGATCAGGGAAAGAGCATGCATGACTTCCCAGCGTACACGGGTGGTCTTATGGTCAATCTGTTCAATGAGTGCCTTGGCATATTTCTCAACTAATTCCGGTGCCTTTTGCGCAACCATGGTAATCACTTCAGCAGCATCACCTGCCAATTTGGAATCCTTGGATTTGAGGGCTTTGACGATATCTTCCAATAGTTTCGGTTGTTTTCTTACTTCCTCCGCCACCTTTTCATTGGAAGCCTGGGTAGTATCGCCCACCTGCGATGATAATTGTTCCGTGATATTGGTTTCCTTTTCGTTCATGATTCCTCCTGGATCTTTTATTATCTATGAATGAAATGAAAGATCGATCTCTTCTCGCTGTTCAGCAGAAAGACGCTTGTAAGGTCCCTTGCCCATCATGAGATACTGGACACGTGCAATTTCCTCGGCAACTTCCAATTTCTGGAAACACTCTTCGAGAGTTGTCCCACAAACCACGATACCATGATTGGCAAGAATGAGGACATCCGCTTCTTTCGAGTGATCTGCCACCAATGAAGCCAGTTCAAGTGATGAGGGCATGGCATAATTCACATAAGCAACACGGGGAATGAAGATATAAGATTCGGAAAGGATATCTGTCTCAAGTGGAACACTAAGAAGGTCCATAACAGTCGTATATGTGGGATGAGCATGAATGATAGCTTTGATTTCAGGGCGACATCGGTATATTTCGGCATGCATCATCATTTCACAACTTGGTTTGGAATCTGAGATGACTTTCATGCTTTCCAGTACGAAGGCGGAGATATCAGAGACTTTCAAATCTCCTTTGTCCTTGCCGGTAGGTGTTATATATACTGTATTTCCCACATGCAGGCTGACGTTTCCACCTGAAGAAGTGGAATATCCACCGTTGTAAATACGCTGTTGGTACTGAATGATCTCGGAGGCTGCCTTTTCGTCATTCATTCTGTAGTCCTTCCTACCTGTTGGTTGCCATAGATTCGCCATACACCATTCTCCTTGATAAAATAGGAAAAGTCTCCATTATCATCCGGTTCATTCGTAATATAGGTCTGTGTAGCAGCGTGCCATTTTACGGAACCTGAGACCACAGCTCTATCATCATTTATATCATAAACAGGATTCGTGAATTCAAAAGAAGAATATTCGGATAAACGGTTTTGCCACTTTGTTTGTTCAGCAGAAAGACCTTGTCCATTATGAAAATAATCAGGATGATAAAAGGACATGATACCGGGAAGGTCGATATTCCGGAAATCAGTCTGCATCTGATTGATGATCTGTTCTAATTCGGCTTTGTTCACTTCCTTCGGTTTCGAGATGTCACATGAATTAATCAGTATCAGTAGCGCGGTCAGCAGAAGAAGATTGATAACTCGCCTCATCCCTGTCTCTCCAAAGTCACTACATTCTCAACATGCCAAGTCTGAGGGAACAAGTCGAAGGGTTGAATTTCCTTAATTACGTATCCATGTTCCATGAAAGATACAATGTCTCTGTATTGCGTAGAGGGATTGCAGCTAACATAGATGATCCGGGGAATACCTACACTGGCAATGACAGGTATCACTGCGGGTTCCAGCCCTTTTCTGGGCGGATCGAATATCATTGTATCCAGGCTATGGGAGGTAACAAGTTGAGGTAATTCATCTTCCACTTTCCCCGAAATACAGGTGATATTATTCATTTCATTCAGTCTTGCATTCTGTTTTGTATCTTCAACCGCATATTCATTGGATTCTATCAAGTAAACCCAATTACATTTGGAAGCGAGGGATAGACCGAGAAAACCAATCCCGCTGAAAGCATCCACAACGTTCTTTCCAGGTGGTATGATCTCATCGAGGTAGGTTACCAGATTCTCAGCCTGGTTCGGATGAATTTGCATGAAAGACTGATAATTCAACTGAAATTGTGTATCTTTGATCCTGTCACGTATATAGGGAACACCATACAGGATCTTCTCTTCATCACCCAAAATTCGATTGCCCGCATCGGGTTTGATATTCTGAACAACTCCCACGATATTGGGATTCACTTTCAGAAGGTTCTTCACGAGTACTTCTGCAAAAGGCAATTTCCTTCCTCTTGTCACAAGAACCACTATCACTTCCCCAGTGGATGCTGAGTAACGTATCCCGACATGTTTCAATATACCTGAGTTCTTCTTCTCATTGTAGATGGGAATATTGGCAGCTATAATATGCGAATGCAGGAGAGAAAAAATATCATCGAAAAAAGCGGGATGTAAACTGCAATGTTCATGGGGAATAACCTCATGGCTTTTCCTCGCATACATCCCGATGATCGGTTCATCACCTTTTTCACCAATGGGCATGAAGACCTTGTTTCGATAATTCCGGTCAGGATTTGCACCGATGATTTGTCTGATTTGTTCTGAGGGGTAGATTCTATTATAAATCTCAGCTACAATGTTTTGTTTCCATTCTAATTGCACTTCATACGGAACATTGAGCCAGTCACAGCCTCCACAACTACCGAATGCATCACAAGAAGGTTCAATCGTTATGGGAGATTGCCTGTGATAGGATTGTATCTCGGCAAAGAGTGAATTGCCCTTCTTACCGATTACACGGACAGATACTTCATCCCCAGGTATTGCATGAGACACAAATACCGTATGATTCTGCCAGTATCCAATACCGTAGCCTTTATTTACGATCTTTTCGATGGTAAGATGTTCAATGCTTTCCGTTTGCACCTCAAAAATGATGTAGCATCGCTTTGATTCTCAGCCACCAGACCATGTAGATGGCTTCCCAAATGATATGTTTGGACATTTTAGATTGCCCATCACTTCTCTCATAAAAAATAATGGATATTTCCTTGATACGGAACTTCTTCAGCCAGGTACGGTAATTCATTTCTATTTGGAAAGAATATCCATCGGAAAGAATCGTATTCAGATCGATACTTTCCAAGACTTCACGGCGGAAGCATTTAAATCCTCCAGTCGGGTCTTTGATTGGCATGCGGGTAATGGTCCGCACATACTTGGAGGCTCCATAACTGAGGAACAGCCTCATAATAGGCCAGTTCACCACATTCACACCATTCACATAGCGGGAACCAATCACCAAGTCAGCATCACGGATTGCTTCAAGCATCACGGGAAGCATGGCGGGATCATGTGAGAAATCAGCGTCCATCTCAAATATATAGTCATAATGATTGGAAATTCCATATTTAAAGCCTTCAACGTATGCAGAGCCAAGTCCCAGTTTTCCTGTTCTCTCCAGTAAATGGATTCTCGGCTGGTTGACTTGCATATCACGAATGGCTTTTCCTGTTCCATCAGGTGAGTTG
This sequence comes from Candidatus Cloacimonadota bacterium, assembly GCA_035402645.1. GTDB lineage: Bacteria > Cloacimonadota > Cloacimonadia > Cloacimonadales > DAONDQ01 > DAONDQ01. The sequence goes on along the minus strand of DAONDQ010000032.1, from coordinate 8,733 downwards.
TCATCCACAATGAGTACATCGATGCACGAATCCTGCTTCAGGACTTCAGTCACGATACGAGGTGCATTGCGAATTTCATTGTAGGTGGGTATGATCACCAGGGCTTTCATATTATCATTCTCCATTTTTTACATCTTACTTTGAAATAACCTGAAAGAAGTCATGACTTATCCAGATTGTTATCTAATAACTGTGGTTCATCGACATCACGAAGTTCCCTGGCTGGCTGCCCGATCCACACTTTCCCAGGTGTGATGTCCTTTGTGACAAGCGCGCCTGCGGCGACCTGTGCGTCCTCTCCAATAACCTTTCCGGGTAATATTGTGGCATTAACGCCAATCCTGCCACCTCTTTTGATCGTGACGCCCTTGAAATGATTGAATCGCTCCTTATCGCGAGCCATATAATTATCATTGCTTGTAGCTACACAAGGAGCAATAAAACAATAATCCTCGATTTCCGAATAAGCTGTGATATAACAATTTGTTTCGAACTTGTTTCGACTCCCTATTTTGACAAAGTTCTCGATGGTAACATTCCTTCCGATAATATTCAAATCACCTATGACTACATTCTCTCGAATGGTAGCCATATCAGCGACGAGGTTCTTTTCCCCGATTACGGACTGAACATAGATCACGACATTCGCACCGATCTGGCACATATCACCAACTAGGGCAGGTTTCAGGTCGGTTGGAACCTTGAAGATGCTTCGTGGAGAACTGAGTGGTTTCTTTCCAATGATCGTATTATCGTCAATCCTGACATTATTGCCAATCACGCTTCCTTCATAGATGATCACATTGTTTGCAATTCTGCAATTATCACCAATGACGACATCATCCATAATGATGACATTGAAGCCAAGTTGAACATCAGCACCTAACTTTGCTGAACTGGAAATGTGGTTACTCATTTTATCTCCCGAATTATCCTACTGAAAGTATTTGTTACAGGAACTATTCCACTTTCTATTTCGTCAAGCAGATATGTATTGAAAATTAATCTTCCTGTGTCGCAGATTCCTTCTTTCTGTTTTCCAGATGCTTTTGCCACAAACTCAGGGCAAGTACCTTCTCGTCGGCAATTGATCTGATATGACCTTCCAAACTTGCCATATAAATTCGATCGAGGATACGTCCGACACTTCTTCCAGCCTCGATTCCCATATCAATTAAATCAGTTCCCGAAAGGAATGGTCGTATTGCCTGTTCTTTCATCAGGAGTTTTTCAACCATACTTTTGATATACGGATTCCTCTCCTCGCAGAGGATCATATAAAGTGTCAGATGATGCAAACCCTTCAGTGCCCGCCAAACAATACCCAGACGATCTGTATGAAGAATTTTCTGCCGAATATGCCTCTCAAAATGGTTGAATTCACGATAAGTGATGCTCAGCCACTTCAGCTTCAGGAACTTGGCACATTTCAAATTTTCCGGAAACCTGAAATTTGAGAACAATACGATAAAATATATCTGATACAGATGCTGTGGAATCTTGAGTGATGTCCATTCCCTATGCGTTTCGTGATAGGTATGTATCTTCGCCCCCATGTTGGGAGGGATCTTCATCCCAGGGAAAATCGAGCTCATGATACCAAGTTGTTCTGCACGCTGAAAAAATAATTCAGGATTCTGCTCTTTGAAAGCAAGTTCGAATTCATTGCGAATACGCTCCACTGAAATGATATGAAGATCGCCATCATCGATACTCTGCTTCATTAATTCGAGAGTGCCTGGCTCAATTGAATAACCGAATCTCTTTTCAAACCGGATTCCTCTCAGTATTCGCGTAGGGTCGTCTTTGAAACTTCCTGAATGTATGACTCGAATAATGCCATGATTCAAGTCATCGAGACTTTCATCCAAGCCGTACAGCATCCCAAAATCATCTTCCTGGATCGAAAGTGCAAGCGCATTAATGGTAAAATCACGACGGGTCAGGTCAGAACCAATATCGGCAAATACCACTTCCGGTAAGGCTCCTGAACGGGGATAACTCTCAGCACGTGCAGAGACGAAGTCGATCTTCCGATGTCCGGGTATATGCAGGATGGCAGTCCCAAAACGCGTAAATGCCTTACAGTTGGTATGGTAATGAGCTGCAACCTTTTCTGCAAATAGAATTCCGTCACCTTCAACAGTAAAATCCATATCAGGTGAAAGATGACCAAGATAAAGGTCACGGACAAAACCGCCTACCAGGTAAACCCTGACGCCTTCCTTTAGCGCAAGTGAGCCAATCTCCTTGATCAGTTCCAAGTCGCTGGGTTTTAGTTGGTCGAATAGTTCTTTCTTCAGTTCTTTTATTATCTGTTTATCCTCGTTTACAGGTTGGATAAGAGTTTGGATGCCATCGGGGCACGAAGACGATGTGCTGTTGGGAAACCCGAACCCAATAAAGGTCTACAGTAGAATTTGAAGGCATCTGTTACGCCATTAGCTTTGCTGTTGATAAACTCATCAGGCATATGGCGAGTCTTGCCGGCAATATCCGCAAGGTCTGCAATTTCATAATTCACAGCGTAGAATCCGGTTCTTTGAATCGTAATGGAACCGTCCATATCATACCAGATTGCATAATGCGCAGCTTTCTCACCGACTTCACGAGCTTCATGCTGATCGACATCGGATACACAGTTAATAAATGAGCGCTGCAGATAACCGAAAGTATCAGAACGAACACGGTTGATCTTCAATCTTTCTCTGATCAGATTGGAAAGAAGATCACCCAACGCACCAGTACCGGATAACTGAACATTACCGTGCGCATCCTTCTCTGTCGAATTTGTCAGTTTGACCATGATGGGAACGCCATCCTCGTCTGTAATCCCTTCAGAGACTGCGATGACGCAGCGACCATATCTGTCATACATATTCTTTACGTCTTTCAGGAAAGAATCGATATTGAATGTCCTTTCCGGCAGATAGATCAAATGGGGACCATCATCTTCGTATTTCTGGGCAAGTGCTGCTGCTGCCGTAAGAAAGCCCGCATGTCTTCCCATGACAACACCTATATACACACCCGGCAGAGCACGATTATCCAGGTTTGCACCTATGAATGACTGTGCAACAAAACGCGCTGCAGAACCGTAGCCCGGGGTATGATCATTCAACACAAGGTCGTTATCGATGGTCTTGGGAATATGTATCGCACGAAACTCATAATCAGCCAGTTTTGCCTGTTCATTGACGATTCGTACTGTATCTGATGAATCATTTCCGCCGATATAGAAGAAATAACGGATATCATGTGCCTTCATGACCTTGAACATCTCGATGCAGTATTTATCATCAGGTTTGGCGCGAGTCGATAATAAAGCAGATGAAGGAGTATCAGCCACCTGTTCCAGGTTGTGGGTTGTTTCCTGGGTTAGATCCATGAAATCCTCATTCAGGATTCCAGCAACCCCATGAATTGCTCCATAAACTTTGGTGACCTGGGTGAACTTGCGGGATTCGAGAACAACCCCAACCATCGACTGATTGATTACGGCAGTCGGACCTCCGCCTTGGGCAACGAGTACTTTACCTTCAAGTTTCATCATCATTCTCCTTTATCTCTTTTTGAATTTGTTCTTTTGCCCTGGGATGTGCCTTATGATATGCCTTCTGCACATCCTCGAGGGATACATGCGTATAGATTTCCGTTGTTGTCAACTTCTCATGTCCAAGCATTTCCTGTATCGCTCTCAGGTCAGCCCCATGCTTCAACAGATGCGTGGCAAACGTATGCCTCAATACATGAGGTGAATATCCCTTTTGCTGAGCAACTGCTGTCAGGTATTTGGATAATGCCGCCCAAATCTCTTCCTGATCAAACGGTTTCCCGCTTTTCGTCAGGAACAGGATATCTCCACTGAATTCAGATGCCAGTTTGGGTCTTACCTGCAAATACCTTTGGATTGCTGCGATGGCTTGCTTCCCGACTGGAACGATTCGCGCCTTATTCCTTTTCCCGTGAACAAGAAGAACGCGTTTGGACATATCAAGCCAACTGACTTTCGTGGTGGCGACTTCACTCGCACGTAAACCGGAAGAATAGATCAATTCGAGTATTGCCCGGTTTCGGATGCCAAAGACAGATGTCGGATCAGGCAGTTCCACCAGTTTTGCAGCATCTTCTTCATTGAAGAATTTCGGTAGTTTCTTCTCGAATTTGGGAATCGACATCTTTGCCACAGGGTTTTTCTCACAGAATTTCATCTTCATCCCATATCGGAAGAACATGTTGATTGCGATCAGCTTTCTTGCCAACGTTCGGTTGGTATCCCCTTCCTCGAGCCTGTATCTCATGAAGTCACGCAACTGCAGGGGAATGATGTCATCGAGACGGATGTCCCCATCTTCAAAGTAGTTCTTGAGAAATGACTCCAATTGCATGAGATCTTTCTGATATGCAATCACTGTGTGGGATGACTTCCCTTCCACTTTCATGTATTGGCAGAAATCAAGTATCAGTTGATGCATGTGTATTACAGAACGCCAAAGCCAAGTATGAGGCGAAAGAAACCGAGTACGATGGCAATCGTACAGAGGACGATCCCTACCGCAGCCAGGTTCTTGTGCCGTCCGGTATGATCTACGTAGCCGATGATCCCGATAACCAAACCAACGATTGAAAAGGGAATATTCACCCAGTTCCAGGCACCCAGGAATGGTATCAAACCAAACAGGAAACCACTGATGGCAAAAAAGCCCCAGATAAAAGCTAATACACGCATATTTCACCTCAAAATTGTATGAAGACCAAAAACTCTGGCGTGTCAAATGATTTTTACGATTGGTTTCACATGACTTCCCCATCATTTATGAAAAGTGAAATTTTTATTTGACAATAATATGTAATCTACTACTTACATATTGATGAATCATCAGGAGGAGTCTATGAGAATATTCACCCTCTGCATCGTATTATGCTTGGTGCTCTTGAGTTGCCAATCAAAGAACATTTTGAAACCCGAACTAATTCCAGATTCTCCCATCCTTTTCACCGGAGATACAATTCCGGTGTCAAACAGTGATGATGTGGGTTTCAGACAGACAATCTCCTGCAAGGCACCTGACCAGGATGCGCTATATGCTTGGAAAATCATCACAACCGACTATATCCTTCCCGAGGGAGTTCAGGCAGATTCAAGCGGTTGGTTGATCGATTCTGTGAGCCATTCTATATGGAGTCACAGGACTTCCCTATCGTTTGATTTCGGAACTGCCAATGGCAGGATATCCCATATCATAGCCAAAGTTCAGATGAAATGCATCAAGAACGGGATTGAACAACCGATGATCGAAGTTCCCTTCCGTACCGACAGAATACTGGAAACAACTCTAATTGCTCCATTCAAAGACGGTTTTAATATTGGGACAGGAGTCCATATTTCACTGCATGAGACAACCAATCTTGCTGTAGATGGCATGTATGCCCACCACTTCATGTATAGGCTCAATCGCGTCAATAATAACGGTGATGTCCTTGAATACGGTCAGTGGTACAATTCGATCGATTGTGAAGATATCCGTGAGATTTATCTCAATGCAACAACCCAACCCATGATAGCACCAAATGCAGATAATGAGATGACGCAATTTGAAGTTTATGTAGTTACACGACAAGGAGTCGAAGAAGCCACTCACCATACGATCAAGTTCCATGCTCAAAGCGGGCACAGACCTCAAACTTTAATTTATAATATCTGCAACTGTGCTTTAGGAACATATCACTATTCCATTGTCGATAACTATCTTCCACCCATGTTCTATACATTTATTCCAAGTCAGATCACCGGACGATATAACAGACCATTTTTTCTTGATAATCTATCAAATATCTATGTTGCCGTCAATTCACCAGATTTGAAAATTAATTTGTGCTGGGGATATCATGGTCAGTACGGATGTGTATCTTCTTCAGGTGTTGTCAACACGACTAATTATCCATTCGATAATGAACAATCAGTATGCCTTGATTCATTAGATACTCCGTATTTTGCACAAATTCTATATTATGATCTTAGACTGGATAATGCACCTTTTCCAAGTTCACCGGAACTGGGAAATTCCCAGATCATCACTGATTTAAACGGATATTCCTGGAGAAGGGTGCATGCTAAGGAAGGATTACAGAAAGCCAGGATTAGCGGTTTGAATTCAGCACAACACCGTTTCGAGGTGAGAGCAGTCGATTCTCAAGGAGAGCATGATCTTACACCGGCAGTCTTCCTGTTTACCCTCGTGAATTATACACCTGTTTCACAGAGAAACGGGATTTTAATCGTTGATGATGATCCTCATATTCCCTCGTTCTGTCCTGATGCTACAGTTGATCAAATCTACTCAAATGTGGTTCCAACCCAGTATGGCAACGTGGATGTAATTGATTTGAATAGTCCAACAATGGACAGTTTTCACTCCAAGATTTCACCTTCGAACTTGTTGAACAGGAAAGTCGTCATCTGGCACTCAGATGGAGGATATATTAGTTCAAGCTTACCAGGTAATCTGGATGCTCTTTATATATTCCTTCGTAATGGTGGGAAATTGGTGATTAGCGGAGGACAGAATCTATATGAAGATTTCCTAATAATTAACCAATCATATCCGCAGTTCACACAGGAGATTTTCGGGATAGGAAATCTAACTTCATACATGCACAAAGTACAAACAGCCAATTCTTTTATCCAAAAACCCTGGTTCATATCAGCCTTTCACGAATATAATGGCTATCCTGATATTAACCTGAATACTGCTACACCTTTTTACGCCCTCATTACATCTCGTCATGGATTAGGCCCTGTATCATACTTTGACGATTTACCCTCGGGAATCCCTTTATATAAATATGGCTGTAAACCGCCGGGAACAGATAATTATTCACCGGACCAAACTTCCTACGATATGCTGTCAACCAAACACGTAGGGTATCGATTTGATGTGAATGATTCCAAGATCGTTGTTTTTACATTTCCCCTGGCTTATATGGACCAGGGACAGACACAGCAAATGCTGAATACACTCATTCCAAGCCTGATTGGCAACAAATAGATGTGAAGAGGTGATTGAAATGAAAGTATCTTCAATATTCATAATTGCACTGATGATCGTTCTTTCCACAACTTTACATGCCATTTCAGGGAAATCCTCCAATAATGAAAGAACGTTTGACTCCAGTGTATATAATCAAGTGGGAAACATGCAATTAAGAGTGTCGAATTATGGTTGCTTGGGATCTGATACCAATACAGAATCTTCTTGGCCCTCATTGGAATATCCGGCTAATTCCGGTATCGATTATTTAAATATCGGAGCTCTTTGGATCGGAGCCAAAAAACATCGCCGCAACAGCGATGGACAAGTATTGTACTGGCTCGCGCAGGAACCACATGCCACCCCAGCCGATAGCGCAATGACCATTACCCAGGATGATCCTCTTTGGACACCCTTGAAATCTCTTGTTATGGATACATTGGTCACCGTTGGCTATGATGGAGATGAAAATCTCTATGAATTATTGCCTGCATATAATATACTGGAAGGCAATCATGAAAATATGTCTCAGCTATACAGCACATACAATGCGCAGGATACTGTCTTTCAAAGTTTCTTACATCTGACCTCTCCCAGGCCATTTGAACTTCCAGACCCGACAGAAAGTTATTGTTTTTCCGTCGTATCACCCATTCCCGAGATAACACCCGGCATCGAAACACTGACAAGCTATTATTATGACTATAGCCCGTTTGGAACTACCGGTGATCGGGATTTGGGAATAGATCACTTGAGTTCAATTCATTATCCTTTGCATATAGCTGTTAAACAGCAGAGCTATACTTGGCCCTATTCGAATTATCGTGATCTTATCGTAATCAAGTACACCATCATCAATACCAGTCCAGTTGACACCTTGTTTGATCTGAACACAGGTATTTATATGGATTGTGACTGCGGACCCCAATCATGGTCGCCTTCTTATCGAGCCGCTGATGACGTTTCCGGTTATATATCAGGGCAGAATTACGAATTTGCATATTCACGTGATCATGATGGTGATGCAGGTTTAACGAATGCTTTGATAGGAACGAAACTCGTCATCCCCAATTATCAGGATATTCTACTACATACTTGTTGGTACTGGAAATTAGGGGATGGACCGGATGATAATGATGCTATGCAATTACCATACTCGTTTTCCCCGCATAAAACGCCGAACGAAAAATACTGGTTAATGATGAATCATAATCCCAATGCAAACAAATACGTTTCCCTGCGACAGGATGACAATCAATCATATGAACAACCGACTGCATGCGACACAAGATATTTGAACAGCGTTTTCACATCACCCATGGGATTTCACCCGGACAGCAACAGCCTTTATCTCCCACCAAATGGAAGTTTTGATGTTTATATGGCAATCTTTAAAGGATATGATTTTGAAGATTTAAAGGCATCATCAATGTTCGCAACCGATTTCATTAACAGTAATTTCGATATGGATTACGACCCAAATGAACCAACGATGCCATTTGCAGTCAATATGCACCAGACTGATGCCGGATTGGTTTCATTTCATTGGTTATCCTGCACAACTCCTTCACATTTCGATTTGATGTATAAGCTTGCAGATGCACCGGCTTCCACCTGGCAATCGGTCTCTGTTGATGGTATTCTTCGGGAAGGGACCATCTCGAATTTGCAGGACCTTACAGAATATGATTTCAAGTTAGCT
>DAONDQ010000031.1:0-25558 GCA_035402645.1 Candidatus Cloacimonadota bacterium | reverse complement strand
CCTGGAGTATGTGAGGGAGCTTTTATAAATTTTCCTGTAACAGATAGGTTTTCTGTTCAGCAGGAAGTACTCTTTTCTCAAAAGGGTTCTAAAGAGAAGATCAGCGTTAAAGGGGAACCTGTCAGCGTAACAGTTGATTATCGGATGGATTACATTGAAATACCCATTCTATTGAATATGATTGTAATCAAGTCAGGGAAATGGGATATTGCAAGTTCATTCGGAACAGCATTATCAATGAAAACATATTCTGATTATTCGTTGAAAGGTAGGGTACTCTTCAATACTGGTGACAGCCTTGAAGTCATCCCAATTACTGCACACAGCATGATGTCCAATATGGATACATTTGATTATTCCTTTGTCTATGGAGGAAAAGTCATGTATCAAAAGTGCAGATACCAACTCTTTGCTGAATATCGCTTTACAATAGGATGGAATCCAATTCTATTGCCAACTTATTCTGATAACGGGATGGTCTCATTACGAAATCAAACCTATTCATTACTACTTGGATTCAGTTATTAGGGGGAAAAATGAAAAAACTATTTATCCTTTTATTCCTACTCGTTTTTGCTCTTTATCCTCTCTGTGCATCTACATTCTGGTCAAGTTTTATGCATAGTCAGGATCTGGGTCTTTCCGGCAATCACACAAGCTCCGTTAAAGTTTTCTGCAATCTTGATGATTCATTAACAACAGAGAGGCAAATCCTCTACAAGGATGGCTCTGCTATTGCAGCTTCTGATTTAATGACACATGACATACCTTATCTTCCCGCATTCACTGCAGACGTCCTTTTTAACGACTCGAATCCCATCAATATTGGATTCCGGGTAGAAGACAGCAATGGAGACATTTATCTTGCACCTGTTAAATTCACTGGAACTGCTCCCTCTCGTAATGATTTGTCTCACTGCGTATCTGATCCAATCGGTGATGCTGCTTTTACCAATACGTTCCTGGATTTGGTGAGTAGTCGTATTTCCTTCGATGAATCCAGGTTGTATATTGCCATTGAAAATAATGGAGGAGGATTCCCAACAAGCCAGGGTTTTGTTTTTTATTCCTATATAGGGGTATTCAGTGAACCGAATAATCATGACCCAAATCAGACGGTCTTTGGGCTTATGTATACGGTTACCCAGGCTGGAATTATCAGCCCGGGTTTGTATAAAATTACGGGTACGGGTCTTTCTGATTTGGTCAGAATTGGTGGTATCACGATTCAGACTACGAGTGGAACAAATATTCTGATTCTATCCTGTCTGTGGTCTGATTTATTGGCCGACCCTGATTTCAACAATTGGTATGTGAATTCTCAGTCCTTTGGGTTTATGGCAATGACACAGAGAATCACTCTTACAGGCGGGACCGTCGAAGCTGACAGAACTCCAGGTGCTGTCATATATCCGGTCAATGAAGTATATACACCTGTAATAAATCAAATCCCTGTGATCTATGATCCAACCCCCATAGCGGTACTTCCTGACCCTTATCCTGGTTGTCTTCTTGCTATACGGTATCAAGATGAAAATGATGATATACCATTACAAGCGAAGGCGATTTTCGATGGAATTCATGAGTTTGATTTCATTCATATGGGAGAATCCATTAATGGTGATATGGTTTTTGAAACAAGTATGGATGTAACGGATATTTTCTTTTCTAACTGGCATTCCCTGACCTATCGCTTCTGGTATACGAATACCGATTATGTAGATACAACCGTTGTGAATACCGGCATTCATGATCCGGTGACTCCTTTACCTGCTTTACATTGCTCAATTTACCCTAATCCTTTTGCCGGAGATGTAAATATACTGGTAGATAATCCTAAGAAACAGAAAGTGGTCATTTCTATCTTCAATATCAGGGGACAATGCGTCAAAGAGCTATATTCAGGCATTCTGGAAAAAGGGACAACAAATCTCCAATGGTTCAACAGTCATCAATTCCAGGCTACGAAAGCAAGTGGAGTTTACTTTGTTGGGATCAAGACCGATAACTTGACCTTAGAAAAGAAAATAATATTGGTTAAATAAGGAATTTTGAAGCTCATACTAATCAGCTAAAAAATCTGGTACCAGTTCATTACTTGCTGTCATTGTTTGCTTGGTCTGCGTTTGAACCACCCGAATTCAAACAGAAGTACTCCTGTGAGCACCATGATACCCCCTGCGATCTTGGGCAGTCCAAATGATTCATGAAGGAACACATATGCAATGACGGCAGTGAATACCGGGATCAGGTTGGCAAGCAGATTCGTCTTGTTTACACCCAGGTTGCGAATGGCGATACTGATGCAAAGATATGCAACACAGGAAGCAAAGATACCCAAGGCAAACACGGCAAGCCAGGCATTAACAGGCGCATGAACTTGAAAGTGTTTTGCTTCAAATAGCAGGAACAGCGGAAGAAATAGAATAATGCCAAATGCACTTTGCACTCTGACAATTGTTATACTGTTGTAGACATGACTGAGTCTCTTCAGCACCAATCCGTAGCATACAGCGGACAAAACTGCAACGAACATGAGTGGAATTCCCCAATAGCTTACTACATCGAATCCGCCCTGCCAGACAACAAGACCTACGCCGGAGATGGAAAGTGCCAATCCAAGAAAACCAAGAGGCTGAACCTTTTCACGGTATAGGATATATGCAGGAATTGGAGTGAATAGAGGTATCGTGGCAATGATGAGCGCTCCCAGTGTCGATGAGACATACTTCATACCGAAGCTTTCCCCGAGGAAATAGGCAAAAGGTTCGAATAGAGCAAGAAGTAGGAAGTACTTCCAATCCTTCCTGGCAATATTGATTCGTGATCCTGACGCAACAGCCACTATCCCCAGGAGAATGGTTGTAATGGTCAGGCGTAAGACCACTACTGACAATGGACCAAATCCGGTATAAGCTGTTTTATACCAGATGAAGCTCAAACCCCAGCAAAGTGAGGCGAATATACCAAGTCCCAGGCTGATTTGCTTATTACGAATCATTATATTCCCTTATCTATTTGAAGCCATTCATGAGAAAATTGCCTCTTGGTCAACGGATATTTCTGCAGGCGAAGGGTATTTACTTCCTGCGGGTCGTTTCTGGTGATAAGATGATCACAAAAAAGATTGTGAGAGTAAAATAGAGTTACCTTCACCAATCATTATCAGTTTGATCTTTCAATCAATGTCATCAGCATTGTGGTAAATATATCATTGCTTGACAATGCATTTTTATTATTGAACTTTAACTTTCAAAATTTTACAGGATTTGGAGGACATCATGAGATATGTCATCATCATTATTGCTCTTATGTCAATTTCTCTTCTGTCTGCAGGTATATTCGACTCTACAATTACTTTTCCCTTAGTTACTGTCAATCCATCCAGTACATCGAAGGCGCTTGGTGATGTTACTGGAGTTGCCAATATTTGGTCAGGTGATCCGCTGAATGTATGGTCCAATCCGGCACTGGTTGCTTTCCATGAAGGTATTCGTATTGGCTATATGCATGATTTATATGCAGATGACTACACTGATAATATGGGGTATAATAAATACTATCAGAATGTTGCCATCGGTTCTTTTGCGAAGAATGGTCTGGGAATTTCCGTTCCCTTACCGAATTATAATGGGAAAATTGGAAATACCTTCGATTATAATCTGTCCACTTCGGGTGATTATAAGCCGTATATGTATGATACTGTAAGTGAAATATCCCTTGCATTCAATCCCTACCAATTTGCATGGAACAAGAAAAGCGAAGCTTCGGAACAATGTTTTGATGCAAGCGTCGGTATTTCTGTAAATATCCTATCATCAAGATACTACCTTGATGTGATCAGCGAAGACAGTTTTAGCTCTCATAATGAGCATATTCATGGCGATGCAACCGAGATCAATGGAGGTTTGCTTCTCAGATTTGACGGTGCCAAATACTTTCACTTACAAAACTTGGAACTACAGGGAACATTTGGTATGGCGGGGACGAATCTCTCAAATTCCAACTTCAAATATAAATATGAAGGATTTACAGGTGTATCGAGAACGCTGCCTCAAGATTACCGGTTCGGTGCAGGAATGTACGTGGGACTACCTATCAGGCTCATCGAAAAGGATAATACAGCATTTACTGCATATTGTCCGCATTTTATGTCTATAGTCTTCTTATCCGGTAAATTGGCATTTATAGACAATTCTGCTAAAAATGGTTACGGGATGGAGATGGGTTTATTGGATATTCTTTATTTCCGTCTCGGCAGTTGCAATACGATTGGTGATATTGACATGGATAATTGCACTGGTTGGGGACTCAAACTGCATCAAAAAGGTAAATGGGAATTCCAGTACAATTCTGCATCATTCAATACAAGCTCAATGATCGATCTGCATTCACAGGATATCGCTGTAGTATATCATTTTTAATTATGATTACTATCTAAAGATTCTCCCTTATTTCTTTGATCACCTTGCCTGTCTTTGCTGGTTCAGAAGCAGAAGTAACAGCCTTGACTCCTTCCTTCTTCCATTTCCAGTCAGGGTCACCTGATGTGATGAAATAGACAGTATGTTTCGGGTCGAGGGCTTTGGAGAATTTCTTCAGCTTGCCATTAAACCATGTCCACGCCTGGAGTTCATCGACAACAAGAATGGCTTTATAGTCTTTTATGTTAATATCAGAAGCTTTCTTGGGATGAAGCATGGCAAGTTTGTAATCAACTGCAAGTGAATCCAATACGGTCTGCTTAAAAGGTGTGATCTTCTTACAGAGTACAACGACACCTACTTTGGGTTTTGGTTTCATATTCTATATTTCAATTGAAAAGACCATGGAAGTCAGAGCAATGATAAGTAATATAAGAACAACTTTTTTCATTATTACTCCTTGGGGGAACTGAGTATTTATGAACCAACGCTCCCATAGTTTTTCTGATCTGTAAAATATAGCATTATGTAACCGTTTTCAGTCTTTACTGGATAAAAAAGCTTATAATAATCATTTTTTGCACTAAATCTATATTTTACGGATTTCTTGCTAAAACTCAGCAATAAGAAGTTTCTTTCCTCTGGTGTGCATGAAAACATATAGTCTTGTCGGACAGTATCACTAACGGCACGAGGTAGCGAACCGAATTGTAGGAACACGGGTTTGTCTTCAATTTGATCTTTAATGATGACACTTAATGATGGAAAATTATCATCTTGGTTTGAAAGGAGACCAAGTATATGATCTGCTTTCTTAATATAAATGGTATTAAACGAATAGGCTGCTAACACATCCAAGTCTTTTTCGTTATTTTCTATGAGATATTTTGCTGATTTAATCAGGTTCTGTTCATTTGCATGTGCTGTATACAAATCACCGAAGTAGAGTAATAAAACTATAAGGGGAAAGGAAAGTAGAAAAAGGAAAAATAATGATTTCTTTGTTACTTTTTCTGGTTCTGTAAGAACTGGTTGTGACTTTCCAATCTTCTCAGATATGATCGTAAGATTGAACATTATATTTACTATAATGGCACCGATTAATAGAACTAAAATACTCAGAATAGAAGTCATGAACGACGCTGTTAGTTTTTCTTGTACAACTTGAAAACCAAATATGCTTGAAACGGAAAAGATAAACACCCAATACAGCAATAGAAAACTAGTAATAACGGATACTTTGTTTGTTAGATTTACAATTGCTTTTTTATCCAAATTTCCTCCTGATGCATGGTGTCAGCAATTCAGCAGGATCCGAGTCCTGCTCTACTATCTTACACCACCGCGGGTCTGCTGACGCGGCCCCCTACATTTTTAACTTTTAATTTTTAACTTTCTGCATGGTGGAGGTGGCGGGAATCGAACCCGCGTCCAAAGAATGACAAATCAAGGAATCTACATGCTTAGTTGTCTGCAAGTCTCACGGACCGGAAATCAGACAATCAGAACGTCCGATCCGCCAGCCTGTTGAATTGTCGGCAAATGGTACAGGCTTACCACCCGCTTAGCTGTCGATATGCCGTTTGACCCGCTACCAGACAGCGAAGGCAGCGGCAAACGTTAGCAGGTTAAGCTGCTAAAGCGTAGTTATCGTTTGCAGTTATATGTTTATCACCATTGTTAACGGGTAAGATGACATCCCCGGCATGCATCCCTGGTCCCTCTATTCCCTGTCGAAACCAGGTCACCCCCATATGTTATTTTCAAAGAACTACATACATGAATAAATCATTTGGCATAAATGTCAAATGATTTCAAGGAACAGGGAACAGGGAACAGTGAGAAGCTCAGAGCGGAAGGAAATAGGTATTAGGAAATAGGAAATAGTCCGGAGCTTGCACATTTAAGATTTAAGAATGAAGATGGAAGATTTTCAGATATGTAGGGATAGGCCCATGTGTCTATCCACTTGAATCTTTAAATTAGTCCGAAGGACGACATAACTTAGTCCAGAAATTCATTCCTGGGTATGCAGAAAATGGATATGAATCCGTAGGACGGTACTTCACAGACAATAGGATTGGAATCTTATGCCACAAAGGTCTGCTGACGCGGTCCCCTACATCAAACTTATCCGTCACATGACCCCCCATCACTCCGTGATCCATCCCCCCTCCTCAAGGGGGGTGTCGCCTTCCCTTTATCCAAAGGGAAGGAATTCTGCAACTTTTAACTTTTAATTTTTAACTTTTAACTTTCTGCCCCTGTTCCCTGTTCCCTGAATTTTCCTTGCCCAATTTGGACGTTTTCATGCTTTATCTTCTATAGAGGCATGTAACAAAAAGGAGGAAGAGTGAGCAAACTTCTATTGGCTTGCGGTATGTTTGTAATGCTATTTCTGACAGCATGCAATTCATCCGGTTATTTGGAAGTAGTGAATCAAACCTCATATAATGTTTATTTTTCGATTGAAGGAATTAACTATACAGTCCCCGCTCACGAATCAAAGTCCGTGGAAGTCGAAACTGGAACACAGACCTGGCTTACCGGTGTTCGAGTCAAAAAAATCCCGTTGGAGATTTATGGAGAAACTTGGATGATTCGACTGTGGGATGGCAATGAAGCAATTTATGTGAAAGATACGCATGTAAATATTCATTCCGGGGAGACGACAAGAATTTATTGTGCACCGATCATTGCTGCCGTGAAAGTAAAGAATTTGAGTTATCAATCAGTGATCAAGATGACATGCACGAAGCATTTTTCTACATTCAATGAAGTGACCAAGGAAATCATCCTGCCTGATTCCATCCAGACCGGTCAGGAATTCTTTGCACCATTGGACGCTGCAGAACCGGATTATCAGTTTTATTATACTTTCCAGCTCAAGATGAGTGATGGAAACTGGGTCAGTTATGGTAGTGCTTCTACCGTCCTGTATCCTGATCACGAATACATGATCAATCTAGTGGATCTTGTTGCCAGAAAACTACAGTAGTTCTCTATCCTTTTCGATAAAGATGCATTCGCTGGAAGTCTTGACTCCATTCTGTAGAGCCGATTCGGCTTTGAACTTCAGATCGGAGATTGTCATGGAAGACTTCGTCATGCGCGCAATTCCCCAGCAAACCTTATGTTGCTTCAATTCAGGGAACGATGAGATCATATCGTTCAATCGATTCACGACCAGCAGCACATGTTCGGTTGGCGTCTCTGGTAATAGGATCGCTCCCGAGTCAGGACCTGAATCCCCGATAAGATCGGATTTTCTTAATTGAGAGATGAGGGTTGTACCAACTTTATGCCTTAATTCCCTGCCTTTTTCCTTCCCCATGTTCTGAACAAGATCACTGAAATCATGAATCGTTACTGCAACATAATGCAGTTCGTGATGATAACGCTGCATCTGATCGAATAAGCGTGAACCGTGTTTCAGGAAAGCATCCAGTACATACAGGTGCGTCACAGGATCAATTTCAAGAGAGGAAAGTACCAATGCATGCTCCTGGGAAAAGATGCGGATCAGCAAACTGCATAAATGGGCATACATCTGGTACATGGTTATTTCTTCTTCATTGAAGGGGATTTCACTGGCATCCATGAACATGAATCCCTGGAAATCACAGCGATAAACCAATGGGACAACGATAAGATCGACATAATCGAATTCAAATTTATATTTCTTGTTTTCCTTGCATTGGACAATCTTCCCCTGGTACAGCTCCTGAATGATGTCATCTCCCATCCCATAATCGACGGATTGCATGAAATACTGACTCAGATGACGTCCCGTCTTGAACTTGAATTGGTTGGAAATGGGATCTTTGAGATATATACCCATACTCTGAAACTCAAAGACATCGTCCATGCTATGCACGAGTTTTCGTAAATTATCTTCCAGATTTTCATATTCGCAGAGTTCTGCAAGTAAACTTTCCAAATGTTGCTCAAGAAGTTTCATGGTTCCTCCAAGTAAAGATGCAATAATTTTCTTCTTATATTATGCTTGTAAAGGAATATTTTGATTGCATAATACAAAAATCACTGGATTCTAAAATATACTGATCATAAAAAATATAATTTGACTTTTCGATTCATTATTAATATGAATATTTAGTGCTAAGATTAATCACGGATATTCACTGCGATGCTGGCTAAAATTTAAAAGTAGGGAGAATGACGGAACATGGACATTCAGAAGTGTATGAAACCATCCATATTGATTTTAATTCTTCTTATTAATACATACTTGTTTGGAGAATCGCGACAATTTGTTTCCTATAATAAGGGAATCAGTAGTGCCATGTTTTTTTCTTACCCCCTCGAAAGTGGATTTTATACAGATAATTATGCTTACTCATTACAGGATTCCACAAATATTTATACTTTTGAGTATACAAAACTTCATACTTCTGATTTTGACCCTCATGGAGAAGGCATTGGATTTTGTTGGACGAAGGTCAGGGGGGAGCGAAAGATAAGGCCTGCAGTATCAATCGGAGTTAAATTTTATAATTTCAACAGGATATTACCTACAGCCCAGTGTTCTTATTCTCTCATTTGGGTATTGAATAAGCATCTGGGATTGCAATGTGGTTTAAATGGTAATTCGAGCATTATTATCAACTATGTTGAATTTCGGGCAGGCTTTTTGTTAGCGACTCTTCATTAGATTGAATATCAATAAAAAACAACTTTCATCAGATCGGTTGTCTTTTGGAACGCAATCTATAGCCATTTTTCACAAACTAACTATCAGCCACATGCTTAAATATTTTTCGAATCGCATTGCTCTTATTTCACAGGCAATACCCACAAAACAATACTATACTAATACAGTACCATTACGGTACCAATACGGTAATTTACCGTAATGCTACCGTAATGATACCGTATTTATACCGTAAATCTCATAGGTGGGATAATAAAACTCCAATAATATATGATTGTTATGATTTAAATATTGTGATAATTAATATCTTGACCTTATAATTTATAATTTCTTTTCTATGTAAGATACAAGCAACAAGGGGAAAACATGGAAAACAACTGTCTGTTCTGCAACGTACCGAAAGATAGGATCATCATCGAAAACGACAATTTCATCGCCATACTCGACAAATACCCAAAGCAGGAAGGACATACGCTCATCATTCCGAGAAGGCATTTTTCCTCCATCTTCGAAATGACGGATGCAGAACTTCCGGATTTCCTGCTGATCATGCAGCAGGTAAAGTCATACTTGGATGGCAAGTTCATGCCGGATGGCTATAATATTGGCTCGAATGTAGGCTTGGTGGCGGGGCAGAG
Source organism: Candidatus Cloacimonadota bacterium (assembly GCA_035402645.1). GTDB lineage: Bacteria > Cloacimonadota > Cloacimonadia > Cloacimonadales > DAONDQ01 > DAONDQ01. The sequence goes on along the minus strand of DAONDQ010000031.1, from coordinate 15,824 downwards.
CATCATGCACTGTCACTTCCATATCATTCCCAGGTACGAAAGGGACAGGCTGGGGCAGTTCTTCGGCTAAGCGACGCTTAGCCGAGTTAAAAGTTAAAAATTAAAAGTTAAAAGTGGCAGAGCAACGCCTTTGTTTAAAAGGTGGATAGGTCGCTGTTCAAGCGATGCAAAGACGGAAGAAATTTAAGATTGAAGAGTGAAGATTGAAGATTTGTAGGGCTTCGCGTCAGCAGACCCAATGTGGAGTAAGATTCCGATCTTACTGCAACTCACCCCTTGCCCCTCTCTTGGAAAAAGAGGGGAAATAGAGCGCTGTGCTGAGCTTGAAGAAATAAAGGGAAAATGTCACGGTGTGACAGGAGAGATAAGAACAACTTATCCTTCCCGAGGAGGTTTATATGTATGACCAGTTAAAATCATTGGAAGCAAATCCCCTATTACATTATAAGATGCTGAATGAAATATATGCTGATATGCTGTTGCACGATCCGGAAAAGCTTGAAACATATAACATATTCTATCTGTGCAAATTTACAAGTCTGTCCGACTATGTGATCACAAAATTAAGGGACATGATGAAGACTGATAATATCAAAGAGCATATTCCTTCATATTTGTACCTTATTATGGCAATTAGTCTCTTTTCGAACCACCTTGATACTTATAATCAAATCATGGAGGAACGATCTCTTATTGATGTGTCAGAAACATCACTGGAACTTGATTTCAAACCAATCAACAAGCTCATCACATTGGACGATTCCGAATATGTCACGATCCAAGCAGACGATCAGGCTGATATTGATGTATGCAGGTTTCTGACATCCGGGTTGGCAGAAATGATAGGGAAGGAATTCCCGCAGTTTTTCCCAAAACCGCATGTGTTCCTTTTGCGTGGAAAAGGTTCTTCTCCCTACAATAAGCTGCTGAATTGTGCTTTTCTCATGATTGGACATTACCAGGGTACTGAATATGAGAAAAAGATATTTTCGACTTCTGTCCCGCATGAATTGATACATTTGGTTCAGGGAACCTATCAGAAAGTAGAGATAAGCAAGGAAATATTCGGTATTTATAAGTTCTTCGATGAAGGCTTGGCTGTACAGAATTCATATTCTTTCCTTACTGAGAAGGATTCGTTTTATACAAAATTCAGCAACAGCGCTTACCTGATACATAAATATACGAATCATACGACTCTGGAAATTATGGAAAAGTGGGAAGTTCTTTCATTTCAGGAAGGTAAGATTCCCACCTATGATTATGCCTGCGCATTCATGAATTATCTGGATTCGCTTTATCCATCTCAAAAGGCGAAGGATTTCTTCCGAGCATGGCTTTCACAAACAGAAACGCCTTCGATAACGGAATATTTTGAGTCTTTCTATCATACATCGATTACGGCTATCGATCAAAGATGGAAAGAAGAATTAGATAATTTTTCACCATCATCGACGTACAACAAATTTACCCGGATCAAGCTCATCGCAAGCGAGGGGAAGAATCATACTTTCCAATATACATCAGAATGTGACTTATGGAGCGAAACCTGTATTTTCTGCATATACCAAGGAAAGATAATTTCCAAGAAACCAATTGATTCAAATGGAATCAGATATAGTAAAAATGGCTGTTTCAGCATAGAAACAGAGCCGGATTCTCTACCCGAAATAACATTCATTGTTTTATTTCAGGATAATGTAGAGGTGATTACACCATTAATGGAAACTACTTAATCCCGCAGGGATAATAGAATTAAAAGTTAAAAATTAAAAGTTAAAAGTGGCAGAGCAGCGACTTTGTTTAAAAGGTGGATAGGTCGCTGTTTAAGCGATGCAACGGCGGAAAAGAGAATTAAAAGTTAAAAATTAAAAGTAAAAAAGTAGCAGAATTCCTTCCCTTTGGATAAAGGGAAGACGACACCCCCCTTGAGGAGGGGGGATGGATCACGGAGTGATGGGGGGTCATGTGCCTGATGAGTTTGATGTAGTGGTTTGCAGCAGCAGACCCGTGTGGCATAAGATTCCAATCTTATGATTTCTTTCTTCGAACTTCGTACTCATGCGATATAGAAACGTATAATTCAGCAACTATCTAAGGGGTGATATTATGAGAAAACACAGTTATATTTCAATGGCTTTAGGAGTCGTACTGGTTATTTTCTGTGTGCTTATGTTCTTGAATAACAATTCTGTAGTCAGTCCATCTGGCGTTATCGGTCTGGCACTCATATATCTGGGCTGGAAACAGAACAAGACTGCTGCCATCATATTTGGACATAGCTGCATGGTGATCGGCGCATATTTGATTACCTGGGGATTATATCTGCTGCCACAGAGTTCTCCGACTTTTACAGGCATCATTTTCAGACCTTTATTTTGGGGTATTTTCTGCTTATTCGGTGGAATCTGCCAACTGTATCATTCCTTTTGCTCCTGTGTCATCAATTGCAGGAACGGTAAGTAAAGGGGCGGGGACAATTCCTTGGATAGTTAAAAGTTAAAAATTAAAAGTTAAAAGTGGCAGATTTCCTTCCTTTTGGATAAAGGGAAGGTTGAAACCCCCATTGAGGAGGGGGGACGGATCACGGAGTGATGGGGGGTCATATGCCGGATGAGTTTGATTTTTGCAAAGGATTCGAATATAATTGAATTTCAAAAGAATAGATTAAACTCTCCCTTAATCCCAAACAATTTCGACTACAACGATTCCCTTTTCATGTAAAGCATCATCCAGGTTATTCCAGTCCTGGTAATGAGGTAATTGAATGATTCGAGTCATAACGAACCTGAACACATCTGCCATCTCCTCGTTGGTGCTATGGTAGTTATAATCAGCTACCAATTGATGTAATTTCAAGGGCAATTGATTCATGTCAATTCGTCCATTTTGTATTGATTGATTCCAGAACCGCTGCAGCAAAGTACAGTTTTCAATGGCACTCATTAACTCCTGTTGTAATGGGGGGGTGTCTTCCTTTCTTATCAATTGTGATGAAGCAAGCAAAGGTAGCCAACTCTGCATCTCATTCTTGACTTCACCCAAAGCAGCCATGACAATCGGTACATCACGAACATCCAATTTTCCTGCCATGGTAGTTAAGCTATCCAATAATTTATTCTCGCTTTCTAAATCGAAATATCTGGATATGATTTGTAGGTTTGTGCTTCCAGTCTGCTTACAGCTGTAGAGTGAAGCATAAAAGTAGAATTCATTTTTCGGTAAATTGGGATTAAAGCGCCCGGCAATACCGGAATCTGTGAAAACCAGAAGATCGGATTTTTGGAATAGTTCGTAATTAGCAAGACTCACTGTTTGCACATAATATTCAAACAAGTCTGGACCGATAATATAGAAATGTTTGATCTTATCGAAATCAAGCTGCTCTTCTTCCTCTTCAATGACAAAAGCATTACCATTAATACTCACCGAACGCGGTGCGTAAGTCACGGTATGACGTCTTTGTTTTGGATCTTTTGTATCGAAATAGCTCCGAATATCTTCGTTGGAAGGTAACTTCCCTTCTCTAATACGCTCAAACACAGGTTCCATTAGGGCTATAGCTTCCCTGTATTCTCCATAAATGTTCAAATCAAAATAGCCTTCCAAAGAATGACCATCCTCAAATACAGCTTTTGCTTTGGGAATGAATCCAATTGACCCATCCCAGGCTAGAAGCGATACGGTAATCCAAAGGAGTAGAGTAAGGCAGAATATTCTTTTCATGTTTTATCCTTATCTATCTGGCAATATAATACGACACATGAGTCTGGGCAATCACAAGTCAAAAAAAGATGTAAAATTGGAATACATCATCTGTCAAGAACCATGTATAATAATTTATATCTTTACAAGGGTCTAAATCATTAATTACTAGTACAAAATTTTTAATATGTGTCGATTCACATCAAACCAAACTAAGTTCAGGATTATATTTTGCGCAGATACGGAGGGGAAATCGAATGAAAACAGTAAAAATGATCTTATTTTAATAGATGGTAAATATTTGTAAACGGAGCCCAATGAAAAAGCATTATGTTCTAACAGGATTAATTTTTCTCTTTCTTCTTCTTGGTACACTTTCCAGTTTCATTCTATATTATGCATTCGATCCTACACATCCCAAGCGCAATGGTGTAGTAAACGAATTTATACAAAATACCGATTATTGGGATGAGCATATCGATAGATTTTTGGAAAAGTACATATTTACCACTGCTCCTGAATCTCTATCTCCAAATACATATACCAGGATTCCTATTAATGATTTAATACCGTTTCACGTTAGTCATCAAACAAAAGTTAGCATTGATTGGAGTAACCCTTTTATGGGTGATGTTGCTCCGAGTGATTATAACAAGCGCAAATATCCACTGATTGTTGAATGTGAGTCATCAGAAATCAAATCAACAGAATCGTTGTTCGCTTATTTACTTGATCCTTCATACCAAGCCAGAAGAAGATTCATGATTCGTATCACTTTTAAACTCAATACATCTGATTCACTATATAAAGCTGGTGAACGGATTGTAATAGAACACCGGGACACTACAGGTGTATTTGACGCGGGTGATTCCATAGAATATGCCAATGAACATCATTCCATACTTGATGCCAACCATCGTCAGGTAACTTTTAAATATCAACTTCTATTAGGGAAGCATAACCCCATCAAGGTTTTTCCATTTTATGGAGGGAGATTTGTACCAGGAGGAGTTGAAGTTAGACAATATGATTTTTGTGATGGTTACCGAAAATCTCCAGATTACGTTCCTGAAAGACGGGAATACGATAATTCTTTCGAATGTAAAGTAAGAATGGAATTGATACGGCTTAAACACAAGAGGTATTCTTACCTGTAATAAATCAATTAATTGAAAAATAATTTGACATGATTCCAGCAGTTAGAGAATTTGAGCACTCATAATATTATCACGTGTCATTGAGACACGAGCACAAGCCCACCAAGGCAGGGCTTATAGTTCTTTAGGAGGAACCATGTCGCAACGCAAACTTCATGGGAAGTATTGCGCTGTCGGAGATAGCGGGATAGCGCTACCGGAAGCAGCATCTTTTCAAATGAAATTCCATTTTTACAAAACCATTGTATTTACAAAAGACACCGAACGTAATTGCTATATCCAGTCTTCATTATTGGGAAAGTCATGCGTTCAGTCGTTTATTTTATTATAAGGTGGAGGTGTCGGTGAGTAACACAAACGACAATCGCATCAGAATCAAACTGAAAGCTTATGATCATCGCTTGCTTGATCAGTCGGTGCAAGAGATCATTAAAAGCACGAAGAACACGGGTGCCAAGGTTGTGGGTCCTATCCCATTGCCAACGGACAGGACCGTATATACCGTTCTTCGTTCACCTCACGTGGATAAGAAGTCCATGGATCAGTTCCAGATGCTTGTACACAAAAGACTGATTGATATCGTCAATCCAACTCCGCAAACGACAACCGCGCTCAAGAAGCTCAGTCTTCCAGCCGGTGTTCATGTCGAGATCAAGGCGAATGTGAGGAGTTAGACATGATAGGATTAATCGGAAAGAAAATTGGTATGACACAGACCTTTGATAAAGACGGTAAAGTCATTCCTGTAACCCTGATCAAGGCAGGTCCCTGCAAAGTCATCCAGATCAAGAGTATTGAGACTGATGGCTACAATGCAGTGCAGCTTGGTTTTGAAGAAAGGGCTGAACACAGAGTGACAAAACCTCTTCTCGGTCATTTTAAGAAATTCCAGACCACACCGTATCGTTATGTTCGTGAATTCCGTTTGGAAGACATTTCTGATATCGATACCGGCGAAACGGTCACAGTGAATATTTTTACACCACATGAGATCATCGACGTGATTGGTACTTCCAAGGGTCGTGGATTCACTGGCGTTATGAAGCGTCATCACTTTAGCGGATTCATCCAAACACATGGTTCCCATGAATCATTCCGTGGACCCGGTTCCATTGGTATGTGTGCTACACCTGCCCGTGTGCTGAAGGGTATGAAGATGGCAGGACAGCACGGGAATTCACGTGTAACGATCAAGAACCTGCAAATCGTGAAAGTCGATGAAGAAAACAGCCTGATCATGGTTCGCGGTGCAGTACCCGGGCATCGGAACGCTTTAGTGGTCTTGCGTAAAGAGAAGTAACGGGGAGAGTATAATGGTAGAAGCAATTAAATATTCATCTCAAGGCGAGCAAGTCGGTAAAGTGGCTCTTCCTTCGGGCTTATTCGAAGTGGAAACCGCCAATCCGAAAACCGTCCTTTATGAAGTCATCAAGATGTACAATGCCAATCAGCGTCATGGCACCGTGATGAAGCAGAACCGAGCCCTCGTATCCGGCAGCAACCGCAAGTTGTTCCGCCAGAAGGGAACCGGTAATGCTCGTGTCGGTATGCGTCGCACCCCCATTCGTGTCGGTGGCGGACATGCCTTCGGTATTGATCCAAAAGATTGGTATCGTCCCATTCCCAAGAAGAAGAAGAGACTGGCTCTGAAGATAGCTTTGACTGAACGCGCGAAGAACGGTCAGGTAATGGTCGTTGAAGATTTTCAGTTCAGCAAGCCAAACACACAGGATGCAAAGAATATCCTCGGCAAGATGATTGAAGTTCCCGGTCGCACACTGATCGTGACAACAGGGCACAGTATCCCTGTCGTGAACTCCTTCCGCAACCTCGAGAAGGTTCACCTTGATCGTGCCGAAGGTTTGTATGCGTATGAAGTCCTGAATTGCAAATATCTCATCCTGACAGAATCCGCTCTGAAAAAAGTTGAGGAGGTATTCGCATGACAATACATCCGAGAGAAATAATCGTAGCTCCGCTGCTCACCGAGAAGACCAGCCGCATGATGCACGAGACAAACTGCTATTCATTCCGCGTAAGTTTGAATGCCAACAAGATCGAGATCAAGAAGGCAATCGAACATATCTTCTCAGTGAATGTGATCAGCGTGAATACAATCCGTATGAAAGGTAAACCAAAACGTCTTGGTAAATACGAAGGCAGAAGACCTGATTGGAAAAAAGCAATTGTTACTTTGAAAGATGGCGATAAGATCGCTGATTTCGAGGTATAAGGAGTTATCATGGGAATTAAAAAATATAAGCCAATTACTCCGACAATGCGGTTCAAGACCGGTTATACCTTCGATGAGATTACGAAGACCGAACCTGAGAAGTCCCTTCTCAAGCCAATGAGCAAGACAGGCGGACGTAATAATCAGGGACGCATCACCACTCGTCATATCGGTGGAGGTAACAAGCGTCATTACCGTATTATTGATTTCAAACGCAACAAGCGAAGTATACCAGCGAAAGTCGCTGCCATTGAATATGATCCCAATCGTTCAGCACGTATCGCATTGCTCCATTACGTTGATGGAGAAAAGCGCTACATTCTGGCACCCGATGGCTTGAAAGTCGGTGTAATGATCCTTGCCGGACCTGAAGCTGAGATCATGGTTGGTAATGCATTGCCGCTGGAACGTATCCCACTCGGTTCCGTCGTACACAATATCGAACTGAAACCCGGAAAGGGCGGACAGATTGCCCGTTCAGCCGGTACATACGGTCAGGTTGTGGCAAAAGACGGGAACTATGTACATGTGAAAATGCCGTCCAATGATGTGCATTTAGTCCGCAAGGAATGCTATGCCACGATGGGACAGGTTGGCAACATTGAGCACAACCTGATCAAGATCGGTAAAGCAGGACGCAATCGTTGGAAGGGTATCCGTCCCACCGTTCGTGGTGTTGTGATGAATCCCGTTGATCACCCGATGGGTGGTGGTGAAGGTAAGACTTCGGGCGGACGTCATCCCGTTTCACCTTGGGGCAAACTTGCCAAGGGTGGTAAGACTCGTTCGAAGAAGAAGTACTCCAACAAGTACATAATCAAATCGAGAAAGAGTTAGAGAAGGAGGAATAGGAAATGTCAAGATCGATTAAGAAAGGCCCATTTGTAGACGACCACCTTCTCAAGAAAGTTGAAGTTCTCAATCTCGACAACAAGAAGTCGGTCGTAAAGACTTGGTCACGCCGTTCCGTAATCCTTCCTGATTTCATCGGTCATACCTTTGCCGTTCATAACGGACACAAGTTCGTACCGGTGTATGTCACGGAAAATATGGTCGGTCATAAACTCGGTGAATTCTCACCTACCAGAACATACCGCGGTCACAAAGAAAAGAAGAAAAAAACCAAATAGGTAGAACAAGGAGTTAAAGAATGGAAGCAAAAGCAATATTGAAACATTCCCGTGGTTCTGCCAGGAAAGCGCGTTTAGTTCTGGATAATATCCGCGGCAAAAATGTCGAAGATGCGAAGCACATTTTGCGCTTCACTACAAAGCGCGCTGCAGGAAGCATCGGAAAATTATTGAATTCTGCATTTGCCAATGCAACGTTCAAGAATCCGAAAATCACGGAAAAAGAAATGATCGTTGACAAGGCATTCGCTGATGAAGGTCCAATCATGAAAAGATACATGCCTCGGGCGCAGGGACGTGCATACCTGATACGTCGCCGGACATGCCACATCACCCTCGAACTCAAGGAAAAGGAATAGGAGGAGCGCTTGGGACAAAAGATTCATCCAATTCTATACCGCATTGGTGTAAATAAACAGACTGATTCTATATGGTTTGCCAATGGCGCAGCCTATGTAGCGAATCTGCACGAAGATATGAAGATACGCAATTACCTGATGAAGCGTCTCAAAGAACAGATGATCGCCAAGGTCGTTATTTCCCGTAAGACAAACTCCATCACGATTGACCTGTATACAGCCCGTCCGGGACAGGTCATCGGTAAAAAAGGTTCTGAGATCGAATCACTGCGTAATGAATTGAACGTGCTTATCAATAAGGATCGCAAGGCTCCAATCACGGTCTTCATCAACATTCAGGAAGTGGAAAAACAGTATCTGAATGCACACCTGGTTGGTAGAGATATTTCCCGTCAGTTGGAAGAACGCGTTTCCTTCCGTCGTGCCATGAAGTCAGCGATTCGTAACGTAATGCGTGACGGTGCCCTGGGTGTGAAAGTCCAGGTATCCGGACGTTTGGGTGGTGCTGAAATCGCCCGTACGGAACGTTATAAGCAGGGACGTACCCCGCTTCATACGCTTCGTGCCGACATTGACTATGCCTTAGTAGAAGCTAATACCACATATGGTGTCATCGGCATCAAGGTATGGATCTACAAGGGCGATATCTTGGATTAAGGAGCGGAAGCATGTTAGCACCAAAAAAGATCAAATATAGAAAACAGATGCGCGGTCGTCGCACCGGTTTGGCATACAGAGGAAGCGAGATCAATTTCGGCGATTATGGTTTGATCGCTCTCGAAGATTGCTGGCTTTCCAGTCGCCAAATCGAAGCAGCACGTATTGCCATCACTCGTCATATGAAAAGAGTGGGAAAGGTATGGATTCGTGTATTCCCCGATAAGCCAGTGACTCAGAAGCCAGCCGAAACCCGTATGGGAAAAGGTAAAGGCGCACCTGAATACTGGGTAGCGGTGATCAAGCCGGGTCGTATCCTTTTCGAGATTGAAGGAGTTGACCTGAGCCTGGCGAAGGAAGCCATGCGCTTGGCAAGTCACAAACTTCCCATCAAAACGAAGATGATAGCACGTGAAGGAGTTGAGATATGAAGGCTCAGGAATTACGTGAACTGACCGTTGATGAATTGACCCGCAAAATAGAGGAGCATCAGACCGAGCTTTTCAATCTTCGCTTCCAGAAGGCTAAGAACCTGCTCGATAACCCTGCACGTCTCCGTCTCGCCAGAAAAGAAATTGCCAGGATCAAGACTATCATCACTGAAAAAACGAAGGCAAGAGGTTAACCATGGCTGAAGGTAGAAAACTAACCAAACAGGGAATTGTCGTCAGCGACAAAATGGATAAGACTGTTGTCGTTCGTGTCGAACGTCAGTTCATTCATCCCTTGTATAAAAAGACAGTTAGACGCCATAAAAAATTCATGGCTCACGATGAAGAGAATGAAGCGAAGATAGGCGATGTGGTTCTGATTGAAGAACACAGCCCCATCAGTCATAGCAAGCGCTGGATTCTCACCAAAATCGTTGAACGCAGCAAATAAGGAGACGGAGAGATGATTCAAGTACAATCAATGTTGAATATCGCAGACAACTCCGGCGCCAAGAAAGCCATGTGTATTAAGGTTTTGGGCGGAACTCGCAGAAAGTATGCGACCATCGGTGATATCATCGTGATCGCCATCAAATCTGCTGCCCCCGGTGGTAAGGTTAAGAAAGGTACAGTCGAGAAAGCTGTGATCGTTCGCACTTCCAAGGAAGTACGTCGTCAGGATGGAACCTATATCCGTTTCCAAGACAACGCTGCAGTGATCATAGATGATAAGGGCGAACCGAAAGGTACCCGTATATTCGGACCGGTAGCCCGTGAATTGAGAGAACATCACTTCACCAAGATCATTTCACTTGCACCGGAAGTACTGTAGGAGAACAAATGAATACAAAAATGAGAATCAAAAAAGGTGATAACGTTGTCGTGATCTCCGGTCCATACAAAGGTGTGAAGGGTAAGGTTTTGAAGGCTTTCCCCAAAATCCAGCGTGTGATCGTTGAGAAAGTCAACTTTATCAAGAAACATACGAAAGCGAATCAACGCAATCCGCAAGGTGGCATTGTCACCAAGGAAGCCCCGATCCATGTATCGAACGTCATGATCTTCAATGAAAAGATCCATGCCGTAACCAAGGCTGTCTTTAAAGATGTGGATGGAAAACGTATCCGTGTCTGTCACAAGACCGGTGACGAGTTATAAGGAGTAGGAAATGAACCGTTTGAAAGAAGCTTATCGTAAAGAAGTCATTCCTGCTCTGGTCAAGAAGTTCGAGTACAAGAACGTGAATATGGTTCCGAAGCTCGACCGCATCGTTGTCAGTATGGGTGTGGGAATTGCCACTCAAAATAAGGCTCTTCTCGACAATGCTGTCAAGGACATGGAGCAGATCACAGGAAGAAAGCCCATCATCACAAAGGCAAAGAAGTCCATATCCAACTTCAAGCTGCGTCAGGGCATGCCGATTGGCTGCAAAGTGACACTTCGTGATGAAATCATGTATGAGTTCCTGGATCGTCTGGTGAGTATTGTTATGCCGCGTATGCGTGACTTCAAGGGTATTCCCACGAATTCATTCGACGGACGTGGTAATTATTCGATCGGTATTAAAGAACAGACCGTGTTTCCGGAGATCGATTATGATAAGATCGATGCTGTACGCGGGATGAATATCACCATAGTCACCACAGCCAAGACCGATGAAGAAGCCAGAGAGCTTCTCGGTGAACTTGGTGTGCCTCCAGAAAAACTAACAAGGAGTAGAACTTGGCAAAGAAATCATGGACAATCAAGCAAAGTAGAACGCCGAAGTTCGCAGTACGTAAATACAACCGCTGCATGGTATGTGGAAGATCACGCGCTTACCTGAGAGATTTTGGTATGTGCCGTCTGTGCTTCCGTAAATATGCTTCCATGGGTATGATCCCTGGAATCACCAGAGCAAGCTGGTAAAGAGGAGAAATATAATGAGCGTGTGCGATCCGATAGCTGATGCATTGACAAAAATTCGCAATGCATATCGTGCCGGACATACTCAGGTGGTTGTGAATCATAATCGCCTGACTGAGTCTATTGTAAAAATACTGGCGGATGAGAATTTCATTAACAGTTATCAAATCATTGAAAGAGATCCCGCCAAGAAGATTGAAAGACGTAAGATTTCATTGAATTTACGTTACACGAACAACGGTAAGCCTGTGCTTCGCGGTATCGAAAGAATATCAAAGCCGGGAAGACGTGTGTATGTAAAGGCTGATAATCTTCCTTCCGTTTATAACCATGTCGGTTGTGCCATCATAACTTCCAGCAGGGGTGTGATGGTTGACCGTGACGCAAGAGCTGCCAATATCGGCGGTGAATACGTCTGCAAGGTCTGGTAGGAGGCGATTGTGTCAAGAATAGGAAGAGCCCCCATACAAGTCCCCAAAGGTGTAAAGGTTTCTTATCAGGATGGATTGATGAAAGTGGATGGACCGCTCGGTTCTCTTCAGTATCATTTCAATCCCGGTATCTCTGCGGAAGTGGAAGAATCAGTCATCAACATCAAGCGTGAGAACGATTCACGTCAACAGCGTGCCCTTCACGGGTTGACCCGTGCATTGGTAGCCAACATGGTAATCGGTGTTTCAACCGGTTACGAGAAAGTGCTGCATATCATCGGAACAGGTTATGTTGCTGAAAAGGTAGGTCCCTGGGTAAAACTGGCACTCGGTTATTCCCATGATATCCTTCTTCAGGTTCCGAAAGGCATCACCGTAGAAGTGGAAGCAGTTCCAAGAAGTAAGGGTACCAAGGCTGACTTGAACAGTATCGTTCGTGTCAAAGGTATTAATAAAGAAGATGTCGGCAAATTTGCAGCTGAAGTAAGAGCTTGCAGACCCCCTGAAAACTACAAAGGCAAGGGTGTCCGTTATGCTGACGAATTTGTCATAATCAAAGCTGGAAAAGCTGGCTCGAAGTAAGGGAGTGAGAGATGGTAAAACCTGCATATATGATCAAAAATGCTAAGAGAGCACGTAGAAAGCTGTATATCCGCAAGCGTCTGTCTGGCACCCCTGAAAGACCCCGTCTTGTTGTTTTTCGCAGCTTGAAGCATATTTATGCTCAAATTATTGATGATACGATCGGCAAGACATTGATTGCCGTATCCACTATTGCAAAAGACGTAGAATTAAAAGCCAAATCAAAAAAGACCGAGCAAAGCTTCATGATCGGTGAACTCATCGGGAAGAAGGCTCTTACTGCCGGTATCACAAAAGTTGCATTTGACCGTGCCGGATATTTATATCACGGAAGGATCAAGGCATTGGCTGATGGTGCCCGTAAAGCCGGGTTAGAGTTCTAAAGGAGGACAACTTGAGTCAGGAAAACTTAATTCAGAATGAAGAACAAGAACTGATGATCGAAAAGATCATCGACACCAAGCGTGTGGCGAAAGTTGTCAAAGGCGGAAGGAACTTCAGTTTCAGTGCCATCGTCGTAGTCGGCGATCGTAAAGGCAATGTTGGTGTCGGTACCGGTAAAGCGAATGAAATCGTTGATGCCATTCGTAAAGCCAAAGATAAAGCGATGAAGCTTATGTTCTCAATTCCTGTCGTGAAAGGAACCATTCCTCACGAAATCATCGGTCGTTTTGGCGCAAGCCGTGTCATGATGAAACCAGCCCGTCCAGGTACTGGAGTCATTGCCGGCGGTACAACACGTGCCATATTCGAAGCCGCAGGAATTGAAAACATCCTTTGTAAGTCTCTGGGATCCAATACTCCTTCTAATGTCGTAAAGGCAACCGTCATCGGTTTGAAGGAATTACGCACCGTATCCCAGGCTGCCCGTTTCAGAGGTAAGACAGTATCTCAACTGACGGGTCAGGAGGAGAAATGAAGATAAAAGTTATCCAGGTGAAAAGCTGTATCGGAAGAAAGGAAAACCACGTACGTGTAGCGAAAGCGCTTGGTTTAGGAAGGATCGGGAAATCCCGCATCCATGAGGATAATTTAGTTATCCGTGGCATGATCAACAAAATCTCCTACATGGTTAAAGTTGAACCGGTAGAAGTAACTGAATAGATTGAAGGAGATTCGAATGTTATCACTACATACAATGGAACGTCCTGCAATCAAAAAGAATAGAAAACGTCTTGGTAAGGGACAGGGAACTGGACAGGGCGGAACAGCCGGAAAAGGTCACAAAGGTAGAAAAGCTCGTGCCGGCGGTACAGTTCCGAAAGGATTCGAAGGCGGTCAGATGCCGATTCAACGTCGTCTTCCCAAACGCGGATTCAAGAATATATTCAAGGTTCATTATCGTGTCCTCAATCTGGCAAAATTGCAGGAGATTGAAGTTGATGCGTTAACGATTCAAAAAATGGAAGAAATGGGATTGATTCCCAACTCCGGTCAGGTTTCATCCAATCCTGTCAAGGTATTGGCAACCGTGAACGGTGAATTCAACAAAAAAATTCATATTCAAGCCAATGCTTTTTCGAAAAAAGCGATTGAAATGATCGAACAAAATGGCGGAAAAGCGGAGGTAGTGTAATTGTTACAGACGATTACGAATGTCTTCAAAATACCGGATCTGAAGAAAAAGATCCTGTTTACTGGACTTATGTTGGTTTTCTACCGTCTGGGCAGTTTTATTCCAACTCCAGGTGTCAATACGACAGTTTTGAAAGATTACTTCAATGTCATGACGTCTGGCGGGAACACACTGTTTGGTCTGTATGACCTGTTTGTCGGTGGAAACTTTGAACGTGCGTCTATCTTTGCACTGGGTATCATGCCCTACATCACTGCATCCATTGTGATTCAGCTTTTAGGCAGCATCATTCCATACTTCGAAAAGCTGAAGAAGGAAGGTGCAGATGGACAAAAGAAGATCAACCAGATAACACGTTATGGTACCGTGGCAATTTCAGCATTCAACTCCGTCGGTATCACTCTGTTTCTGCTTTCAATTCCCGGCATCACTCCCTTGTCAAAAGGGATATTCACATTTACCTCCATGGTCTCCATGATAACCGGAACCATGGTTGTGATGTGGCTTGGAGAGCAGATTACGGAGCGCGGCATTGGTAACGGTATCTCATTGATCATCTTCGCTGGAATTATCGCACGTTATCCCAAGGGATTTATGCAGATGTTCGAAATGGTTCGTTCAGGTTCAATGAATGTTATTCTTGCACTCGTGACACTCGCTGTCATGGTGTTTGTAACTGGAGCCGTGATCCTCGTAACTGAAGCAACTCGTAAGATCCCAGTTCAATATGCAAAACGCATTGTCGGCAGACGCGTCTACGGCGGGCAAAGCACGTTCATTCCATTGCGCGTGAACACAGCCGGCGTTATTCCGATCATCTTCGCACAGTCCGTGATACTCTTTCCTCGCACGATTGCTGCTCTGTTCAAACATGGACAGGACAATATCATTGTTCGTTGGCTATCACCCGGCGCAGCGATGTATACGATACTGTACGTAGCCTTGATCATATTCTTTGCATATTTCTATACAGCGATTGTGCTGAATCCAACCGATATGGCTGAAAACATGAAGCGTTACGGCGGATTCATTCCGGGTAAGGTACCGGGTAAGAAAACGGCTGATTATATCAATGCCGTTCTTACACGTATCACACTTCCCGGCGCAATCTTCTTTGCCTTTATCGCTGTACTTCCTGAATTCATGTCCAAATGGGCAAACCTTCCGTTCTACTTTGGTGGAACTGGACTTATCATCGTGGTCGGTGTGGCTCTGGATACGTTGCAGCAGATTGAATCACACCTTGTGATGAGACATTATGAAGGTTTCATGAAGAAAGGGAAACTCAGAGGAAGGAATTCATAATCATGGTATATATCAAATCTGAAAATGAAATCCGCAAGATCAGGGAAGCAAGCCGTGTAATCGGTTGCCTTCTTGAGACACTCAAGGAAAAGGTGGTTCCGGGCGTAAGCACGATGGAACTCGACCGTTTCGCTGAGGATTTCATTCGTTCAGAAGGTGGAATACCCGCTTTCAAGGGTTACCGTGTAGCCGGTTTACCCCCATTTCCCGGTTCGCTTTGTACTTCCGTGAACTCTGTAATAGTTCATGGAATCCCTTCAGTAAAAGTAATTTTGAAGGAAGGTGATATCCTGGGTATCGATGTGGGAGTGATCAAAGACGGTTATTGCGGTGATGCTGCTTGGACATACGCT
>DAONDQ010000030.1:0-26425 GCA_035402645.1 Candidatus Cloacimonadota bacterium | reverse complement strand
GCGAAGTGATCTATACATACAGACGCAATGTGCTGAAGGGTTATGACCTGCAGGAAAATATCCGTGAGATGATCAAGGAAACCGTATGGAACCAGGTCGAGATATCACTGCCCGAAGGCGTATTCCCCGAAGAATGGCCCTTGGATAAGTTGCTGTTCTGGTTTAAATCAAGTTTTGATGTGGATATCACGAAGGAACAAGCTCTTTCCGGCAGACAAACTCCAGAAGGAGTGGCTGCAGTGATCGAGGAAATCGTCATGGAAGCCTATGCCAAGCGTGAAGAAATGCTTGGTTCCGAGATGCTTCGTGAGATAGAAAGACGTGTATTGTTGGATGTGGTCGATGATGAATGGCGTGATCACCTCCACGAGATGGATCTCCTGAAGGATGGTATTGGGCTTCGTGCTTATGCCAACAAGGATCCTCTCATTGAATACAAAAAGGAAAGTTACGAGTTGTTTGAGGGCTTGATCGGAAGAATTCAGCAGAATGTTGCAAAAAAAGTGTTCACTACCTATATTCTGACGCAGGAACAAATGGAAAACCTGCTTGCACAGGCAAAGACCGACCATTCAGAGATATCGGCATATCAAATGACAAACGTATCCGTGCCGATGGAAGATGCAGGACAGGAAATTCCGAAGGGAGTGCCTGTTCGAGCCGAGATGAAGGTTGGCAGGAATGATCCGTGTCCATGTGGAAGCGGTAAGAAGTACAAGAAATGCTGCGGTAAAATGGAACACATGAATGAAGACGACTAAAGGTTTTAGGTACTAAGTTATGGCAAAAGGTCTTATCATTGTTGAATCTCCGGCGAAAGCCAGCACAATCAGCAAGTTTTTACAGCACCAGTATATAATCAAAGCATCCATGGGTCATGTGCGTGACCTTCCACAGAAAGAGATGGGCGTGGATGTGAATAATCATTTTAAAGCGAAATATGTTGTCGATCCCAAGAAAAAGAAAGTGATCGATGAACTGAAAAAAGCAGCAGAATCGGCAGATACGATATATTTCGCATCTGACCATGACCGTGAGGGAGAAGCCATTGCCTGGCACCTTGCGACTGTGCTGAAGAAGGAAATCCAAGGCAAACCTATCTATCGAATCACGTTCAATGAAATCACCAAATCCGCAATCGTGCAATCCCTCGAGAATCCGGGACAGATAGACCAGAACAAGGTTGATTCCCAACAGGCAAGACGTATTCTCGACAGGATAGTCGGTTATACCGTCAGCCCGGTTCTGTGGAAGATACTCACCAAAGACCTGAGCGCCGGACGTGTGCAGTCGGTTGCCCTTCGTCTCATCTGTGAGAGGGAAGAGGAAATCGAGAAGTTCGTCCCCACAGAATATTGGTCAATTGATGGAGTATTCCACAAAGGCAAGCTTCCTTCCTTCAAGACAACATTGGAAAAGTGGGATGGGAAGAAGGCTGAGATCATTGATGAAAAGAAGGCACTGGAGATGGTGGCGGCGTTGAAGAAAGGCTCTCCCATTCTCAAGAGCATAGATAAATCCAGCAGGAAAGTTGAACCAGGACCTTCCTTTATCACCAGCACGATTCAGCAGGAAGCTTCAAAAGTGTTGGGATTTCCGGCAAAGAAGACAATGAAGTTGGCACAGGAACTCTATGAAGGTGTCGAGGTGAAGGGTGATAGAGTGGGTCTGATTTCGTATATGCGTACCGACTCACTCCGTATTTCTGAGGAAGCCATCACCGCATGCCGTAACCTGATCTCCGAAAGGTATGGAAAAGACCAGGTTGCAGCCAAACCCAGACATTTTGCCAACAAGAATAATGCACAGGATGCACATGAAGCAATTCGTCCGACGGATCCCTTCAGGACTCCTGAGCAGCTTGCGACCAGTCTTAGCAAAGACCAGTTGAAGCTTTATACCCTGATCTGGCAGAGATTCGTTGCCACACAGATGAAAGCCATGACGGTTGCCACCACCAAGGTGAGCGTAGAATTGGGGAAAGCCCTGTTTGTCGCTACCGGTTCACATATCACAGATGAAGGTTTCAAAAAAGTGTATCCCCATGTTTCAATATCTGAAGGGGAAAGTATTCATGCAGATTACAGGGAAGGGGATCAGTTGGAGATAGATAACTTCATACCTCTCCAGCATTTTACAAAACCACCTGCAAGGTACACGGAAGCTGCACTCATCAAGGAATTGGAATCAAAGGGTATTGGAAGACCATCCACTTATGTGGCAATTCTTTCCACCATCCAGGACAGGCAGTATGTGATCCTGATTGCCAAGCAGTTCCAACCAACAGACTTGGGAAAGAAGGTAAATGGTTTCCTCGTTCAGCAGTTTGATAAGCTGTTCAATGTCAAGTTCACAGCCGAGATGGAGAATGAACTGGATGACATTGAGTACGGAAAACAGAAGTGGGAAGACGTTCTCAACGATTATTATCAAGTACTGACCGACCTCATGGGCAAAGTGAATATCAAGGAAACGAAGTCCAATATGAAGGAAGATACTGATATTCCATGCTCTGTTTGCGGTACTGGGCACATGCAGATCAAATGGGGAAGGAAAGGTCAATTTCTCAGTTGTTCCAATTTTCCGACCTGTAAGCACTTGGAGAATTTCACCCGAGGTGCGGATGGTAAGATCATAATCACGCCGAAAGAAACCTTGGATGAAGCTTGCCCAAACTGTGGAAGTCCTTTGGCAATCAAACAGGGTAGATTCGGTAAATTCATAGCCTGCACCAATTATCCCAAGTGTAAATATACAAGACCGATCACGCTCGAAGTTACCTGCCCCGAATGCGGACAGGGTAAGCTTACCGAAAAGAAATCCAAGAAGGGCAGGAAGTTCTATTCCTGTTCCAGGTATCCCGAGTGCAAGTTCATCACCAATTATCTTCCTGTAGCCGTGAAATGTCCTGAATGCGGCAATCCCTACATGGAAGAGCATACATCAAAGAAGGAAGGGACTTTCAAGAAGTGCCCCAAATGCGGTAAGGAAGTCTTTTGATGCATCTTTATGATGGTCTGCGAAGCAGCCTACAGTCGATTTTCTCTCACAAGCTGAGATCGATTCTCACACTCATGGGAATCGTGATAGGCGTGATGGCTGTCGTGACCATGTTCTCCTCGATCTACGGCTTGAAAACCCTCGTGAAAACCAACATGGAGGGAATGGGCTGGAACCGTTCAATCATTATTACCGGGGCAAATTCCAATTTCTACATGGAAATGGGGAATATAGGTGTATCTTCCACGACCAAGACTGCTGAGAATGTGAAACCCTTGGATATTGAAGATTACCAGGTATTGAAGAAGAAACTGGATCTGAAGTCAATCTATGGCATGATTGAAGATCGCCAGATGTTCATGAACAATGATAAACAGGAACTTGTTCAACTTCGTGCAACCAACAATTCATTCTTTATTAATAAGACCTATGTGATCAAATCAGGCAGGTTTTTCCGTTCTTTTGAATCTGAAAATGCTGAAAAGGTCTGCATTCTCGGATTTAATTTCGTGAAGAAGTATTTCGAGGGCAAGGATCCCCTGGGACAGATCATATCAGTGGGTGGAATCCGTTATCGTGTCGTGGGAGTCCTGAATAAAGACCAGATGAATCGTGGGGGGATGCAATTCAACAACTGGGAACGTGAAAACGACCTGAAAGCAGTGTATATCCCACTTGAAACAGGTGCACGTTATCTTCGTTCGAATAATGCAGTGGATTACATGTATCTTCAGGCGAAGGACGATGCAGCATTCGCTCCCTTGAAGAATAAGGCACGTCAGATACTCCTGACAGAACGTGGTATGTATCAGAATTTCTCATTTCAGAATATTGGAGCGTTGCTTCTCCAAATCAATAAAGAGATCAGCAGTGCTTTCCAAAAGTGGAATATTACGCTCTTTGCCATTGCATCCATTTCTCTTGTTGTTGGTGGAATCGGTTTATTCAGTACACTACTCATTTCCATCAATGAAAGAATGATGGAGATTGGTGTCCGTAAGAGTGTTGGAGCAACAGAAGGTGATATCTTCTTTTACTTCATCATGGAAGCAGTCACTCTGGCTGCGCTGGGGTCTTTATTCGGTATTTTAATTGCATCGGTGCTGCTTAAAATCGTCTCAGCAGCGATCCATATGTCCCTGCCGATTCCGGCGCAGGGCATTCTCATCGGTATTGGCTTTTCTCTCTTTATTGGCTTCATTTCCGGACTTTATCCTGCTTTGAAGGCAGCAAAGATCAATCCGATCCAAGCTATATTCTACTTTGAATAAGTCATACATGAAGAAGATTTTTCTTCTTTCATTCTTTTTCCTTCTTTTTTATTCGATTCAAGGCACTTCCGTGGAGAATCCATCTCTTACAGGGATTCACAATGATAAGCAACTGAAGGCTCACACAGAGTTCTCCTTTTCGGTTTTCAGTGACAATGAAGGTGATTCTCCTGCAGGAATGAAATCCTTTTCTCACATGATCAATTGGATAAAAAGCGACAATGATGCTTTTGTGATTGGTTTGGGTGACCATGTGAAGAAGAAGGGGAAGGATGAATTCATCACTTTCCTGCATGACAATCAATGGTGGCAGGATCACTTTTACCCCTGTGCTGCCGACGGTGAGAACCAGTATTACGGTTCCAGCCAGGCTGACTGGGGAGCAGGAAGAGCCTTCTTTAAAGAAGTGAGTCTGCAAAAGAGACAGAGTGTCACAATCCGAGACAATGGCGTTGAATACTATGCAAGAATCCCGGTAAAGGACTGGACCGTTCATCTTATCATGCTTCATTATCCCGATCAGCCACCGCAGGATTCAATTGCTTTCAAGTCTGATTCCAAAGCGTATCTCATCAGCACTATCAATTCGATAAGCAAAGGCAAACACGATATCATCATTGCCTGTGCGCATTCCCAGTACGGATTCTGGATTGACCAACTCTCTCCTTCACAACGAAAGACTGTGATGGAGAAATGTGATCTCGTATTATCAGGAACAACACATTTCTTCAGCAGGAAGGAAGTACCCGGGTTCGAAGATCATGGGGCGCTTGTGCTGAATACAGGCTCGATTACCAGGCCGCTCGGGTATTGCCCGCCGGGTTATCTGCATGTATCGGTGTTACAGGATGGAAAGACCATGGTAGTGCAGTATTCGGATGCCTCAAAGGGGAAAGAGACATTGCAGAAAGGGGAGTATACGTTTGTGAAGTATTTGGGTGGGCTATAGAGATACTAGATTTTGGGAAATAAAGGAACGAAGAATGAGTTCTGGATCCCCGCCTTCGCGAGGATGACCGTAACTTTTGATTCGTTTTTTTAATAAATAATAGTGACGAATATTATTAAATAGAAGTTTTACTTAAGGAAAATAGGACTATATATTTAGTCATCCTCGCGAAGGCGGGGATCCAGGACCTGACTGCTCTGCTTTTTTGGATTGGAGGATGCATGAAACATTTTTATACTTACATATTGGCTAGTGAACGTAACGGAACAATTTACGTTGGCATGACAGGCAATCTCGAGCAGCGTCTCAACACTCACAGACAGCATCTTATTGAAGGTTTTACAGACAAATACGATGTGACAACATTAGTTCATCTGGAGATATTCTCAACACCAATGGAAGCGATACTAAGAGAAAAGCAAATCAAACATTGGAAGAGAGAATGGAAAATCAAGTTGATAGAAGAAACAAATCCGAATTGGGAAGATATTACAGAATGGGATAGTTTTGAGTTTTGAAACATGGATCCTCGCATTCGCAAGGATGACATATAAGGGGGCAATGTGGTTATCTAACTGGATCCTCACATTCGCAAGGATGACATATTAGTGTACCTAAGCATAGTAATAGATTCTTATTTATCGCAGGAAATGAATATAGTAACTTTTTATGGGCTATTCGCTATTTCCTATTTCCTAATCTCTTCTGCCCCCACTCCTTCATGAAATCCAAAATCCTTTTCCCATCTTCATAGGAATCATTCAGAAAATCAACTTGGAGAAGAGAGTTCTTATCATCGATGGTTGTGTAATTGAATAGTCCATCGAAGGATTCAAGCAGGAAACCAACAAGTACTAAAGTGGCTGGTTCAACCTGCAGGATGAAGCGATGTGTCCCATCCTGCAGTTGAGTATGTTCCTTAAATTCAAATTGCATTTATTTCAGTGCTATTTTCAAAACATCGTCTATGGTTTCAGCGAAATGGATATTCATCCCTTCCTTGATCTCCGCAGCAATCTCACTGAGACTGGGGCGGTTCTTTTCGGGAATGATGATGGTCGTGATTCCTGCACGCTTGGCAGCGATCATCTTTTCGGCAAGACCGCCAATGGGCAGGACTTTCCCCGATAGCGTGATCTCGCCTGTCATCGCCACATTGTGATCAACAGGTCTGTCGGAAAGCACGGACACGATGGAAGTGACCATTGTCACACCTGCGGAAGGACCATCTTTTGGAATTGCCCCTTCCGGAATATGGAGGTGAAGGTCGTATTTCTTATTGAAGTCCTCCTCGATTCCATATTCTGTTGCATGTTTGCGGGCAAATGAATAAGCTGCCTGGGCAGATGCCTTCATGACTTCACCGAGATTCCCCGTGAGTTTGATCTTTCCTTCTCCCTTCATCTTGACTGTCTCCACCTGCAGTGTCTCACCACCGGCAGAGGTCCAGGCAAGTCCCGTTACGATGCCCACTGCATCTTCACGGTTGATATCCGAATAGAGATGTTCAGGGATGCCGAGATATTTCTCTATATCTTGAGGTTTGATCTTGAATTTACTCATTTTGCTGTCTTTCATATAGTTCTTCACGATCTTACGGATCACGGCAGATATCTTTCTTTCCAGTTCACGGACACCTGCTTCGCGGGTATAGAGGGAGATGATCTTCTCAATCGCCATATCTTCGAACTTGATATCCAACTTTCCATTGACTTCGTGCTTTTCAAGCTGCTTGGGTATCAGGTGTCGCTTGGCAATATTGAGTTTTTCATACTGCGTGTAACCCGGAAGATAGAGAATCTCCATGCGGTCGATCAAGGGTCTTGGAATAGAACCAAGATGGTTTGCTGTCGTGATGAACAGCACATGGGACAGATCATAACCGAAATCAAGGAAGTGGTCACGGAAATTGAAATTCTGCTCCGGATCGAGCACTTCCAGCAAAGCTGCAGACGGGTCACCCCTGAAATCCATGCTCATTTTATCGATCTCATCCATCATGATGAGCGGATTTGTACTTCCAGCCTTCTTCATGCTCTGCATGATGACACCGGGTAAAGCCGCCACGTAAGTGCGTCTGTGACCCCTGATTTCAGCCTCATCACGTACACCACCGAGGGAAATACGAATGAAGTCACGATCCAATGCACGGGCAATGGATTTTCCCAATGAAGTCTTTCCAACTCCGGGAGGTCCCACAAAGCACAGGATTTGACCTGTTGTTTTTTGCGACATCTTCATCACGGCAAGAAATTCGACGATGCGTTCCTTGACCTTTTCCAGACCATAGTGGTCTTCGTTCAGGATATCCTCCGCCGTTTGCAGGTCGATGTCCTTGCTCTTCCTGGGATCCCATGGGATTTCGAGTATCCAATTGATATATCCATAAATGACACTGTAATCTTGGGCATGCTGCGTCAGCCGTTCGAGTTTCTTCAGTTCCTCTTCTGCATGCTGGCGTGCTTCGGGACTGAGATTCGCCTTTTCCACCTGCTTGCGAAGTTCGATTAACTCATCTTCCGCTTCTTTGGTGATACCCAGTTCCTTGTGGATGATCTTCAATTGTTCGGTGAGATAGTACTCCTTCTGGAGCTTACTAAGCGTCTGCTTGACCTTTCCTTCGATCTGCCTTTCCAGTTTCATGATTTCCACTTCATTATGAAGTATGCGCAATAAGGCTTGAATACTTTCACTCAAGTTATCTATCTCGTAAATTCTTTCCTTGGTTTTCAAATCCTGTTCAATATATGTAAGAATGAAATAGAAACAATCTTCCAGTTGCGTCAGGCTGTCGAAGTCCTTCAGCAACTCGTCAGGCAGATTCTTATTCAATTTTGCATAATTCTCGAATGCATTCTTCAAATTTCTCAGGTATGCTGTACCTCTTGGACTCGAAGGAATCCTGGTCATCGGTGCAAGAGAGTAGGTTGCGCGCAATTGGTCTCCAACTCGAACGAATCGATCGATCCGCACGCGGAACAAGCCATGCAGCAGTAATCGCATATTGCCGTCAGGAAGCGGAAAATGTTGTACGATGTTACAGATGGTGCCATACCGGTAAAGATCAGATGCAGTGGGATTCTTCTGATTGTCCAAGTCTCTTTTCTGGGGTACGCATATCACATAATGATTGCCTTTCAGAGAATGGTCGGCTGCAGACAGCGTTGCACTCCTACCAATCAGTAACGGGACAATCATCGTTGGGGCAATGATCATTCGGCGAAGTGGGATTACATCATAAGTAGTGTTCATTTGCACTTCGCCTACTTTTTTCAACTTGGGCATTAATCCTCCAAAATATTCACATTTATACTCTTTCCAGTTCTTTCAGAACAGCACATATGTCAAATGAAATTCTATGGTGGAAAAGACTGCTTGACAACTGTGGCAAATCAATCATCCATCTTGGAGAGACGACCTACAAGGGTGTCTCAGAAAGAAAAAGGAAATATATGGACGCCTGTATAGGTCGTCTTTTACCCAAATTTGAAAAAAAAAGAGACGCCCATATAGGTCGTCTCTACGGGATATGATGAACAATAATCTGCTCCTGATCAGTTTCAATGCACGCTACACTCATTCGAATCCGGCATTGTATTCGTTACGAACCGCTGTCGGTGATTTGCCGTATGAAACCCGCATTCATGAATTCACGATCCATGATGATGTTTTCAACGTACTTGATGTCATGCTGCAGAAAAGCCCCCAGGTCATTGGTATTTCAGTGTATATATGGAATACCATGTATGTAAGGATGCTTCTCCCTGAGATTCGGAAACTGCTTGCAGATGTGAAGATCGTATTAGGCGGTCCGGAAGTCAGTTTTAATGCTGATTCCTGGTTGAATGAATTCCCCGCTATCGATTACATCGTCTGCGGAGCGGGTGAAGCAGGTTTTCGCTTCCTGGCAGAATGCAATTTCAATCATCCGGAGAAGATCATACAAATTCCGAATCAGAATTTTGCATCCCTTCCCTTTCCGTACCGTAAGGAAGATTGCGGGAATTTACGGAATAAATATGTATATTATGAAGCAAGCAGAGGCTGTCCGTTCCATTGTTCCTACTGTTTGTCGTCACGAGATGATCAGCCGCTTGAATTCAGGGATATAGAGACGGTGAAACAGGAGATAAGAAAACTCTGGGAATTTGAGCCTTTCATCATCAAGTTTATCGATCGAAGCTTCAATGTCAATCGTGAGTTCGCCCGTGAAATCTGGTGTTTCATTTTGAAAGAATCACCCGATATCATGTATCATTTTGAGATTCATCCCCTGTATCTCGAGGATGAGGATTTCGAGATCTTCAGACAGGTTCCGGTTGGCAGATTCCAATTCGAGATTGGTATCCAAAGCATTCATGCAGGCACATTGCGAGAGATCGGCAGGACTGGGACATGGGACGAGATCAAGCCCAACCTGATGAAACTCAGGCAGTTTCACCAGATTCACCAGCACTATGATGCAATTGTTGGATTACCGGGTGAAGGTAAAACCATGCTGGGTCAAACTGTCAGCGAATTGCTCACTCTTCATCCGGATCATCTGCAACTGGGTTTTCTGAAAGTTCTCCCGGGAACGATCATGACTGAAAAGGTACATGAATATGGAATGCAGTACCAGGGCACACCTCCGTATCGAATTCTATTCAATAAATGGATCAGTTTTACCGAAATCCAATCCTGTGAGAAACTGGAAGCGGTTCTGAACAATTATATCACCGCAGGTCATTTCACATCGGTTATCAATCAAGTATTCGACCTGGAGAATGGGAAGGGATTTGAGAAGCTGGAATTGCTGGTGGAGCATATTCGTGATATCGGTGCTGACTTGAACACGAAGGACTGGCTGAAGAAGGCAAAAATCCTACAGTCGTTCTACACTCGTTATCAGCAGGATAACAAAAATATGCTGGATGAGCTGCTTCTGTGGGACTGGATGATCTTTCCTTCCAATCTTCCTTATCCCAAATTCCTACCGCTGCATCTACTGCAGGAAGCCAAGGAGATATTACTCTCCCACCTGCATAACTTACCTTCAACAGATGGTTTTTGGAAGGAACATTCACTGCATCCCGATGACATACGACGGGCACATTTTTTCAAATCAGAACGTGAAGAAGTGCAAAAACAGGTGCTGAATGGCAGACAATATGCCATGATCTGGAAACAGCAGGGCATGGTTCGCACCATAACTTTCGACATTTGAACAGAAAGCTTCTCATAGAATAACAAAGAGCCATCTTTAAAACCAACTCCGAAAGAAGAATCACAAAACGAAAGCAAAACCATTCCATTTTCGCTTGAGGGTGCGGTGATCCTGGGGTGATGGAGGGGTAGTGTTTAAAGAGTAGCTTAAATATTCCTTGACACCCCATATTAATATGATTATGAAAAGTTCAATATCGTAATTATCAGGATTGGAGTGTGTTCTATGAAATGGGTTGTTTGCCTGCTTCTGTTATTTTGCTTTGAATCGCTTCATACAATCACAATCACCATTGGTTCCGGTCAGCTCAATAATGTGCCTTTACCTGTAGATGCATACTTCAATTTCTCATACTCCCAGGTGATATACCTGCAGAGTGAGATTCAGCATGCAGGAGTCATCAACAGGATTTCCTATCCATATCATATCGTGTCATCTGATTTTCTTTCCAATGTGAATCATCTAAAGGTTTATATGGGACTGACCTCCAGGACTGTTTTCCAATCCAATACGGATTGGGTTTCGTTGGATTCTTTACAGCTTGTGTTTGATGGAGATTGGAGCACATCGGATTTCTCTACAACTCTTCCCGGAGATGGTTGGGTTACTTTACCGCTTACGAGTTATTTCAATTATGACAACACCCATAATCTGGTCATCGCAGTAGATGAAAACCAAACGGGTCATGTGTCGATGTCAGATAAATTCCTCTGTTCTCCAGTAACGGGAGCAAGAGGGTTGGATTGCCATAGTGATATAGCAGATATTGACCCTATAACACCACCACCGGCAGCTCTATCCAACCCGAGAGCAAATATAGCGAATATCAGGATAAATATGATCACCGACTTTTCGGAGCCGATGAATCCATATCCTGCGGATGGAATGACTGGTGTCGAATTGGTGCCACACTTCTCATGGTCATGTAATGCAGAAAGTTATGCGCTATATATGGGACTTTCTACTGACCAGCTTGTATTGAAGACGGATTCACTAACAACCAACACTTGGACTGCCGCAGAAATCCTGCAACCCAATACAACCTACTATTGGCAGGTGAAAGCGCATTATGGTCCGCAGATCGTGAATAGCGGCATATGGCATTTCACGTCCGGTGCCCTGGTGGGAATATCTCTGCCATTTATAGAGTGCTTCGACCTGAATCTTTTTCCTCCGGATCAATGGATGAAAATGGAAGGTCTTTATCAACAGGGAACCACACTTACACAAACGGTGCATGGCTGGGAGTGGGGATATTTCGGGAATATGCAGAATTCAACGAATGGGGCGGCAAGACTGAATATATATGGTAGGGATTGTTACCATTGGCTGATTTCGCCCTTGATCTCAGGCACATCAGGAACTTCTGCACAGATTTCGTTTCGCACCCGATTGACCAATTGGAATTCAATCACAACCGGAATATTTGGGGCAGATGATAAATTCAGGATCGTTCTATTACCGAATTCAGATACGAGTCTTGCAAATGCTGTGATATTGCGGGAATGGACAGCACCTGATTCACTGGAACAGAATGCCGTGATCACATTTACAATTCCTTCTGCACCATTCCGGATAGGATTTTATGGAGAATCGACTGTTTCAAACCAGGACTGTGACCTTTTTCTGGATGATATTCGCATTGTGAAAAGTGAATCTGCATCGATAGAGTCTCCATGCAATCTCTCGGCAGAGGTGGTGAGAAATACAGTGCACTTGAATTGGAACTCACCGGGGACATATCAGCCATTGGGATACAACATTTACCGGAATTACCATTATTTTGGAACGAATCAGGAGCCATCCTATATCGATACGAATGCGAACCAGGGACAATCCTATTC
This sequence comes from Candidatus Cloacimonadota bacterium, assembly GCA_035402645.1. Taxonomy (GTDB): domain Bacteria; phylum Cloacimonadota; class Cloacimonadia; order Cloacimonadales; family DAONDQ01; genus DAONDQ01. Next base: position 14,155 of record DAONDQ010000030.1, on the reverse strand, counting down.
CTATTTTGTGAGTGCTGTCAATGCTGATGGTCAGGAGTCGCTGCCATCCAATTCAGCAAGCTTGACCTGTATTCTTGTGAGTACACCTGTGTTGAATGACAGCTTTGAATCTTATCCTTCATTTTTATCTCCTGCTACACCCTGGTACTGTTTGGATGCGGATCAGCAAAGCACTTTCGGTTTGGATGAGACATCTTTTCCCGGTGAAGGGGAGGCTTCATCGTTCCTGGTATTCAATCCACAGCAGTGTAATCCACCTTATACAGGAATGCATGCCTCGAATGGAAATCAATTCCTGGCTGTGTTTCCGGATACTCCTCCACCTAACAATGATTGGCTCATCCCACCCCGATTGAGGCTGGGAACGAATTCCATATTATCATTCATGGCACGATCATTGAATACGGGTTATGGGGCGGAGAGGTTCAGGGTCGGTGTTTCCAGAACACTGGCTGTTCCTGATTCATTCACCATGATTAGCAATGAGCCATATGTCCTGGCTCCGAATCAATGGACTTCATACACCTATGACCTGTCCGAATTTGATGGAATGAGTGTTTATATAGCGATTCAATGCGTGTCGTATGATTGCTGTTTATTCGGGCTGGATGAATTCAAGGTGATTTCAGATGGCGGGTATGTGGGGAATGAGGAACACATTGCTTCTCCACCGAGGCATTTCATTTCGGTATTCCCGAATCCATTCCGTAGTGTCTGTACCATTCAATGGGCAAAGGAAAGAGATGAGAAGGTAAAAGTGATGATCTTTAATATCCGAGGGCAGAAGGTGAAAGAGTATCCTTCAACCATAGAATCAGCGGTCGCGTGGGATGGGCGTGATGAGAGAGGTAATATTATGGGTTCAGGGGTATATGTTGTGAAAGTAAAGACGGGAAATAAGGTTATCAGCAGAAAAATGGTAAAATTTTAGGAGCGCCGATTTGTTATCGGCGCCCCAGATACTTATTACACAAGCTTCAGCGCTTTTTCCAAATCATCAATCAGGTCTTCCACGTCCTCAATACCGACAGAATAGCGCACGAGTTCATCTGTGATACCGGCAAGAAGCTTTGCCTCTCTTGAGACCTTTGCATGGGTCATGGAGGCAGGATGCTGGATAAGGGTTTCGATTCCACCCAGGGATACAGCGAGTTCTGCCAAGTGAACATTATCCATCAGGGTTCTGCCTGCTTCTAATCCGCCCTTCAAACCAAAGGATATCATAGCTCCAGGACCTTTCTGTTGCTTTTTGGCAAGTTCATATTGGGGATGTGATTTCAATCCGGGGTACTTTACCCATGCCACCTTGGGATGACTCTCAAGATATTCTGCAATCTTCATTGCATTTTCCTGTGCTCTTTCCATACGGACAGCAAGGGTCTTCAGACCTCTGCTGACCAGGTATGCCTGGTGTGGATCCATATTCGGTCCCATGGTTGTCATGACATTGTATAGATGCTTGTGATCTTCTTCCGTTTTCGTGACGATCACGCCACCGACGACATCAGCATGTCCATTGATGAACTTGGTGATGGAATGGAATACGACATCAGCGCCAAGTGCCAGCGGGTTTTGCAGGTATGGTGAACAGAAGGTATTATCAACGACCAGTTTCGCACCGTGCTTATGAGCAATTTCGGCACATTTGGCAATATCGGTGATTGCCATGGTGGGATTTGCAGGAGTCTCGATGAAGAGAACCTTTGTGTTTGGTTTGAATGCAGGCTCAACCAGCTCGATATTCGAAGTATCAATGAAGGTCGCTTCCACTCCGAAGCGGGAGAAGTGCTTTTCAAGGGCACCGCGTGAAGCACCATAGACGGCATCGGTTGATACGATGTGACTTCCGGTTCCCAGCAGACCCATGTAGATGGTCGTGACAGCTGCCATACCGCTGGCAACGGCGATTCCACCGAATCCGCCTTCCAGGTTGGCAACAGCATCTTCCAAGGCACGAATGGTTGGATTTCCCAGCCGGGTATAAATGTATCCTTCTCCTTCCCCTGCAAAAAGATCAGCACCATGCTGAGCATTCTTGAAGGCAAAAGTGGAGGTCTGATAGATGGGGGTAACCACTGCCAGGGCATCATTCTCCTTGAACCCTGCATGGATGAGACGAGTATTGAATTTTGAATCTTTTTTCATTGCTATATCCTTATGTTAGTTAATTCATAAAGTGACTTTTTTTGAACCTATGAAATGTGACAAGGAGAATTTAACTAATGGTGGGATTTCATTTGACAACTGGACATGCCTATTCTTCATGAAATGAATATGGGGAAGGTTCAATGAATATAGAGAGACTGATTAACGATCTGAAGGAAGACAAGGACTTCGCTGATTGCTTTGTCGTGCACCACATAGAAAAAGCACAGGAAGCAGAGTGGGAAGACCTTCCTCATCATCTGCATGAATCAGTGCGAAGAGCTCTGGAGCAATCAGGAATAGAACTTATATACAGTCACCAGAAGCTAGCATACAAAGCTGTCATGGAAGGCAGGAATATTGTCATATCGACGGGAGTCGCAAGCGGAAAGAGTCTGTGCTATCATCTTCCCATCCTGCAGACACTTCAAACATTTCCAAAAGTGCGTGGGCTTTTCCTCTTCCCGACCAAAGCCCTGGCACAGGATCAGCAGGGGAAGCTGAGTGGTTTGTTGAGGTTGGTGTATGGGAGTGGGTCTGCTGACGCAAACCCCTACTTCGAACCTCGCACTTCGAACTTCGCATTTCCTAAGTGCGGTATTTATGATGGAGACACACCCACAGAGCAGCGAAAGAGCATTCGTTCCAATGCCAACTTTGTCTTTTCAAATCCCGATATGCTCAGCATGGGAATACTGCCTCATCATTCGCAATGGGCAGAATTCTTCCGCAACCTGAAATTTGTCATCATCGATGAAGTCCACATGTATAGAGGTGTTTTTGGCTCTCACTTTGCCAATGTGTTGAGACGGTTGAAACGAGTCGCCCAATTCTATGGTGCAAAACCCCAATTCATATTGACTTCGGCAACGCTATCCAATGCGCGTGAGTTCATTTCAATGCTCCTGGAAGAAGATTTTGACTTGATTGACCACGATGGCTCTCCGCAGGGAGCGAGACACTTCCTTCTCTATAATCCTCCCTTTGTGAACAAAGACCTAGGCATTCGAAGAAGTGTTATCATGGAAACGGTGCGTGTCACGGAAACCATATTCCCATATGGTTTTCAGACATTGGTGTTTGCACAGGCACGTAAGGCGATAGAACTGATCCTTACCTACCTGCAGAATGCTGTTGGTGATAAGGACAAGGTGCAGGGATATAGAAGCGGTTACCTGCCAACAGATAGACGGGCGATCGAGAAAGGGTTCCGGGAAGGAAGAATATCGACAGTTGTTTCAACCAATGCCCTGGAACTGGGGATTGACATCGGAAATCTGGATACAGTGGTCCTATGTAGTTATCCGGGGACAATTGCTGCGACCAGGCAGCAGGCTGGAAGAGCCGGTAGGAAAGCCGAAGCTTCTGCAGCCTTCATGATCGCTTCCGCCAGCTTGATCGACCAGTATATCCTTCAACATCCCGACTTCCTGTTTGCAGGTTCTCCCGAGATGGCATTACTGAACCCCAATAATCCCTTCATTCTCATGCAGCATCTTCAATGTGCGCTTTTCGAGAAGCCTTTCACAGGGAATGAAGCGTTCGGTTCGTTACCACAGGAATCATTGAAGGAATACCTCGAATTTCTACAGGAGATGGGGAAGGCATACGAGTCGAATGACCAGTATTTCTGGAAATCAGAGGAATATCCGGCAGATGAGATCTCACTTCGAAATGCGGGCTTGGATAGATTCAATCTAATTGTGGATGGGAATGTCATTGGTGAGGTGGATGACAAGAGTGTCTATTGGCTCGTGCATCCTGAAGCAGTGTATCTGCAGGACGGTGAATCCTACCTTGTGGAGAGTGTGGATACGAAAACGCATACGGTTCAGATGAAGCCTTTCTCGGAAGGATTCTACACACAACCGATGAGTACGACAGAGATAGATCTCATAGAAGAGGTAAAGTCGGCTCATGTGCAGGGAGGGTCCATTCATTACGGAAAGCTATTGGTCACCAACCAGGTGACAGGTTATAAGAAGCTGAAATGGTATTCCCATGAGGTTCTTGGTTATGGAGAACTTGACCTTCCGAAAACAGAGTTGATCACTTATGGTTATTGGTTTACGGTTGATGATAATGTGGTTCACCTGCTTGAAAAATCGAATCAGTGGAGAAATAATCCCAACGATTATGGTCCGAAATGGAAGGAAATCAGTCTTGCGGTTCGTACAAGAGACAACTTTGAGTGCCAGAATTGCCATATACCTGAAGAAGGCAGACCCCACGATGTGCATCACAAGATCCCATTCAGGAAGTTCATCAACAGGGAGGAAGCCAATGCGCTTCCCAACCTCACAACCCTCTGTCCCTCGTGCCACAAGCTTGCTGAGCAGCAGGCGCACATCCAGAGCGGGATGGCTGGTCTATCCTATATACTCGGAAATCTTGCTCCCCTTTACCTGATGTGTGATATCAAGGATATAGGAGTGATGGGCAGTTCCAGTGCTTCAGTTGCCAAAGGGAAACCTGCTGTGATATTATATGACCAGATACCCGGGGGAATCGGTTTGAGCGAGAAGATGTACGAGATACATGATATGGTCATGCAGGAAGCACGTCATGTGATACAATCCTGCCAATGCAGGGATGGTTGCCCTGCCTGTACCGGACCTGTTGCCGATAATGGGGAAGGGGCAAAGGAAGAGACCCTTGCAATGCTGGAGTTAGTTATTTAGAGCAACTCTGCATTCCTCCCTTATGCTAAGGGAGGTGCCCTTCAGGGTGGAGAGTTAGATTCTTTATGAAAAGGAGGGTTGTATGAAACTTATTAATCTACATTCGACGAAAGGAAAAAGGCTCGAACTAAGGAAAGAACAAACAGTAGCTGAGCGCAAACTATGGTCACGTTTGAGAAATAAAAGACTTTTAGGACTGAAATTCTATAGACAAAGCGGTTTTGGTCATTATATTGCGGATTTTTACTGTCCAGAAAAACTGTTGGTAATAGAGGTTGATGGGAGTCAGCATTTTGAAAAAGAAAAAGCAGAATACGATACTCAAAGAACTGCATTTTTCAAGGAACATGATATTAGAGTATTAAGATTTACGAATTATAATGTGCTGACGAATTTAGATGGAGTCATGGAATATATTCGTATTTTCATCGAAGAACCTGAAAATGTAATGGATTTTGAATATATCTAACTCTCCGGCATAAATGCCACCTCCCTTAGCATAAGGGAGGAATAGGACGTGTACAATTAAGGTTTTATTGATTGATTCTACCCTTATGCTAAAAGAGGACATCACGGAGTGACAGGAGAGTTAGTTCTTCTAATCTATACGGAGCTATACGAATGAGTGATTTGGATATTCTCAAAAGAACGCTAAAAACCGAAGCTGTTTCAATACAGCAGAAGGAATCAGGAACCGATATCTGGGATTTGATGGAAGGTACCATTATCGGGACTGAAAACGGGAAGGTCTTCAAGACCATTGTGAAGTATCCATTCGGATTTCAGGTCGGTAATCACGCAGTTCAGATTCCAAGTATTCATGATATCATCCTGCAATGGGCAAAGATCAAGGGGCTGGACTTTACAGCAGAAGACATTCTTTTTCTCGATACGGAAACCACAGGGCTGGCAGGAGGAACAGGGACACTTGTCTTTCTTGCGGGCTTGGGATTTATAGAGGAGAATGCGGTTGTCATCGAGCAATATTTCCTTTCTGATCCAGCGTTTGAGAATGGCTTCCTTGAGCTTGTGGTAGAAAAGGCTAGGAACTTCAAGATCGTTATTTCATTCAACGGCAAATCCTTCGATACCAATTTACTGGAAACACGCTGCATCATGCAGAATATCGATTTTTCATGGAAGAACATACCCCACATCGATCTGCTGCCTTTGGCAAGAAGGCTCTGGAAGCATCAATTGGAAAGCTGTGCGCTGGAAAGCCTTGAATACTATATACTCGGCAGTTTGCGTGATTCATCACAGGATATATGGGGCGGACATATTCCCCAGGTGTATTTCCATTATCTCGATACCCACAATGCGGAAGAGATAGTGAACATCTTCAATCACAATCGCAGTGATATCCTCAGCATGCCCGTCCTGCTGCACCTGATATCAGATGAATTGGATTTTCCCAATACCCGCAAGACTCACACGGAAATAGACCTCTTTGCTGTGGGTAGGTTGTACGAGGATATGGGATTTGCTCAGATATCTTCTGAAATATATGAATACCTTTTAGGCGAAGAAAACCTGCCTGTGGCGAAACAACTATCCTTTCTGTATAAACGTGAGCAGCAACTTGAAAAAGCACTGAAACTATGGGAAATGGCTGCAGAAAAGGGTGAATTGTATGCCATCAGGGAGTTGGCAGTCTTTGCTGAACACAGCAGCAAAAATGCCGGGCAGGCATTAAATTGGGTGGAGAAAGCCCTTTCGCTACTGGAAAATGTCGAAGATGAGAAAGCAATTCTTGACTGGGTGAAGAGAAAAGATAGATTGTTAAAGAAGAAATGAAACCGGTATCTGGAGTTCATTGCCCAAGCTGTCCGAACATTTGAAGATTTTCTGATAGGGCATACGGACTTCAGATACTGTAAGGTAAAGAATAATCTCTGAAGTCCGCAACGCCTTTATTTAGTAATTCCAATACTGGATTTGTTTGGCGTTTTGAACTCCAGAATTTCGTTTCCCGGAGGAACGGATGAGAATAGAATCAGACGGACTTGGCACTATCGAGATACTCGAAGATGCTGCCTGGGGATGCCAGACCCAACGTGCCATCAACAACTTTCCATTATCCGGATATCGAATGCATCGCTATTTCATCCAGGCATTCGCATACGTGAAGAAGGCTGCTGCCCAGGTGAACATGAACTTGGGCTACCTGGATGGGAAAATGGCGGAAGCCATCATCCAGGTCTGTGATGAGATCATTACAGGCGAGCACCATGACCAGTTCGTTCTCGATGCTTTCCAGGGCGGAGCGGGTACCTCTACGAACATGAATTTCAATGAAGTGATCGCATATATGGCAGACAAGCGTCTGACTGATAACTTTGGCTCTTCTGACCCCGTTCTTCCCCTGGAACATGTGAATATGCACCAATCCACGAATGATGTTTATCCTACGGCTGTTCGTGTAGCCATCCTCTTTTATCTGAAGGATTTGGAACGTGAAATCTCTTCTCTGCAGGAAGAATTCCAGAAAAAGGAAAAGGAATTCAGTCATGTCGTGAAACTGGGAAGAACCGAATTAATGGATGCTGTACCTCTTACATTGGGGATGGAATTCGGTGCTTATGCTGAAGCGATTGCCCGTGACAGGTGGAGAATTTTCAAGTGCAGGGAGAGGATAAAAGTTATCAATCTCGGCGGTACAGCCATTGGTACAGGATTGGGAGCCCCACGTGAATACATATTCAAGGTGGGCGAAGCCCTGCGTTCACTGACCGGACTGAGCATTTCCCGTAGTGAAAACCTTGTCGATGCTACCCAGAATCTTGATCCAATCGTGGAAATCTCCGGGATGTTGAAGACGTATGCATCTAACCTGCTGAAGATTTCGAATGACTTGAGACTGATGAATATGGGACCTGATGGGGGAATAGCCGAGATCAGATTACCTGAAATGCAGGCAGGTTCAACCATCATGCCGGGTAAGATCAATCCCGTGATACCGGAAGCCATTGGACAGGTTGCCTTGCGTGTCATTGCGAATGACAACCTGATCTCGATTGCTGCAGGCTTGGGACAACTTGAACTGAACCAGTACTTTCCCCTCATAGCGTTCACGATATTGGAGACTCTGCATATGTTGGTGAATGCTTCTGCCATCCTTCGTGATAAATGCCTGATTAGTTTACAGGCGAATGAGGACATATGCCTGGAGCATGTCATCAACAGTAAGACACTGGCAACGATCCTTGTTCCGGTATTAGGATATTATCGGGTGGAAGCAGTTCTCAAGGAAGCGGTGGAAGAGAAACGCAACTTCAGGGAACTTCTGTTAGAAAAGAATCTCATCTCACAACACGATTTAGATACACTTCTTTCGGCGAAGCAAATGAGAAAACTCGGCTTTACGGAAGAGGATGTGAAAAAGGATAAAGAATGACGCCACGCGGTGAAAGACTCATTTTAGCTCTTGTAGGCAGAAGGAATGCCGGAAAATCATCCCTGATCAATGCCCTCACAGGACAGGAAATTGCCATTGTATCAGATGTGCCGGGAACAACAACAGATCCTGTCGATAAGCACTACGAACTGTTACCCCTTGGTCCCGTGACCTTCTATGATACTGCCGGTATCGATGATACGGGTGAACTCGGTCAAATGCGCATCAAGGCAACCAGAAAAGTTCTTTATCGAACCGATATTGCTCTCGTAGTGATCGGGGAACAGGGACTTGGCACTTATGAAAAGGACTTTATCACACAAATTCAACAACTCAGGATTCCTATCCTTATCATTTTCAATAAATCCGATATCCGCAAGCCTGAAGAGGATGAAATCCGTTACTGTAGTGATAATGGAATTCAGTATATCATCGTATCAGCCATGAACGGTGACAATATTCGGGAATGCAAGGAACTGCTCATGAAGCTCGCCCCGGAAGATCTCATGAAGGAAAAGGTTCTGGTTGGCGATCTCGTGAAAGCAGGGGATAGGGTGGTTCTCGTTGTACCGATCGATCTTGCTGCTCCCAAGGGAAGACTCATACTTCCCCAGGTACAAGTGATCAGGGAATTGCTCGATAACGATGTGATTGTCACAATTGCCAAGGAAAGGGAATTGGAAGCGGGACTTGAATCTCTGAAAGAGAAGCCTGACCTGGTTATCACCGATTCGCAGGTTGTGCTCAAAGTAGCTGGTGATGTGCCTGAGGATGTGAAGCTCACAACATTCTCCATTCTCTTTGCCCGATATAAAGGTGAACTGGATGCGCTTCTCAAAGGGTCTTCGATGCTCGATAAGCTCAAAGATGGAGATAAAGTCCTTATTGCAGAGGCTTGCTCACACCATGTGCAGTCTGATGATATCGGGAGGGTGAAGATTCCCCGCTGGATCAGCCAATATACCGGGAAGGACTTGATTTACGAAGTTTATGCGGGGCATGATTTTCCGGATAATCTCGAAGAATATGCCCTTGCCATCCACTGTGGCGGATGCATGATCAACCAGATGGAGATGGGGAGACGCATCATCGAATGCGAACGAAGAAATGTGCCCATCACAAATTATGGACTGGCAATTTCCAAGTTGCAGGGAGTATTGGATAGAGTAACTAGAGTTTTTAAAGCGTAATTATTCTCTGGAGTTCAAAACGCCTATCATGATAATAGTTTATCTAATTCTATAAGGCGTTGCGGACTTCAGAGAATGTTACTTAAAGAGAATAGAATTTGAAGTCCGCACATCCTCTTGATGAATCGTTATTGATTGATTACGGAGGATGCTTGAACTCCAAAATCCTATTCTGGAGTTCAAAACGCCTATCGTGATAATAGTTTATCTAATTCTATAAGGCGTTGCGGACTTCAGAGAATGAATAATACAGAGAATAGTATTTTGAAGTCCGCACATCCTATTAGTATGTAGTTATTGATAGTTAACGAAGGATGTTTGAACTCCAAAATATTGGGAGGGTTTTTATGAGAATCAAAGCGACAAATTTTGAAGCTGGAAAGTACTATCACATATATAATCATGCAGTTCTGAGCAATTTACTATTCCATAATTACGATGATTATAATAAGTTCATTCAGATTATGAATGGGCGGTATTCAAAAGCTGATTTTTCGTTACTTGCATATTGTTTAATGCCTAATCATTTTCATTTCCTTATGCAGCAGAAAGAAGAAGCACCATTATATGTGTTTTTCAATAAACTGTGCCATGAGTATTCAATCTACTACAATAAGAAATACATGAACAAGGGTACCATATTCCGAAGTAAATTACAACATATTGAAGTACAAAATGAAGCTTATCTTGGATATTTATGTGCTTATATACATCTCAATCCAGTGAAAGCAGGTATTGTTAACGCACCACACGAGTGGATGTATTCAAACTTTAGCGCCTTAACAGGGCACAGCGATGATTCTATTACAGATACAAAGCAAATATCACAAATGTTTTTCGAACACAAGATTTACGAGGAATTTGTGAAAAGTGTTGTATTGGATAGAATAGATACCAAGTATATGTTTGACAATTAGCAGACTATATATCAATTTAAGTATTAATTTGAAAAGAAATGTATTTTGAAGTCCGCACATCCTCTGGGTGAATTGTTATTGATTGATTACGGAGGATGCTTGAACTCCAAAATCCTATTCTGGAGTTCAAAACGCCTATCATGATAATAGTTTATCTGATTCTATAAGGCGTTGCGGACTTCAGAGATTGAATAATACAGAGAATAGAGTTTGAAGTCCGCACATCCTCTTGATGAATGGTTATTGATTGATTACGAAGGATGTTTGAACTCCAAAATGTATTGAGGATTATTATATGTACAAAGTCGGTATCTGCCAATTCCAGCCATTATTGAAGAAGAGACACGATAATCTTTTCAATATCTCGAGGTTTCTCTCCAAGATGGATGCTGATCTCGTGGTTCTTCCTGAATTAGCGACATCTGGGTATGTGTTTGCCAATCAGCAGGAAGTGAATGATCTTGCCGAGGATGTTCATACAGGTCCCACGGCTGTCCTGATGCGTAAATTGGCTGCAGAGAAGAATACCAGCTATGTGATCGGTTTTCCTGAGAAAGCCCCGGAAGGGGTTTACAATTCCTGTATGTTGGTTAACCCTGAAGGTGATATACATGTTTATAGAAAGACACATTTGTTCTTCGAGGAGAAGCTGTATTTTATACCGGGTGATACCGGGTTCCAGGTCTTTGAAGCAAAAGGCGGGGTGAAGGTCGGTCTTATGATCTGCTTTGACTGGCAATTCCCCGAATCAGCACGTACTCTTGCCCTGAAAGGTGCACAGATTATATGTCATCCATCGAATCTTGTATTACCCTGGTGTCAGCAGGCAATGCTGACGCGTTCGCTCGAGAATCGTGTGTTCAGCATCACATGCAACCGCATTGGAAGAGAAGCAAATGGGATTAAGGAACTCTATTTTACCGGTATGAGCCAGGTTGTAAGCACAAAGGGAGAGATACTTCTCCGCTTATCTGATGATATTGAAGATTCTGCTGTCGTTGGTATCGAGCCTGCATTGGCATTGGATAAGCAGGTGACTCAATACAACGATGCCTTCAAGGATAGAAGAACCGATCTATATGAACTTTCTTAGAGGGAACTAATCTCTCTCCTTTATTTACTTTATCACCACGATCTTTTGAACTTCTGTCACCTTATCCGTATTCATTTTGATGAAATAAATACCTGAAGCGGTACGGTTCCCTTCATTATCCTTGCCATCCCAAGTCAATTCTTTCACACCTTTGGATAGAATACCGTCATGAATAGTCCTGACTTTTTGTCCGCGCAGGTTGTAAATGCTGATATTCACAGGTTTGATGCCATTTAATTCGAAATGTATCTTCAATAGTGATGCCGAACTGCCGAAGGGGTTCGGATAAACGCTGATATTCTTCAGTGCTGCTGTATGAGTATTGTCCTGGTTCTGCACTCCTTCGATCGTGATCGTGTTGCTGGGTGATGATTCAACACCATCTCTCCAGGCAGTCACGTAGTAATCGTGAGTATGCTGTAAATCCTGCAGCACACCATAGTTGAGTTGCGTGATTGGCAATGTGGCGATCAGATTCCCATTATCGTAGAAACGATAATGAGTCCATGGTGTTTCACCAGCGGTTGTAGGTTCCCAGGAAAAGAAGTTAGTGGCATCTCCAGGTGTGTAAGTCAGTTCTGATGGACCGTTGGGGACTTCGTAATGGTAGATCCACTTATTTCCTGTAATGAGTGGTAAAAAGGAATCATCTGTTGCAAGAGACATATTCAATATTTGTTTTTTATACTGGAGAAATGGCCATTTGTACTCATATTCTTTGAAAACACCAAATTCTTGGACAAGCCAATCCTTACTGACCATTTCATTGGTTGCGGTTCTTGTTTCAATTATTGAAGCGAGATACGTTACTTCTAGAAAATTAATTCCATCTTCGCGAACCACTTCGCTTGTTACATTGTACAACTCGTTCTGCCCTAAATCCTGGTTATAGCGACATCTTGACGATTGCCAGGAATCACCGACCGTGAGGCTGAATCTTTGAATCATGATATTATTTGTTGAAGGGACTATCAATTCTGTGGGAGGATTGGTCGAGAAATCACGGAATGAATAAATCCTAACGACATACGCCATGGTATCAACATAAAGGTATGGGACGATGTTATATGGAGTTACGAATATGCCTTGTTCAAGTGGGAAAAGAGTATAATTCTCATGCTGTTCTGAACTGCCGACCTCAGTGTACATATAGGGAGGTATGGAGAGCATTTCAAAGTTGATATTCCCTACTTGAGCAGTTAGCCATACATCGACCGGGGTGGGGGAGTAAATACCCCCATATGCTCCCGTCATAGTTGGATTGATGTCCTCAAACCCGTAACCATAGCCAACTACATAGAAGGAACCCGGGGAATCCAAAGGAATTGTATATGTATTATCTGGATTCATTTGCGCGTATACGGCAGCACTGGGATTATCCACTGGAACTGCAGCTATTGTGCAACTCAACATGCCTAATGCCGGTGTAATTGTTCCGCTGATTGACTGTACGGGAGTTCCATTAAAAATAGGCATGAAATCAACCGTTCCTAGGGCAGGATCATCATTATGGTCGGTGATGGAAGCTGCAATGGCTAATGTATCCGCAGTCCCGAAATCATTGTTCTCAGCCTTTACGACGATGGAAGAATTCGTAAACTGATACAGGACAATGCTATGCAGGACATTGTTGGCATCGATATTGTTTTGAATTCTATTTCGTCCCCAATAAGTAATGACATCTTCGGACAAATCTCCAATGCATGGATTGGCATTACTTGCCAGGTAGAATCCTGTGAAATTGCCGGTAATTGTGTTATCATAGAACATGGGGGTGGAAGATGCTCCTCCCACCATCACACCTGCTCCTGAATTCATATTTCCTGGAATGAAGTTATTGTTGATCTGGTTATGCTGAACCTGACCATCAGCGTTCAGCAGATACAAACCTGTATAATTATATTCTATGTTGTTATATGCTATTTCCGGAGCCATTGTGCCTTGAGCGGTGATATCCCACCCAATGATACCCTGCCACCGATTATGATGTATATGATTATTCTGAATATAAGGGCTGCATGAGGCTCCTGTTGATTGTATACTCAGTTGAATTGCACCTCGATAGGTGGAAGCCACTCCGTTGTTTGAAATATCACAATTATTGATATTCACATTTGAGTTTTCAACGATAAAGACTCCATTTTCCTTACTGTATTCTATCAAACAATGTGAAACCATGACGGTGGAGGGATTGGCAATACCGATGCCGTAACAGTTAATTCCTTTCGTATTTCCATAGAAATGGCAATTATCAATATTGACAGGTGCACCCAAGGTATTGACGCCATTCAGCGCATTACGTATATCACAATGGTTCAGAGAATTCGTCCCTGTTACATTTTCGAATTTCAAGCCGTTCCAGATAGCCCCTGTATTATCAGCGGTAATTCCAAAATGGATGCTGTCACTCTCGGTTCCTACAGCACTTAATTGTCCAAGTACGTCGATCTGGTAATTCCCCTGTGATTGAACAATGACTCCCGGATTGACAGTGAGAGTTTGTCCGGCCGGAACGGTCACATCACCGATCAGGATATAGGGATTATTCTCTTCAGACCAGGTCCCGCTTTGATTACCGGATACCTGGGTTGACAATAACGCTGAAAAGCTTAACAATAATATCAGGAAAGAGACAAGAGTTTTCATGGTTCCTCCCTCATTGAATTCATATGAAAGTATACGTATAATAAATCTTGAAATAAGCCCGTCAAGTTGAAAATACAATCTTATGG
>DAONDQ010000029.1:0-26489 GCA_035402645.1 Candidatus Cloacimonadota bacterium | reverse complement strand
TCCATTTTCGTCGGTATAGCCCGTCTGGAATATTTCATCACTTCCCTTCAGAAGGCATACTTTGGCATTGGCTACAGGAATACCGTCTGAGGTGGTTACAGTCACTGGATAGGCAGCATTTGTGAGAGATGCTGTTGTCGCATAATTGACCTGAATCTGCGTGGGAACTCTCAACCAGATATCAAGAGAAGGATCACCGAGGAGATTGATGGACTGAAAATTCTGTGGGATGTAATCATCCGGATATTGAGGATAATTAGCCAGTAAGCCAACCTTTGCCCTGAGTTCGGCTTGCCCCTGGTTTGTTAATCCTTCCTTGTAGAAACCATAAGCAACAGCACCTGTCATGATGTTATTCAAGCAGGTGTGAGTTTCGCATGCAGCACCAATAAAACCAACTCCACCAAGTGGCGTTGTTGAAGTTCCAACACGCATGAACTGATCACCAACGCAATTGGATGTATTGGTACCGTAGTTTCCTGAAAAACAGGTGATAAAGCAGATAAAGGGATATTTCCCTGAATTCACCAATGCACTGATATTTGAATTCGTCAGACCACTATACCCATTATGCCCACGATAATAGAAATTTCCGGCGCCCTGGTTCATGGATGACATCATCTGTGTTGAAAGAGTACCTGAATTGATATAATAGTATTGCTGAGTTGGATCATAATCTGTGATCAGATCTTTCACATAATCGATTGTTGTTGTACAGGATGGACCTGAATCCGTATTATCGGGACAAAGGATGGTTTTCCCATACCAGTCATAATTCGTAACTCCTGTCATCTTCTCGTAAGCAACAGTCTTACTGACTATGGCAGAAAGCTGAGTGACTGAAGTGAAGCTGAATCTACCAATGAAAGCATCGGGCATGATGTCGGTGCCATCCAAGAGACAGTACTTGTAGTCACCTACCGTGTTATAGTTATACATTTCCCAGTATGTAGGGACATTATTGCTCTGCTGGGTACCCTTGCCAACCATGAGAATATATTCAGGGGGATTGTCCCACGTATTATAAGCAGTTTGTATATAATTCTTGATTGAGGTCGTGTTATTACCGATCGTTTGCGTATTCACGGCATGCACTTCCCATCCCTTCTGGTGCTTCCAGTCGATCAGGGGTTGAATATAACTTAACGCTACAGCGTTGGCATTGTAGAATATAAGAAGTGAGCCGTTTGCATCACCATTTCTCGTATTATCCTGATAATTAATCACCGACTTTGACAGCCACTGCTTGAATTGCCTGGTCTGCTTAATTTCACGAGATATTAAAACTGAGTTATCGGGTACAAATTCAATCTCAATTTCTTCATCCGTGATTATTTGCAGTTCGTTTTTATCCGCCGAATAGATAAATGGCTGAATCACCAAAGTTGATAACAGGTTCCCTCTCATAATGAACGGAGTAGAAACAGAAGCAAGTTCATCACTGATTGGAATATCCTTGTCAATCGGCTGCAGATTGATTTGACTTTTTGAATTGCTGATTGTGCTAAGAATCTTAACCACTGGCTTGCAATGGTTGGGTACCTGAATCATATAATTGAATACAGGCAGATTCAGATTGTTCAAAATGTAATTATCCGTAGTTTCCTGCATGGTGACAGGCATTTTGTTACTTTGATCGTGAATCTGGTAGTTTCCAAGTTCAAAATGCAATTTCAGTTTCGAAGTACAATTTTCAGTTACAGATACGTTAGCAGCAGCTAACAGTAGGGACAAAAACAGAGACAGAAATAGAACAAGTCCAATTTTCTTCATGATTCCTACCTTACATAGAGATTAGTGATTTTCATTTATGCACAAGGCATTCCATTTATGTAGGTTATGCTAATATTTTTGATTCAGCAAAGATAGTGCTTCATATAAATTGTAATCTCAAACTCGTTTCAAAAGAAAAGGGAGCATGACTGCTCCCTTCCAATGATTCCATATTTCTTGATTTATTGCTTCATCAGTTGTTCGAGTAATTGCTTCTTCTCTTCTTCTGATGAGTATTTGAAAATAATCTTACCCCTTCCGTTCTTGTCATCTATTTTTACATTTACCCGATACAGTTGCTTAAGTTCAGTTTCTTCGATATCATGGGAATGGTTTTTAATCTGCTGTTGACGAATATGGGTCTGAGGTTGTTCCCATGTCTTGGATAACTCTTCTGCCTGTCGTACGGAGCAATTGTTCACGGCAAGGTATTTGGCGAAGCCTTCCTGATGTTCGTCAACCACCTGGAGAATTGCACGTGCATGACCTGCCGTAAGATTGCCACTCACAATATAATCCTGGATTTCAGGGCTCAGCCTCAAGAGACGCAGTGAATTGGTAATGGTTACCCTGTCCTTTCCCATGATCTCTGAAATCTGGGCATGAGTCATACTGAATTCTTCAACCAATTGCTGATAAGCCCTTGCTTCTTCAATGGCACTCAGATTCTCTCTCTGAATGTTCTCTATAATGGCAAACTGAAGTTGTTCCTTCTTGGAAACGGAGCGAATGATGACAGGTACCTCTTCGAATCCCGCAAGCTTTGCTGCTTCCAGACGACGTTCACCTGCTATCAGTTCATAATCGGAATCATCCTTTTTCGTTACGATGATAGGTTGAATAATGCCATTCTGCTTGATGGAATCGGATAGTTCCTGAAGTTTGGAAGTATCGAAGGTCTTTCTTGGTTGATACCTGTTTGGACTGATATGATCCACACGAACCGTTGTAATACCGGTTGCCTGATTCGTACTCTCGGGTATATCCCGAATCAGTGCTTCTAAACCTCTTCCTAATCTTTCATTCATCTTGATAACACTTCCATTGCTAATTGTAGATAATTCTGAGCACCGGGAGACTTGATATCATAATGGAAAATCGACTTCCCGAAGCTTGGTGCCTCGCTCAATTTGACATTACGAACAATGATCGTTTTGAACACCTTCTCCTTGAAATAACGGCGCACTTCCTTCGCTACCTGGTTGGACAGATTCAGTCTCTTGTCATACATCGTCATCAATATCCCAAGAATGTTCAGATTGGGATTCAGATTCTTCTGTATCAGGCGAATGGTGTTGAGTAACTGACTGACTCCTTCCAAAGCATAATACTCACATTGAATTGGGATTATGACATCTGTGCAGGCTGTAAGGGCATTGACAGTCAACAACCCTAATGAGGGAGGACAATCGATCAAAATATATTCATAATCGTTATAGATTGGTTGAATTGCATCTTTCAGTTTCTGTTCACGTGAAAATTCCTTCACCAATTCAATTTCAGCACCGGTCAAGTCGATGTTTCCCGGTATGATATCCAAATGTTCGATACTTGTCTTCTGTATCGTATCTTTGGTCGGAACACGCTGAATAAGAGCATCATAGATCTGGTGCTTTATTTTATCTTTTTCGATTCCGAAACCGCTGGATGCATTCCCCTGAGGATCAAAATCTATCAAAAGGGTCCTTTTTTCCAGTATACCCATTCCAGCAGCCAGGTTGACTGACGTAGTGGTTTTTCCCACTCCGCCTTTCTGATTCACGATTGCAATAATCTTCTTCATATTTTCCCAATTTCTATGATATTTCTTGTTCCAACAGCCTGATGGCTCACATCATGCACTGTGAAGGATGAAAAGAGTTCTGCATCCTCCCATGACCTGCTTTTATACAAGTATATTCTTCCGTTTTTCTTCAACAATCGAAGCAGTGAATCACGGTAGGAAGGCGTGATCTTTACAGATCTGCAAACAATGACATCGAACTTTTCATCGACATGATAATCTTCCAAACGACTCCATACAGGTTGGCATGCCTGTAGTTTCAAAGACTGTATAATTTCTTGTAACGCTTTTACTTTCTTGGCTTTTGCGTCAAGTAAAATCATATCCAGATGAGGCTTAACAAACTTGAGCGGAATACCCGGCAAGCCTCCTCCAGAACCAAAATCGAGAACCCTTTCGTTTTGTAGGTCAGCGCATTTGAAAAGCAGCAAACTATCCAGAAAATGCACAGTCCAGATATCATCTGAATTCATTTGCCGTGAATAGAGATTGATCCTGCTGTTCACGTCGACCAACAATCGATGAAATTCAGTAAACTGGTCCATCAGTTGGTTTCCCGAACCAGGAATGATCTCTTCCAAGAATTCCATGAACTGTTGTTTTGGTAACATCTAACCTCTAAAAATCCAAATTAGAAGATTCTCAAATTTCAATGATGGCTTTTTTGAGAGAATCCTGCATATTGTAAAGGAAAGATTTCTCGTCTCTGTTTCCCGGAAAAAATAAAACTTGCTCTTAAAGAGAGCCAAATAGCAATGGAATTATAAGTTAATAAGAAGAAGGGACTGTTATGCTTGAACTTTTCAGCGGATTTGGACTACTGCTGACAAATTACAAATCCTTGATCATGATTTTCGTGGGACTCGGTTTGATCTATCTGGCTATCCGGAAAGAATATGAACCATCTCTTTTACTGCCCATTGGATTTGGGACGATTCTCGCCAACCTGCCCCTTTCTTCAGCAGTTGGAGTTGATGGTATCCTGACCACCCTCTTCAATTTCGGTATTCGAACGGAACTCTTTCCACTACTCATTTTTATTGCCATCGGTGCCATGATCGATTTTACACCGCTATTAAAGAATCCTCTGATGCTGCTTTTTGGTGCTGCTGCCCAATTTGGTATCTTCTTTACCTTGTCCACAGCATCCCTGTTCGGATTTACACTTCCCCAAGCCGCTTCTATCGGTATCATTGGTGCAGCAGATGGTCCTACTTCCATCTATGTTACAACCAAATTTGCACCTGAATTACTTGGTCCAATTTCTGTAGCCGCCTACTCTTATATGGCGTTAGTGCCCATTATACAACCACCGATCGTTCGTTTACTAACTTCATCTCATGAAAGGAAAATCCGTATGGATTACCAATCAGGTGATGTATCCAGGACCGTAAAGGTACTTTTCCCCATAGCCATAACCATGCTGGCTGGCATCATTGCCCCTTCTGCTGTATCTCTCATAGGTTTCCTGATGTTCGGAAATCTCATTCGTGAATGTGGAGTACTGAAAAGTCTCTCTGAATCAGCACAAAAGGAATTGGCTAATTTGGTCACAATTCTTTTAGGAATCACCATTGCTTCCACAATGACAGGTGATAGGTTCATCCAACCCACAACCCTGATCATCATCTTCATGGGTTTGATCGCATTCATTTTCGATACAGCCGGTGGTGTCCTGTTTGCAAAACTCTTGAATCTTTTCCTGAAGAAGAAGATCAATCCCATGATCGGTGCCTGCGGAATTTCAGCATTCCCCATGTCCGCTCGTGTCATACATAAAATGGGTCAAAAGGAAGACCCTTTCAATTTCCTGCTTATGCCTGCTGTAAGTGCAAATGTGGCTGGTCAGATTGGTTCTGTTATTGCTGGTGGTTTGATCCTGGCTCTTGTTCACTAAAGGAGAAATTCAATGAACGATATTTTGAATACATTACTCGAGAAGGCGAAAACCGCTTCTCAAAATGCTTATGCCCCCTATTCCAAATTCAAAGTCGGTGCAGCAGTCCGAACTTCAAGTGGTGCAATATATACAGGCTGCAATGTTGAAAACTCGTCTTATTCCATGACTCTCTGTGCTGAACGAAATGCGATTTTCCATGCCATTTCACAAGGTGAGAGAATCATCACTGAAATTGCCATCTATGTAGATAATG
The DNA here is from genome assembly GCA_035402645.1 of Candidatus Cloacimonadota bacterium. GTDB lineage: Bacteria > Cloacimonadota > Cloacimonadia > Cloacimonadales > DAONDQ01 > DAONDQ01. Next base: position 20,780 of record DAONDQ010000029.1, on the reverse strand, counting down.
ACGAACTCTTTCCCCCATGTGGAGCATGTCGACAGGTCATGGCTGAATTTGCTTCCGATCTTCCCATCGTCTATGCATCAAGGAAAGAAGTTCAGGAAACGAGGCTTTCCGAGTTATTACCACAGAGTTTTTTATTGAAGCATGACTGATCCCCAATTTCCAGAATACAATACCTGCCAGGTCTGTCCTCGAGACTGTGGAGTCAATCGTTATCAGACAACAGGATACTGCCGCAGCACCTCATTGCTCAGGATGAACATTGCCCAGCTTCACTACGGGGAAGAGCCACCCATATCAGGAACAAACGGGAGCGGAACCATCTTCTTCAGTAATTGTAATCTACGATGTGTTTTCTGCCAGAATTTTGAGATCAGTGACATTGGTCAGGGAAAGGATATTTCACTTGAAGAATTGATCCAATCCATGCTTGAACTGCAAAACAAGGGTGCCCATAATATCAATTTCGTGACACCCACACATTTCACTCCTCATCTTCGGCAAGCGATCTTGGAAGCAAGAAAACAGGGATTGACCGTACCAATCGTCTGGAATTCCAACGCTTATGAACGTGTCGAAGTTCTCAGGACACTTGAAGGATTGGTCGATATTTATCTTCCAGACCTGAAGTATGCTTCCGGTCTCTTTGCAAACAAATACTCCTCAGCAAAAGACTATCCCCATGCAGCAAGGGCAGCAATCCTGGAAATGCATAGGCAGGTAGGTATGTTGCAATTGGCAGATAATATTGCTAAGAAGGGAATCATCATTCGATTACTCGTTTTACCACATAGACTGGCAGGAATTCGTGAAAGCCTGTATTGGATTCACGAAAACCTTGGGGCAGATACGTATATCAGCCTCATGGGACAATATTATCCGACACACAAGGCATTGGAATATCCGGAAATCAATCATGGTATATCGCATGACGAATACATGGAAGTTGCGGAATTAATTGATGAACTTGGTTTCACCCATGGATTCATCCAAGATATAGGCAGTACAAGCGATTGGACACCTAAGTTCAGATCGTAGATGGAAAAAAATGGTTGACTAAAAATCCGTGTATGAATCCTGCTTTCCACAGTTAAACAATATGAAACAAAAGACTTAAATTACTCAGGACAGTTCAATGAAATATATATATATGTTCTTCATACTGATATTCTGCATGTCTCTGAATGCAGATATCCAAATCACATATCAGAAATATGCTGGTAGTACTTCACTTCAAACCACTTCTTTTGATACTCATGATTACATCAAACTTTCCGATGTCAATACCCTGTTCCGTTCCTACTCTTCGGAAGAGATTGCCGATTCCAGGTTGAATTTGAATTTATATGGTGAACAAGTGGTATGTCTTATGAACTCGCCCTATGTTACTTACCAAGGGCAGGTCTATAACATGGAATTACCACCCAGAATAGAGAATGGGTGTTATTATTTGCCAATCGAATTTATCATGAATACTCTTCCCCGGATACTTCCCGAGCAAGTGAAGAAACAGGGAAATTCTATCTCCATTCAGAAACCGGTCGATAATTCAATTCATACGATCGTCATCGATCCCGGTCATGGTGGAAAGGATCCCGGTGCCGTAGGTTTGAACAGAACACATGAAAGCGATGTGACCCTTACACTTGCCTTGATGCTGAAAGCAATGCTGGAAAAAGAACTTAGCGTGAAAGTGCTGTTGACCCGTTCCACTAATGATTTTGTTTCCCTGAATGACAGAACCACATTTGCCAACGAAAGCAAGGCAGATCTCTTTATATCCATACACTGCAATGCCTCCAAAGCAAGGTCAGCAGAAGGTACTGAAGTATATTACCTGTCCACTGCCAGAACAACTGAGGCAAGAGCAGTTGAATCCATGGAAAACGATGTGGTTGCCAAGTATGAAGGCGGACAGAATGCAGTGAAGAAGTATGATGATTTGTCTTTCATCCTCTCTGATATGATGCAGACTGAACAATTGGAAGAGAGCAATGCACTTGCACAAAAACTCATCAATAATATTGTCATTGCCACGACAGGCTTGGATCATGGTGTTCACCAGGCTGGATTCTATGTCCTGCGAGGCGCTTTCATGCCTGCTGTGTTAATAGAAACCGAATATATCTCAAATCCAAAATGTGAATCAAAACTGACCGATCCCCAATACCAGGAAAAACTTGTAAAATCCATTTTCTACGGTATAAAAAGTTTCAAATATCAATACGATAGAATCCGTAACTCGTAAAATTCTTTGGAGTTCCCATGAAAGAAGGTTTCTTACTAAGGAATGAACCCTCAATTTTTTTCACCGACAGCATAGAAGAACATGACAATATCCTTCATAGAGCGATTTTAAAACATCTTGAATATACATTGGGAAAAGACAGAACCACAACCCGCTACTGGGATGTCTATCAGGCATTAGCCCTAACATTACGGGACAGGCTGATCGAGAAGTGGCTCCGTACCCAATATGAATATCGCAAGCGCGATGTGAAGAAACTGTATTACCTTTCCATGGAATTCCTTGTGGGAAGGCTTCTTGGCAACACTCTCATCAACCTTGATGTTTTCGATTTCTGTCGTGGTGTTCTGAAGGAAATCGGGTTCAATCTTGAAGACATTGCCGACCTGGAACCCGATATGGGCTTGGGAAACGGTGGTTTGGGAAGACTTGCAGCCTGCTTTATGGATTCACTTGCAACACAGGAATATCCTGCTTATGGCTATGGGATCCGTTACGAATTCGGTATCTTCAAACAGGGGATTCAACAAGGCTATCAGATCGAAGAGCCGGATAATTGGCTAAAAGAAGGAAACCCATGGGAAATATGCCGCCCTGAGATTACCTATCGTGTCAGATTCGGTGGTAAAGTGGAGAAGGAAGAACTTCCTGATGGCAGAATCGTGTTTCATTGGGTAGATACACATGATGTCATGGCTGTCGCCTGGGACACCCCTATCCCCGGTTATAAGACGAATACAGTAAACAACCTGCGTCTATGGCAGGCAAAGGCAACTGACGAATTTGATTTCGATTACTTCAATAACGGTGACTATGTGAAAGCTGTGGAACGAAAGAACATCTCTGAAAACATTTCCAAGGTTCTTTATCCCAATGATAACCTGCACCTTGGTAAGATATTACGTCTTCAGCAAGAGTACTTCTTCGTTTCTGCAACTCTACAGGACATCTTCCATTCTTATAAAAGAGACCATGATTCCTTCAAGGAATTCCCCGATAAGATCGCAATTCAACTGAATGATACCCATCCTGCAATCGCAATTCCCGAAATGATGAGAATGCTGATGGATGAAGAGAGGTTATCGTGGGAAGATGCCTGGAATCTAACCCGAAAAACCTTTGGCTATACCAATCACACAGTCATGCCCGAGGCTCTTGAAAAATGGTCTGTCTCTCTCTTTGAACAAATGCTCCCACGTCATTTGCAGATCATCTATGATATCAATAATCGCTTATTGAGTGAAGTGACGCGCAGATATCCCGGAAATCTGATCAAGATCAAGAACATGTCAGTAATCGAAGAAGGGAAGGAGAAATTTGTACGAATGGCACAACTTTCAGTACTTGGCAGCCATTCCGTCAACGGTGTAGCTGAGATACATACGGATATCATCAAGTCTCGCATCTTCCCCGATTACTATGAAATGTGTCCTGAGAAATTCAATAACAAGACCAATGGCATTACCCAGCGTCTCTGGCTGAAAGAATGCAATCCTCGCCTCGCAAAGCTGATTACAAAAACTATTGGTGACCGTTGGGTCATTGACCTCTCAGATATGAAAAAATTGGAACAATGGGCTGACGATCCGACATTCCGTGCAAATTTCACTGAAGAAAAATGGAGAAACAAACAGGCTTTAGCCCGTTACATCTATAAGGAAAATGGTGTTCACGTGAATCCCGCCTCCATGTTCGATGTACATGTGAAACGCCTTCACGAATATAAACGGCAGCTTTTGAATGTATTGCACATTATCACACTTTACAATCGAATCAAAGCTGACCCGAACATTGATATTGTTCCCCGTACGGTGATCCTTGCCGGTAAGGCTGCACCAGGTTATTTCATTGCAAAACTGATCATTAAATTGGTTAATTCCGTTGCAGAAGTTGTCAACTCTGACCCCGATGTCGGCGATAAACTGAAAGTAGTATTTCTTAAGAATTACTGCGTTTCTCTTGCCGAGAAGATCATCCCTGCTGCAGATCTTTCAGAACAGATTTCCACTGCCGGATATGAAGCTTCCGGTACTGGAAATATGAAATTCGCCCTGAATGGTGCTCTCACAATTGGAACACTCGATGGTGCGAATGTGGAAATGCTCGAGGAAATCGGTGAAGAGAATATCTTCATTTTTGGCTTGAAGGCACAAGAAGTGGTGGAACTGAAGAAGAACGGATACAATCCCATGGATTACTATCACGCAAATATGGAGCTGAAGAAAGCTCTCGATATGATCCAGTACAATTACTTCAGTGTGAAGGAACCCGGCATCTTCAAACCGATCGTGGAATCACTATTAAAGCACGGTGACCAGTTCCTTTTACTCGCTGATTATGCATCTTATATTGAAATGCAGGAAAAAGTCAGTGAAGAATATCGGGATACAACAAATTGGATGAGAAAAGCAATACTGAATGTTGCCAGGATCGGCAAGTTCTCGAGCGACAGAGCCATCAAACAGTATGCCGATGAGATTTGGGGTATCAAACCGAGAGAAATTAAGATGTAACCCCCCTGCCCCCCTTGGTAAGGGGGGAAAAAGCTGAGTAGCAAACCACTACATACGACACAATGCAAATCTCTCTAATAGACAGTATTTTTCATGGAAAATACAACAAATCCCCAAACCACCCGCGACTCTTCTCCCCCTTACCAAGGGGGACACAGGGGGTCTTCCCAACAAAAGTGGGTTCTCCACAATTTCCCTTGACTCGAAATCATAATCATATATAAAATTAATTAGTATAGGGAGGGCTTAATGAACAAATATCAATTCCCACATTCCAAAAACTCTTACAAATATGCGAGACAAAACAGAAAGATCAATAATCCGTATGAAAGATGCTTCTGGAAACTCATTCTCACAAATGCTAACATAACGAAGTACAAATGGACTAGGCAAAAACCAATCGAGAATTACATTTTGGATTTTTATTGTCCGAAACTGCGTATGGCAATCGAAATCGATGGACAATCTCATGATGATACCAAATTCTATGATGAACTTCGCACTAAACTTTTAAATGAATATAATATCCAGGTTGTCAGGTATAAAAATGAAGATATCAAGTACAACATTGAGTATGTAGCTGATGACCTGATAGAAAGAATTAAAGATCGGGAAAAGAAATTGGCATCGAACATATCTCATCTTGGGGATGTTTGATTCGACCCCCCTGCCCCCCTTGGTAAGGGGGGAAAAAGCTGAGTATTTAATAACAAATCCCCAAACTACCCGCGTCTCTTCTCCCCCTTACCAAGGGGGATTCTGGGGGTCTTCCCAACACTTTAAAAACATCCTGCCATTTCACAACAAATTCCCAAATTATCCGAGACTCTTCTCCCCCTTACCAAGGGGGATTCAGGGGGTCAATTACTTATTTGACAAAAAATAAATACATTTATTATATATTGGTCAATATAAGCATTTATCTGGAGGTACCCTATGAAACGCATGCTTGTTTATTTTGTGCTTTCCATCACGATCGTTGTCCTTGCAGGCTGCGCATCGAATCACAGCAATGCACCTGTGGATACCAAAATCCCCAGGATCACTACTCTTAAGGATGTTCCCATTGCCGGTCTGCTTAAGGTCGGAAGTTTTAAGGATATGAATTACCCACAGGTTTGGGAAGAGTTTTTTCCGATTTATGACAAAATGAAGCATGATTCCAATGCAAAATTCTACGGAACCATGTATTGGGACGCCAATACCCCGGAAACTGCCGACATGCAGGTTTCCTACATGGTTGGCGTACCGGTCAAAGTCTTGAAAAGTATCGACAAACCCTTTGAAAAACATGTCATCAAGGGTGGGGAATATGCTGTATTCATCCATAAAGGTCCTGTCGATAAAATCATGGAGACTTACGATTATATCTATGGAACCTGGTTCAAGAATAGTGGCTATAAGGATCGTTATGGAGATGTTTTCGAATATTATGACGAACGATTCAAGGATCAAAGCCCTGATTCCATTGTAGAAATCTGGATCCCCATCGCAAAGAAGTAACCTGTATCTGTAACTCACAAAGGAGTGAAATCATGAGAGCAACTTTCTTATTTTCCGTTATTATTCTCTTTTTTTCATCCGTCCTCCAGGCACAGTATATCGTAAAACCAACATATTTTGAAGTTTCCGGAGTATCGAATTCCGGTGTTGTCTCCGGTTATGAAACTTGGGCAGGTCCGTATTCTCTCTGGAATCCAGATAGTGATACTGTTACGGAGATCGGGGGTACAGCACCGGGTAATGGTGTGGGAGGTATGGCACGCTTCTCTGCTGATGGCAACACTATTTGCGGTACATCATTGGCAATGATCAATGTGGATACTACATGGCATAAATATATCTTGAACGACTACAACTACATCTTCCGTGATATTGCCTTTCCCGAGGCTGGAGGCGGGCTTGTTGGTTACTCCGGTGGTCAATCCCTGACCTATATGGGAAATGGCTGCATCATTAAAACTTATGACGGTGGGACAACCTGGTCATCCGTGTGGACGGACACTGATAACCGTGGTATCGAAGCCATCAGTTTCCCTTCTGATGTTACAGGCTATGTAGGTGGTTGGAGCCAGTACTTTGCCAAGACCTCAGACGGTGGTTTCAGTTGGGAACCTCAAAGTCCTGCGGGAACAGCTCCTGTCTATATCTATACTGCAATCTGCTTCAAAGATGAGATGAATGGAGTTGTTGCTGCACAGCTTGACGATGGACTGGGCATATACATCACATCCGATGGCGGTACAACCTGGACACCCGGTTCAGGACTCACTTCCATCCCTTATGCAATTACGCATGTCTCAGGCGATACATATTACCTCGTGACCACCAACGGATATATTCAGAAGTCGATCGATAACGGCTTGACTTGGACTACAGCCTATCATGTGAACGGAGCCCTATTCCTTGGAATCAAATTCTATGATGACTTAAATGGGATCGCTACCGCCGAATCCAACATCTACAAAACCACTGACGGTGGACAAACCTGGACTCCCCAAACGGTTTCCGAAGATGTTCTCTGGCGTGACGTAGCTTGGATCGATGCCAATCGACTCATACTGGTAGGTACTCCCGACATCATCTATGAATCAAGTGACGGTGGTAACACCTGGACGTGGGCAAACCAGTCTCTTTCCACCCTTGACCCGGCTCTTTACGGAGTAGTCATCGCCAATGGCAAGGCTCATGTCTGCGGTTCACAGGGAACTTTTTACAAAAGAGAGATCAATCAGTTGGCATTTGTCACACAAATCGCAAAATACAATGTGAATAATCAGCAATGGTCTTCTCTCGGAAGCCTGGGATTTGTTGTCGATGGCAACATGAGTTCAGGTTACGATATATCTACAGACGGTTCCACAATTGTGGGAAACTCCTGGGCTGACCCAGCTACCGGAAATGGTACTACTTCCTATACCCATGCCGTAGCCTGGAGCCAAGCAGAAGGTTTGATGGACTTGGGTAGTTTATTCGCAAGTACAAATCGAAGCACACGCGCCAATGCGGTGAATGATGACGGCACTGTGGTTGTTGGTTTCCAGGATTTCAACGGTCCATGGAAATCAGCCGTATGGCGCAAGAATCCCTCCGGTGGATATTATCCTAATCAATATCTGCTCATCGATCCGAATGGCAGTGCCACTGATGAGAACAATCAGCTCGGAATGGCACAAGCAGTATCCGGGAATGGTGTTTGGATAGGCGGACAGGGAGACTGGGCGAATAATGGCGACCCATGGCTTTGGAGCGAAACAACAGGATACATCTCACTCGGACATATGGAAGGCGGAAACGGGACAGTCACTGGAATCAACGAAGATGGCAGTGTCGTGATCGGCTATTTTGACATGGGTATGTGGGATCCGAGAGTTCCCTTCATCAAGATTCCCGGTGACAGCCTCTTCAACCTGAATGACTTTGTTACCCAGAATCTCGGCTTCTCTTTAGGCACAACCATGATATACACTCCAACAGATATTTCCCGTAATGGACATTATATCGCTGGTTGGGGATTCGATCCGAATGCAGGTGAATGGGGAGAATACGTCACATTCCGATTGCAATTACCTCCCACAGCAGTTCATGATGACACACCTGTATCAATCCCTATGGCACTTAGTGCAGCCTATCCGAATCCCTTCCATACATCCACGACCTTCAATTACACGATTCCCAAATCCGGAAAGGTCGATATCAGTATATATAACATCAAAGGTCAATTGGTTCGTACATTAACGGATGATATTGTGAAGGAAGGAAGCCATTCTCTGTTGTGGAATGGAGAAAATAATGATGGTAAAACGGTTTCATCAGGAGTCTATTTCTGCAAACTGCACTCCGGAAATAAGACGGTAAGCAGAAAACTGATCCTGGTAAAATAAAATAGATTTAAAAAAAGAACTACCCCGTTGGACTTCAAAATGCCTGCATGTCTCATGATTGCAATGCGACTTCAAGGCATTTTGGAGTTCAACCCCCATTATCTGTGCATATCAGGTTTGAAGTTCCTGTGTGACAGATTAAAATAACCATCTTATATATTTGAACTCCAAATTTAATGGGCAGTCACAAAGAATACCCAATAAAATACCCATCGGTATCCTATACCATACCTATGCCATAGCTATCCCATTCCAATCCCGAGAGATTGGAAAGAGATTGGTATGGGATTGGAATCCCATTGGAAAGGGATTGGATTGCGTATGAGAGCAGGTCGGTCGTCGTAAGGCTAATAAAAGTACAGTTTGGATTTCCATACTTATGAAACTTGATGATTCCAAATCGATAGTACTCTGATAAAATCTGTTCAAGTGATAGCCGTTATGCGCAAGTAATTATGCTTTACCATTAGAAATAAAAGATTTACATCTATTGAATCATCTTCATAAATACAATATTATTCCTTGACGAAAAGTTTTATTTATCCTGTTCTTTTTTGTGCAATTCAGAGCATCGAGGATAGAAGGAGTGAGACATGAAACAGCTAATTATTGTGAGTGTTTTTTTATTCATCCTATGTCCATTCGCATATTCAATGAATCTGCCAACTGAGAAATTGCAATCCACGGATATTCTCACTGACACACAATCGACAACTTCAAATTCAACAGCTAAATCGGATGTTCCTCTGCGGGCAGATAATACCTGGTCAGGCACATCCAGTACAGCCTGGGCTACAGGAACCAACTGGAGTAACGGTCATGCACCATTAAGTACCGAAAATGCCATTATTCCAGGCTCCCTGGCACGCTACCCGATTGTAAGCACAACTACTGCCTTATGTAATACCCTGACCCTTCAGGCTTCCTCGAGTACCCTGGAGATTGCCAGTGGTACGCTGACCATTACATCAACGATTGCAAACCATGGACAAATAGGTTTATCTAATTCTCATGCCATCCTAGCGGTGGGAACGAGCTGCACGAACTACAGCGGATCAACTATGGTTACTTCTGTAGCATACTCTCCTGAAGTTAGGATTGGCGGGAATTTTACAGTCAATTCTGGAGCTACCATTCATCTGTATGGTGGAAAGCTAAAATTCACCGGATTTGGCACCAATAATCTTCAAACCAATGCCGATACTTATCTGCATGACCTGGAGATTGCCGGTACAAACTGTACCCAGGCAGCTTCGACCAATCCCTTGATCATATCAGATTACTTGCAAATTATGTCAGGAAGTACATTCATCTGCAACTCCAACCAAACCAATATCATAAACGGCAATATCAGTGTCGATTCCGGCGGTGCTTGTCATTTTACAACCGGTACAGTCAGTCTCCAAGGCAATTCGAATACAATCGTATCCATGAAGGCATATGATTATTTCAATAATCTCGAAATCGCCAAAACCACGGGATACCATGTTTCGCTTAATGCCAATATGACTGTAAACGGCAATCTTACCATAAGTTCAGGCTCTCTCGCAGCCGGGACTAATGATATTTACATCCATGGTAACTGGGAAGATGATGTTGTAGGCGGCTTTGATGGAGGAGTACATACGTATTTCAGTGGGACTACGTCACAGTACATTTACTCAGATGAATCCTTCACCATCCTGGACATCAGTAATACGACACAATGGGTGGTAGTGTATCCGTATGCCAGTATCACCTGTGGTATATTTAACGATCACGGCGGAAATTTTGATATCCAGGGCAGCATGACTATCAATGATGGAAATCCGTTTTCCGGGCATCTTGAGGTCAACGGATTACTAACTTATAATGCTGGAACAAATGTGGTCAATATGACAGGAGAAATCAATGTTAACACCGGACATATCATTGTAAACGGAGGTTCCAGTATTGAGGCAACCTTTACAAATACCGGAGAAGTTTCCATATCCTATGGTACGATAGATTTCACTTCCCTGGGAGTTTTTTTCGCCAATGGCTTAATCATCAACTGTATATCAGGAACCATACGCACTTCCAGTAATGTGGATGACCAGGACACTTCGACCCTGCTGACTGGTTTGACAGTTGAGATGTATGGCAATCAAGATTCCCATATTATCCAGGCATCAGGTGCTTCACTCTATAGCCTGAGCATTAATAAAGCTTCTACGTATCATGTTTATCTTTATAATTCCATCATCCTTAAGGGCTCACTTTCCATAGTATCTGGGTTGTTTGATGCGGATAGGTTCAACCTAACCATCTATGGTGACTGGTATGATTATGTTTCAGGCTTCGTCGATGCTGGCTATGTCAATTTTGCAGGAAATCTCTCTCAGCATATATATGGAACGGAAAATTTCGGTGTCTTTCATTTGGATAAGACAGCGATGGGTTTGACTGTAGCTGATTCAGCCTGGGTGACCTGCAGCATGTTCTGGCGTGATCTCGGTGACTTTTCAGTAGATGGATTTTTCTCTGCCGACGTATTAAATGGAACTCCATTTGGAGGATTAATTGAAGTTACAGGCACCTGTAATTTCAATGCCATTGGGTCTCCCATCAATATCACAGGCTATGTCTCAATCACCTCTGGGGGAAATTTCAACATCAATGGAGGTATATCACCTGCTGTTCTTGCGAGCGGGGGAACTTTGAGCATGGATTTCGGGTACTTAAGTTTTAATGACGTAGGTGTTACTATAAATCCAGGTTTCACATTTGATGTCGTTAGTGGTGTCTTGAGTACTGCCGGGGATTTGATATGCAATGATATCTACCTCAATTTAAGTACGTTGGAAATAGAACTGTTCGGCAGCAGTTTGAGTCATGTTTCGCTTGCTGCAGGAGCCCGCTTATTCAATCTTATGATCAACAAGACATCCGCTTCCATAGATCTTGATTCAAGCATGTTGCTGAATGGGATACTTTATGTGAACTCCGGTATATTCATGACCAATCATCATTCAATTACGGCTTATGGGGGTGTGGTTGTGAGCGGTATGCTGGATGTAGGTTATGACAGCGCTCTGAATCTTGGTAACAATGCCTCGCTTCTCGTCAGTAACAGGGGACAGCTATATCTATCCGGTATAGCAGGTCATCCTGCTACCGTCACCTGCACCGGCAGCGCATATTCTTTCACCGTCGCGAGTGGAGGTTGGATCTATGCCTATTATACCAATTTCTCCAAGATGGATGTATCAGGTGTCAATTTGCAAGCAGGCTCTTCTGTCTGGAACTATAACGATTTCAATCATTGCCAGTTTTCACAGGGTGCTTCCGGAGGTACTTTGTTAACCATCAATAACGCACAGGATATCTACATCTATGATGCGCAATTCCCCACCAATTCATGGGGTGGAGCTTCCAATGTGACCAAGACAAATACTGCAGGGAGTGTGAATTTGGTAATGGCGACCGGAGCTTTTTCCGGTGAAGCCTACGACAATGACACAAACAACCTAGTTAACTGGTCTTCCACTCTTCCACCTTTTCAACATATCAATATCGTCTATAATCATGGAACAGATCAGTTCAACCTATCATGGGCATATCCTCTAAGCGAGGTGCATTTTACCTTGTATTATTGTCCAACCCCCAACGGAACTTATCTACCACTCTACACGAATCTGACGCATTCATATGTAGATGTCCCGGCAGGGACAAAGTGCTTCTACAAAGTCACAGCCAGCCTGCCATGATGCTTAATTAAAAGTTAAAAGTTAAAAATTAAAAGTTATACATAGTCCTTCCCTTTGGATAAAGGGAAGGTGGCACGGAGCTTGACGAAGGAAAAGGTAAACTAACCCCCATTCCCGAGGGGGATTAAGTGTGGTCAATGATTGAATTTCTCCCTTATGGTAAGGGAGATGCCCAAAGGGCAGAGAGTTAAGGATGAGCTAGTTCTGCTCAAATTGTTATTCTTGCGAAGCGCTGCACAGAGCATTGTTCCACTGAGCTATGTCGAAGTGTCGAAGTAACTCTATTGATTATGTCATTTTAACTAAGCATGTTTGATAATGGTTCAAAGTAATCAACATAAATGAGAAGTGTAATTAAATTCTGAAACACAAATAATGCTGTTGACTTCTATTCAGTTATTCAACAAAATTGAAATAATCATAGAAGTCAGAATCCACATTCAGGATTAAAGATGAAGGGAGACCTATGAAAACAAATGATTTACTTGAAAAAGCAATTCAAGTATTAGATTTTCGTTCAGGACAACTCTTTAATCTTAAAAAAGAGAGTGAGTTATCTAAAGAAGATAACTTAGATAAACGCGATTGGTTGAATGCTGCTCAACATGCTGGTGCAGAAGCATTGTTTTTTGTTGAAAATAGTCCGTTTGTAGTATTTGCACGATGCTCTGCTTCAGATAGAATCAAAACTTTTAATAGACTCTGGTGTCTTGCACGTCCTAGGATACTTTTCTTAGAAACAGAAGGGGAACTGTCAATTTTGGATATGGCTCAAGAACCAGTTAGGTTGAACAATTCGTATACACAAGATCGGTTACAAGTTTTAGTGCAAATAAATCACATAACCCAAGAGCTTCAAACATATCATAGAGACAATATCGAAAGCGGGAAAGTCTTCGAATTAGAGAAACGTTTTGGATCTCTCGATAATAGAGCTGATAAAGCTCTGATTCGAGATCTAAAAACGGTTAGAAAAGAATTACTTGATATGAAGCTAAATAGCAAATATGCACATGCTCTAATTGGACGTTCAATTTTTATTAGGTATCTTGAAGATCGTGGAATTCTTGATGATGAGTATTTTATTAGAATTGCTGGCAGTGATTCGAAATGGCTTGATATATTAACTCATGGAACTTATCAAGATCCTTTAGATTTGACCGATCGAAAAGCATTTTACCCAAGAGTTCTACAGGATAAAGATTTTACGTATGCTTTTTTCAAAAAGCTGTCTGATGATTTTAATGGAGATATGTTTCCTGATATTCAAGATGAACAAAATAATGTAACAGCAGACCATCTTAAACGTGTATTAGATTTGTTATATGGAGATGTTGGTATCGAGAAAAAGCTCTTCTTCTTCTCATACAAATTTGATATTGTACCACTTGACTTGATAAGTGCGATTTATGAGGAATTTTATCACTCTTCTACTGAAGATCAAACACAGAGGAAAGTTGCTAGGCAAGATGGGGCGTTTTATACATCACCGGCACTTGCAGAATTTGTTTGTTCAAGGGTCTTGACTAATGATGTTTTAGAAAGAACACCTCGAGTTTTAGATCCTGCATGTGGGTCAGGTATATTTCTTGTAGAGGCTTTTCGAAGAATTGTCAGATTTAATATTTTTAAAATTGGAGGAGTGCCATCTTACTCAGAATTAAAAAAAATATTAACTGAACAAATAGTAGGTATAGAAATTAATCCAGAAGCAGCTAAGATTACAGCTTTTAGCTTATACTTGGCAATGCTTCATTACATTGAACCTAGGTCACTTCTAATTCAGATCCAGAATGGAAATAAATTGCCTAATTTAGTTACTCTTTTTGAAAAATCAGAAGGTCATACTGGAAACATCTATATTAAAAATGCTTTCGAGATTAGTAAAAACGATATTGGGATGATAGATGTAGTTGTTGGAAATCCTCCTTGGGGGCCTATAAGTAAAGAGGCTAATATTGAAGCAAAGCAAAGACAAAATATAATGTTACAATGGTGTAAAGATAATCATTTTCAAATCAGTGATTATGAACAATCTCAAGCATTTCTCTGGCTATCCACTGAATTTCTATCAGAAAATGGCATTTGTTCACTTTTAACTTCGGCAGGTGTATTATTTAAGCATGGTTCAAATTCGCTAACTTTCCGTAAAGAATGGATGTCAAAAATTTGTTTAAATGAAGTTTATAATTTTTCTCATGTTAGAAAAATCTACTTTCAAGGAGCAATTGCTCCATTCCTATTAATCAATTTCAAAAAAGCAAATCAAAATGGGAACCCAGTGAGTTATTGGTCTCCCAAGCAGGTATTAATAACAAAATCTACTCAAGCTGTTTTGTTATCTAAATATGACAGAGCCTACTTAGTAAATCAGGATTTATCCAATAACAAACTATGGAAAATAAATTGGTTTGGTAGATTTGCAGATTATAATTTTATTTCTAATTTTGCAAATAATAAGAAGCTTGATGAAATTGTTTGCAGAAACAAATCGGGGCAAGGTTATGTAGAAAATCCTCCAAAATTTGATTTTCCGGATGTTTCTAAACATAGATCCTTGAAGATAAATAGTTTCAATAGATATTCGCCATTAGAATTTTCTATATCTCCCAGAAGATTCTATCGTTCGGGTAATCAGCTTGTTTATAATGGTCTAAGAATATTAATTAAAAGAGGGATTTCAGAAAAAGATAATTCAAATGGAATAATCGTAGCAAGATTTGAAAATGAAGATTTTTGTTTTAGTAATTCTATAAATGGTATAAAGCTCTTTAATGATTCAGAATCAGCATATTTACTAATTGTTGGAATTTTATGGTCTTCTTTTAGTAGATACTTCTATTTTAATACTTCAGCCAATTGGGGTTTGTGGCACCATGAATTGCATTTGGATGATGAGCTGCTACAACTCCCATTACCAAGAGAAATGACTGGCTATAAAGCTGACAACGTATGTTCAATCGTAGAAAAGCTTAGAAGCTATAACCCACAGCCATATGATGTTACGAATCTTGATGGAATTGACCAAATTGATATTGATCAACAAAGAAAACAATGGGAACTCGAATTGGATAAGGCTGTTTATCATTTGTATGGGTTTACCGAATCAGAAATAGAACTGATTCTTGACTTTTGCGAGGTAACCTTGCCTTTCATTAATAATCCTGAGAGAAGCATAGGTGTAAAGAAAGCAGTTTCAAATAACGATTGTTCATGGGTTCATGAATATGCAGAACGGTTTGCTCAACGTTGGCAACCATATTTAAATGAAAACGAGGTAATGCGTGCTGATATGCATATCGGAGCATCTGGTAATATGCTTGCATTAGAGTTTTATCCTGCTGATTCTGGTGATAATTGGAATTTAAAACCAAAAGAGGATTCATGGGGAAAACTAATGGAAGAAATTGGGAATAATCTCCAAATTCCAATGGGAACTTCTCAGATGTTATTAGATGGAATCGTTTACTCAATATCATCAAATGCAATTATAATTATTAAACGAAATGAAAAACGCTTTTGGACTCGAAGTTTAGCTCGAGAAGATGCTGAAGCGACTTTAACAAAATCAATGATTAATACATATCGCGCTAAAGGGTAGGCACTCAAAGTGGCAAGAAAAGAGATCCCCTTCGTACACTTATGGGAAAGGCATGTAAGTTTGTATTTTGGAATTTTCCATAGAGCTTTGCTTGAACTTGAAGTTAATGAAAAACAAAAATCTCGCGAGGATGCTATATCTGAAAAATTATGCCCTTATTTAAAAGAACAATGTTTTATGCATAAGGATAAACCACAAACTCCATCTTGGGAAGCGCCAATTCCTCCAATTTCAATTAACAATTTATCTGGTGGGAAAAAAAGAAAACGACCAGATTTTACAAGTATTTTAACGGATCCTTTTGCATTAAACGCTGAAGTATTTGAAGTATCATTGCATATTGAATGTAAAAGGCTGGGAGAAAAAGCTGGAACATGGAATTTAAATAGAAATTACGTAACTGAAGGAATTAAAAGATTTGATGATGAACATCAATATGGTAGAAATGTGGGCAATGGATTTATGATTGGATATATTGTATCTATGGATCCTACAGAAATACAACAGGAAGTTAATAAATATATTCAAGATTTGCATGTTGGATCGAGTAACCTGTCATTTGAATTTTCAGCTAAAGTAGTTTCATGCAATATACAATTTAATAGAAAATCAGTGCAACCATATAACTTCAGTTTAACTCATTTATGGGTCGATTTAAGGAATTGAATGATTTTGCTATGGCATTATTCCTTTTCAAACAATCCCGCCACTTAGTAGTCAAGCTAGTAGAACTAGGCACAGTGAATCGCTACTTTACAAAAGGGAGAAATATCTAACTCGTCCGTCACGACCTAAATCCCCCCTTGCCAAGGGGGGGAGTGTCTTAACCAAAGAGATAGACTGAAAAGGAAAAATGAGAGAGAACTCCAGATCTGGCTATCCTCTTTTTCAAGAGAGGGGCTGGGGGTGAGTTGCCTAAGAAAAAATCCAGAGAGAGGAAACGCAGGAGAATCAAGATGTTTCGGGGTGAAAAAGACCAAATGAGAGACTGCGTAAAGAAAGCACTTTGAAGATTATATAAGTAGATAAGTATATTCATCCTTTTTTCTTTACATCTAACCAACATTATCTAACTTTCTCTCATGGATGACATTATCACTTTACTCAGCATTGGAGACCGTTTCCCACTGGGAAGATTCACGGAAAGGGATTCTGTGTTTGAGAGGGCTGTGAATTTCATCTGGCAGGATGAAGTGGTATCGGTTGTCCATTCTCCCCTCGGAGCAGGTCCTTATACCATTGTGGAATGGGGGTTGCCTGTTGGCAGGATCGAGTCGCTGGAAATTACTGACGATTTGGTTATCATCAATGATTCAATACAAATAAAGAGAGAAGAATCCCACATTTACCATTCAAATATCGATCTCACGGAACTCGATCCGGAGCTTATCAGTAAGAACATGGCTTTCATTCATCAGAACTGGATTCCGAAACTTCCTGAGAAAAGCCTGGGATTCCTGCTTGATCCATGTAAAGAGATCATCACCGATTCGGCATTTGATTACAACTACATGAGCTTGATGCGGGAGCTGTATGCAAATCTGATCAATGATAATTCATTACGGAACATCATTGCCTTCAGGGGATACGGTTATGGAAAGACTCCATCGGGAGATGATTTTATCATCGGATATATGTTGGGTTTACAGATCTTGATTGCCCTTGGGAAAAATGAGTTGTCAAAACTTCTGGAGTTCATTTATGCTGACCTGTTACGGAAGTCATCAAACAGACTGGTGAAATTGTTTGTGAGGATGGCTTGCGAAGGCAGTTATGCGGAGCACTGGAAATACCTCGTCGCATCGCTGACCGGAATGGAGCTGAATCACACTGGTACTCTGCTGGAGCAGGTGCTTTCCGTAGGAGAGACATCGGGAGCAGATACACTGGTGGGATTGATTTCCTGTCTTGATCTTGAATTATAATAAGGTGGTAAGATATATGCCTATCATTGGAACAGTAGTGAAAGGTAAGTACTTCGATTCAGTGAAGCTGATGCTGATTTCGAAGGAATTCAGACAGAGAAAGGGTGTGGTCGATGCTGTCGCCATCATGGGAACAGTGGAGAACAAATCCATTCTCAGGAATACAGGAATGCTTCTTCCTGAATTCGAGCAGGTGAATGATAACGAAATATGCATCGCTATCAATGCTGAAAATGATGAGATAGCCGGCAAGGTTATGGACGAGATTCGTGAATGGATCGAAAAGGGCGGTCCGACAAATGCAAGTACGGAGCAGGGAACCATCCTGCCGAGAAGCATTGACAAGGCACATGCAATGATGCCGGAAGCGAACATGGCTTTGATCTCCGTTGCAGGGAAATATGCAGGAAGGGAAGCCAAAATTGCATTGGATAATGGACTGAATGTCATGCTCTTCTCGGATAATGTGTCGATGGAAACAGAAAAGGAACTGAAGGAATACGCTCTTTCCAAAGATCTGCTCTGCATGGGGCCTGATTGCGGTACTGCCATCATCAACGGTGTTCCGCTTGCTTTCTCCAATGTTGTCAGAAAGGGAAGGATAGGGATCGTTTCCGCTTCGGGAACCGGACTGCAGGAAGTCAGTTCCGTCATCAACAATCTCGGTGAAGGCATCTCTCAAGCCTTTGGTACCGGTGGAAGAGACGGAAAGAAGGAAATCGGCGGACTGATGATCCTTGCCTGCCTTGAATACCTCATCGAAGATAAGGATACCAATGTCATTGTGCTCATCAGCAAGGTCCCTGACCAGGCAGTAGTCGAGAAGATATGGAAACTGATTGAATCTACAAAGAAACCTGTTGTGGTGAACTTCCTTCGGACCTTTGTCATGCCGAAGTTCCCCAATCTTCATGCAGGATTGACCCTTGCAGATACTGCTTATGCCGCCTGCTACCTGCTTGCGCAAGTCAATAAGAACAAAATATGGGAACATGGATTCAGCAGACCGCTTCATGCTTCATTGGACAGACTGCCCGGCATACAGTTTCCGGCAGCACCAAGAAAGTACCTGAGAGGAATTTTCAGCGGTGGGACACTTTGCTATGAAGCCCAATTCATATACAATCGTAAGCTCGGTGACCAACATGCTTACAGCAATGCACCGCTTGATAGCAAATACAAGCTCGAGGATGCGTGGATATCAAAACAGGATACCATTATTGACCTTGGAGCAGATGAATTCACGGTGGGAAGACCTCATCCCATGATCGATTATTCCCTTCGTATGAAGAAGATAGAGGAAGAAAGCAAGGATGTCGAAACAGCCCTTATCCTGCTGGATGTAGTGCTGGGGTATGGCTCTCACATGACTCCTCACCTGGAGTTGGCACCTGTGATCAGGCAGATCACTTCAAAGACGGATATCGTTGTCATTTGTGCAGTCGTGGGAACCGACCAGGATCCACAAAACAGGCATGATGTGATGGATGCCCTCGGCAATGCCGGGGCGGTTGTAACCGATACCAATGCTGATGCCTGCGAACTCGCCGCAGAATTGTTATCCGCAATGAGGAGGGGATAATGCCTTTCAAGAATTTAAAGAAACAGAAGATAAATGTCATTAATGTTGGTCTGGAATCCTTCCAGGCTGACCTGGAAAAGCAATCAGTCGAATCCATCCAGGTCGATTGGAATCCGCCTGCAGCCATAGACGAGAAGTTCAGGGCTAAACTGGAAAAGAACCTCGATAGGATCACTGAAGCCAATGCAAAGGTGATGGATATCATACAGAAGGGTAAGCCCGTCCTGGTTGGTCTGGATATTGCCCGCAACGTGATTCCGGGCATGAATGAAAACCTGATATTGCATGCAGGTCCGCCCATCAAGTGGGAACGCATGTGCGGTCCCATGAAGGGAGCCATCATCGGTGCCCTCCTATATGAACAGAAGGCATCCACGGCGGAAGAGGCGGAAGCGTTGGCCCAATCGGGTAAAATAAAGTATGCTCCATGCCATGAGCATTCGGCAGTGGGACCGATGGCGGGAATCATTTCCCCTTCCATGCCCGTCTTCATAATTCAGAATGAAACCTATGGCAATTATGCCTATTGCACGCAGAATGAAGGATTGGGAAAGGTCTTGAGATATGGGGCTTTCCAACCTGAAGTCATTGAACGTCTGAAGTGGATGGAAAGAATCATGTACCCGATCCTCGATAAAGCCATTCGCTCTATCGGGAAGATAGACCTGAGCAACCTGATCGCACAGGCCCTGCACATGGGAGATGAAGTTCATAACCGAAATAGAGCGGGTACTTCCCTGTTCTACAGACAGATCGCTCCCGCCATGTTTCGTACTTCTTCCAATATCGAGGATACTGCCAAGGTATTGGAATTCATTAACAGCAATGACCATTCCTTCCTCAATCTTTCCATGCCGGCATGCAAGGCAGTGTTGGATGCAGCCCGTGATATTCCCAACAGCAGCATTGCGGTTGTGATGGCGAGAAACGGTACTGAGTTTGGCATCCAATTAGCAGGAACTGGCAATAAGTGGTTCACAGGTGCAGCACTGGTGCCTGATGCCCTTTATTTTCCGGGGTATTCAAAGGATGATGCGAATCCGGACATTGGAGATAGTGCCATCACCGAGACCGGAGGATTGGGTGGATTTGCCATCGCAGCAGCACCGGCTATTGTTCAATTTGTTGGCGGAAATGCCACAGACGCATTAAAATATACAAAATGGATGTATGAAATAACCGCATCCGAAAGCAGGAATTACCAGATTCCAAGCCTGGATTTCAGGGGAACTCCACTGGGTATCGATGTGATGAAGGTCATCGACAGGAACCTGACGCCCTTCATCGACACAGGTGTTGCCC
>DAONDQ010000028.1:0-26665 GCA_035402645.1 Candidatus Cloacimonadota bacterium | reverse complement strand
GCTTGAATACCCTAAATCCAAAGCAGGTCTTCTTCTATATAAATCCCAATGTTTAATTAAGTTAAATATAAATAAACAAAGAGGAGAACATGAGAAAGAACCTTTTATTTCTGATTTTGTTACTTATTGGAAGTTATGCTTATGCGGATTTTGTCGATATCAATGCAGGACTCATCGGTGTAGAATCCAGTTCCACCGCCTGGGGAGATATCGATAATGACGGTGATCTTGATTTAGTCGTTACCGGCAAGTCTGATGCTGCTTTCTTCAGCACCAATATTTACCGGAATGATGGCGGCAACGTCTTTACCAATATCAACGCAGGATTAACCGGTGTGATTGACGGCTCTGCATCCTGGGGTGATTATAATAAGGACGGATATATCGATCTCGTCATCTCAGGTCAGAACAGTTATAGTTCCTCAACTACCACGATTTACAGGAACAATGGAGATTACACCTTTACAGATATCAATGCAGGTCTCCCGGGAGTGATGTACAGTTCCACAGCCTGGGGTGATTTTGATAATGACGGTGACCTAGACCTTCTTCTTGCAGGTGCAACGACACTGAATGTTTACCGCAACAATGGGAATGGCACCTTTACCAACATCAATGCAGGACTCACAGGCATTACATATAGTGCTGTGACCTGGGGTGATTATGATAATGATGGCGACCTGGATATACTTGCCACAGGCGTCAATGTAGCCACTGATTATACAAAATTGTACAAAAACAATGGAAACAGCACTTTCACTGAAGTCACAACATCCATGATGAACCTCGGTTACGGTTCTATCAGTTGGGGTGATTATGATAATGACGGTGACCTTGACGTCTTGCTTACCGGCAACAGTGGAGATTATAATTATACAAAAGTATACCGTAATGACGGAAACAATGTATTCACTGATATTGGTGCCGCATTGACAGGCGTGGGCTGGGGTTCTGCAGCATGGGGCGACTACGATGCTGACGGAAAGCTGGATGTTCTTCTCGAAGGGCATACAGGTTCTGCTTACATCAGCCGCATTTATCACAATAATGGCAGCGGATCATTCAGTGATATTGGTGCAGGACTCATCAACGTATCTAGTGGTTCTACTTCCTGGGCAGATTTTGACAACGATGGAAAACTGGACTTCATTCTCACAGGTAGTACATCCACAAGCACAAAGATAGCAAAGATATATAGGAATAACTTCACAGGAGCCAATACTGCTCCTGCTGCTCCTACGAACCTGCACACCTATACGGATGGCAGTTTTGTCGTATTTACCTGGACTGCTCCTACAGATGCCCAAACACCGTCTGCAGGACTTACCTATCAACTCAGGTTGGGAACAACTCCGGGAGGAAGCGACATCATCTCCTCCATGTCAACTGCTTCGGGAATGAACCAGATTGCGCAATTTGGATATTCAAACGGACAGTGCACCTGGAAGATACAGGGTTCTCTTCTTTCTTCCCAATTCCAGTATTACTGGAGTGTACAGGCAATCGATAATGATTTTGCTGCATCTCCATTTGCTGCCGAAGCAATGTATAAAAAAATACAGGTATTATCCCCCAACGGTGGTGAAACCTGGATGGGAAATACAAATTATACGGTTCATTGGGTGGCAAATCCTTCCATTACGTCGGTCAATGTATTTGCATCCATCGATGGCAACTGGGTACAGCAGAACTCCTATGCTATCAGTGCAGCCCTGGGATACTATACTTTCAGGATTTTCAATACCGCTTCGACGACTGCACAAGTAAAAGTCGTGAATAGCGCAAATACAGATGAATTTGACACTTCAGACTCATATTTCAACATCAGTACCACTGCCGGTTCTATAATTCAACTCTACCAGTTTTCTGGTACAAGGGTACAGGTGGGAAAAACATATTATTTCTCCTGGAACACCGTGGAAATCGATAATATAAAAATAGAATACTCCTCGAATGCTGGTTCAGATTGGCAAACCATAGCTTCTTCTGTCCCTGCAACCGATGGCGTATATTACTGGACTATCCCGAACACTCCTTCTGCAAACTGCTATCTACGCATTTCAGATGCTGCAAATCCAAATACCTATGCATGGGGATCACCATTCACGATCTGTTCTTTGGAGATCACATCTCCGAATGGAGCAGAATTTCTCCAGACTGGCACAGTCAAACCCATCACCTGGAGATCAAACCAGATATCCAGCCTGAAACTGGAATACAGCGCAGATAACGGTGGTACGTGGAACACGATCATCGGTAGCGTCTCAGCAGCATTGGGAACATATAACTGGACGATTCCCGCCACTGCTTCCAACCAGTATTTGGTCAGAGCCAGTGCCATTGTGGATCTCAGCATCACAGATGCATCCAATGCCGTCTTTACCGCTGCATCCCTTACCCTGACCAACCCCACCGCTTCCGGTATCAAACTGCAAGGGGGAAAAACATATGCTGTCACCTGGTCACAACAATATATGACAGGCTTCATCAAGTTGGATTACTCTACAAATGGCGGTTCCACCTATACGGCGATGACCTGGGGACTCACAGCAGACTTGGGTTCCTACAATTGGACTGTTCCCGCAACAGCTTCCACGAATTGTAAGATACGCATCAGTTCCATGGATTTCCCGACTTTCACAAATACAAGTACCAACCCCTTTACCATTGCAACCCTCGCACTGACTTCCCCCAACGGCTCTGAAGTGTGGGGTTCTCAAAACGTTCACAACATCACTTGGAATCAAACGAATATCACGAACATGAAACTGGAATATTCATCTGATAATGGCAGTAACTGGAACCAAATTGTCGCCACCACACCGGCATCCAGCGGTACTTATAGCTGGACTGTTCCAACAGTGAACTCAACTTCCTATCTTGTCCGTGCAAGCGATGCTTCTTATTCAACAATCAGTGATATGAGTGATAATATATTCACAGTCCGTCCTCAACTCATCCTAACTTCTCCCAATGGTGGAGAGAATTGGGTGCATTATTCCCAGCATCCTATTCTTTGGTCAGCTACAACAGACGTAGCCAATGTGAATCTGGATTACAGCTTGAACAATGGTACGGACTGGCTGCCTATACAAGCTTCCTATCCTGCATCAGAAGGTACATACAATTGGACCATTCCCGTTAATCCATCCATGCAATGCCTGGTAAAGGTAAGCAATGCTGCCATGAGTACTGCATATGATGAATCTGACTCCGTGTTCACAATACCGGTTATGCCGCCAATCGCTGATTTTTCAGCCCATGTGCAGGTAGGTTACGCACCCATGACTGCTCACTTCACGGATCAATCTCTTGCCGGTTCAGGTATTATCACCAACTGGCTTTGGAATTTCGGTGATGGACAGACTTCGACAGAACATAATCCCATTCATCTATACGACTCAGCAGGATATTATACCGTCTCCCTGACTGTTACGAATTCCTACGATTCCACTTCAACCATTACGAAGACTGATTTCATCCATGTTTTACCTTCGGAAATTGTGGTTACCTTCCCGAATGGTGGAGAAGTTCTACCGATTGGTTCTGTCTGTTCCATATCGTGGACAGCAACCCCCAATATCAGCCAAGTGAATATTGAATACAGTGTAAATCATGGAACTGACTGGCTGCCAATCCAATCCTCATTTTCTACCACTGCCGGCACCTATGACTGGACAATCCCTGACAATGCTTCTACCCAATGCCTGGTACGTGTAAGCAATACGGACTATGGCGCGACTTATGATATTTCCGATACCACCTTCACGATTCCCGTCATTCCTCCAACTGCTGATTTCACGGCAAATATAACAGAAGGATATGAGCCTTTGACAGTGCAGTTCACTGATCACTCGATTGCAGGTTCAGGTAATTTAACCAATTGGCTCTGGAACTTTGGAGATGGAAGCACTTCGACGGAGCAGAACCCTGAACACATATATGCAACTGATGGTTTTTATACTGTTACCTTGAAAGTCACCAATTCCTATGATTCCACTTCAACACTGGTTCGCACGGATTATATCCACGTGCTAAATTCTGAACTCACTCTTACTGCTCCAAATGGAGGAGAAATCCTCACCGTCAATTCACATTACTCAATCAATTGGACAAATACAGAAAATATAGACACCATACATATCTTCTACAGTACACATGATGGAATGGACTGGATTCCAGTCATATTGGCATATCCCTGTGTTTCAGGCTCATACGATTGGACAGTGCCAAATAATGTATCTGCTGATTGCCGGATTAGAATTATTGATGCAGTTCATTCGTCTAACGTAGATACTTCAGATTTGCCTTTTACCATTCGTGTCATACCTCCCACTGCCGCTTTCATTGCCGATATTACAGAAGGATATCAACCTCTTGGAGTCGATTTCGCTGACCAATCTATAGCGGGTACAGGTACCATCACGAACCGGCTATGGAACTTCGGTGACGGTACCACTTCCACGGAACTGTATCCCCATCATGAATACCTTGCCGGACTGTATACCGTAACACTTACCGTTACCAATTCCTATGATTCCACTGACACGATTGTTCGTACAGATTTCATCCATGTGATGCCCTCCGTTCTTACACTTGATTCTCCCAATGGCGGAGAGACTATCCATAGCGGTACCGTTTATCAAATCTCATGGACAGCAACCCCGAATATCCAACACGTCAAATTAGATTACAGTATCAATGGTGGAAGTGAATGGCTGACAATCGCTGCATCCGTCCCTGCTTATTCCGGTGCTTTCCAGTGGATGGTACCCAATAATCCGTCAGCCAATTGTCTTGTTATGATATCCAACGTTGACGATTTAGCACTATCTGACTGGTCTAATGCATCATTTACAATTCCGGTGATACTTCCCACAGCCGATTTCACATCCACGGCAACAGAAGGATACACTCCCTGGGCTGTTCAATTCAATGATAATTCCACTCCGGGTTCGGGAACGATCACCAACTGGTTATGGAACTTTGGTGATGGAGATACTTCTCCAGAACAGAATCCCGTGCATACCTATTCAGGAACCGGATATTTCACTGTAACACTCACGGTTACCAATTCCTATGATTCCACAGCCACGATTACGAAGACAGATTACATTCACGTGCTGCCTTCTATTCTAACGCTTGATTCACCAAATGGCGGTGAGACCATCAATAGCGGCACTGTCTATCAGATATCCTGGACTGCAACTCCTGATATACATAATGTCAAACTTGATTACAGTATCAATGGCGGAAGTGATTGGCAGACAATTGCTGAATCCCTTCCAGCATCCACCGGTTCATTCCAGTGGATGGTGCCCAATAATCCGTCAGCCAATTGTCTTGTTATGATATCCAACGTTGACGATTTAGCACAATCTGACTGGTCTAATGCATCATTCACAATTCCGGTGATTCCACCCATTGCTAATTTCAACGCAAATGCCACTGAAGGATATCAAATTTTTGCTGTCCAATTCAGTGACAATTCTGTCGCTGGGTCAGGGACAATCACACAATGGTCATGGAATTTCGGGGATGATGTAACTTCTGATGAACAGAATCCACTGCATTATTATGCGTATCCGGGATTCTACTCCGTGTCACTGACAGTGACGAATTCCTACGGTTCTACAGAAACTTTCACTCGCACAAATTACATCCATGTATTGCCTTCGATACTCAATCTCCTCACACCAAACGGTGGAGAGATTCTAAACGTCGACTCCACCTATGCCATCACTTGGACAGCAACTCCCAATATCAGAAACATTCATATTGAATATAGCCTCGATGGTGTGAATGATTGGCAGGTGGTCGCTTTAGAATATCCTGCCTCAGCAGGGGTTTTCAACTGGACAGTACCTGGTACACCCACTTCCAACTGTCGTATCAGGATGTGGGATTTAGATAATAGCCTAACTATAGATTGGTCTGAGTCACTCTTCACGATTCAGGTGATACATCCTACTGCCAATTTCACATCCACAGCAACAGAAGGATACGCTCCCTGTGCTGTTCAATTCACGGATGCCTCGGTTCCCGGCTCTGGAACGATCTCTAACTGGCTATGGAACTTTGGTGACGGTGAAACCTCAATAGAACAGAATCCAGTGCATACCTATTCAGGAACCGGATATTTCACTGTAACACTCACGGTTACAAATTCCTATGATTCCACCAACGTGATAACGAAAACGGATTACATCCATGTAATGCCATCTGAGATCCATGTCCTGGCACCTGTAAATGGTGAGATTCTTCCTGTAAATTCCAACTATACCATCCAGTGGACTGCCACACCGGATATCAGCAGTGTGAATATCTACTACAACACCACAGATGGAGCGATTTGGAACCCCATCATCTTAAATTGCCAGGCGAACCGTGGTATGCTTGATTGGACAGTCCCGAATGAACCTTCCACAATATGTCGTGTTGAAATTACCAATTCTGACAACAGTGATACATTCGATATCATGGGCGGTTTCTTCATCATCCCGGCATTGGTTCCCACAACCGGTTTCACATCAGATGTGACGGAAGGATACTCACCCCTGGAAGTTCACTTTACGGACACTTCAGTTGCAGGTTCGGGTATGATTACAAGTTGGAATTGGAATTTCGGTGACGGTACCACCTCCACCGAGCAGAATCCGACTCACACTTATACGGAAGAAGGATATTTCAACGTTTCCCTTACAGTAACGAATTCCTTCGATTCTACGGCAGTTTTATCAATTAACAACTACATTCATGTCCTGCATCCAAACGTGGCTGTATTAGCCCCGAATGGAGGCGAGACATTGGTGAATGGTGCACCGGTCACAATCCTTTGGGCTGCGACTCCCGACATCGAGAATGTGAAGATTGAATATACCGTGAATCATGGACTGGACTGGTTTACGATCACCGATTTATGCCCTGCATCTCCAGCCGGATATGAATGGCTCGTGCCGGATAATCCTTCCGCCCAATGCCTGGTGAGGATCAGTGATACAGCAGATAGCACGATATTTGATGTTTCTGATACGACCTTTACGATCCCAGCCAATTTGCCGACTGCCAACTTCACTTCCGATATTACGGAAGCGCAACAGCCTCTGACTGTCCAGTTCACGGATCAGTCAACCCCAGGCTCTGGTATCCTCGCGAATTGGCTCTGGAATTTTGGTGATACCTTTACATCAACAGAGCAGAATCCTTCCCATCTGTACACGCTGGAAGGTTATTATACGGTGACATTAACTGTTACTAATTCCTATGATTCCACAGCATCCGTAACGAAAACGGATTATATCCATGTTCTTCCCAATTATCCTCTGATCCAAGCACAAATACCTGAACCAATGGCTTTCGGGTTGGTTTATTTAGGTTTGAATTCAGATGTAAAGACCATCACCTTGCAGAATACAGGAACAGCAACACTGCATATCTCGTCATCCAGTTTCCATTTGAGTAGTAGTCCGTTCTCAGTGGAGGGGATTACGCTTCCGGCTTCGGTGGAACCTGGCAACAGCACGGTTCTGCAGGTTCGTTTCATTCCTCAAGCGGTTGGTTCGGTGACTGATACGCTGTTCATTCATAATGATTCGACAAATGAACCGTTACTTGTAGTTCCATTGTCAGGTTATTCAGAATATGTGCCTCCAAAAGCCCCTGAAAACCTGACCCTGGAGAGAGATGAACATAACATCAATCTCTATTGGGATCCTGTTACAGAAGATATCATGGGTAGACCAGTCGACCCTGATTACTATATTGTGTTCTATAATGATGGTTCATCACCCGATGGAACATATTACTATTGCGGTGGTTCCGTAGAACCCTACTACATTGACATGGGAGTTCTGTGGCACTCGAAGACAACACTCTACCATGTTCGTGCATTCCACACAGATGGACGCAGGAGCCTTGCGAAACTGCCACACTTTACGAAGAATATGACGGAAGAAGAAGTTCTCAGAGAGTTAAGAACTAATAACTAAGAACTAAAAACTAATAGTTAAGAATTACAGAGGGGCGCACAAAGTGCGCCTCTTTTTTATGGGATGTGTAAAACTGTCTGCTCCGTATTCTGCTCGGGCGCAACGCATTGCGCCTCCAAATCTGCCCTGGTACCTTCTGCTGTGTCATCCTCGCGAATGCGGGGATCCAGGACCTGACTCCTCTGCTCTTCTCTGCCAATTCTTAAATCTTCACTCTTAATTCTTAATTACGCGAAGCGCTCCGCTCCGGGCTATTCCCTATTTCCTATTTCCTATTCGCTATTCGCTTCTGCCACCGATGAAAGCTTTCTTGTTACTTCTTTGTCGATACAAAGAAGTAAGAATAAGAGGTGAATGCAAATTCACCTCGCACGCCGATAACAAATCAGCGCTCCGAAAATCTTAAATCTTCAATCTTAATTCTTAATTGCGCAAAGCGTTCCCCTCTGCCATCATGCCACACGGGAACAGCACGAATGTGCTGACATCGAAGTTTGATAGATCAAGTTAATCCGCGTTTAGTATCAGTGTTATCAGGTGCAGATGTCTTGAGATTGTGGCATGAGCGCTTTTCTTGGTTCGTTCTTTTTTCGCCAGAAAAGAATGAACATGCATGCGGTGAATGAATATTCACCACAATACTCAGAATTCTTGTTACTTCTTTGTCGATACAAAGAAGTAAGATAAATGAGGTGAATGCAAATTCACCTCGCACGCCGATAGCAAATCGGCGCTCCGCAATTCTTAAATCTTCAATCTTAATTCTTAATTGCGCTTCGCGCCCCCTACCCCTGCAGCAAATCATGCTGATACATATAGATGAAAGCACCAATTGCCACAAGAATCAATGCGAAAATCAAATTCAGCGTCATACACCATATCCCCTTGAGAAAATCCACGAATCTGATCTTCTTTTCATAAAAGATGCGGATATAGTACGAAATTATCACTACCCCCATGAAGAGAGTCTTATAATCCGGTAATTTGTAGAACGTGATGAGATTGAACAGGATCGAGAAGAAAAATCCCATACCCACGATATAAAAATTCAGGAAGAAGTGCTCAGCCAGGTTATATTTCTTCTTTCTATAAACCAGGTAGTTTCCGAGTGAAGAGATGATGGTGAACATGAAAACCATGGGTCTCATGTATTTCTGCAAATCGATTTGTGCGCTGACACCGTTGATCATGATATTACCCGGAGATGAAGTTTGGACATCCCCCATAATGAGCGATATGATGCCCTTCAAAATGAGTATGAACAGGAAGAATTGGACGGCACCCGTATAATTGACGCGTTTCCCGTGGATGTAATCATCGAACATTTTCCTTGGATTTACAATCAATGTTTTGATAGTATACAGCATCCCCTTATGGAAGGTGAAGTTATTGAATATGAATTCCTGGATGCAGAATGCCCAATCGATCCTTTTCGTAGCTGTGGGTTGCCCGCAATGAGAGCAGTACTTATCTGTGGTTTCCGAATTGCAGTTCTTGCAGATGTTGTTCATAATGCATTCCTCATTATTTTTATGCCACGAAAAACACTAAACACACGAAAAATACAAAAATACAGGAAAATTTATTTATGTAAAGACATTCCGCATAGTCATCCCTGCGAAGCGTTGCACAGAGCTTGACGAAGTGTCCGGGATCCAGAAATTTCTCCCTTATGGTAAGGGAGATGTCACAAAGTGACAGAGAGTTAAGACTCTGCTCTTCTCTGCCAATTCTTAAATCTTCAATCTTAATTCTTAATTGCGCGAAGCGCCCTGCTCTGCCATTCGGCATTGAAAATTCAGCGGACGCTGAAAGCCTTCGCGTACGAGAATTAGCTCTAGACGCATGTTTGAGGAAAAGAGCACTTTCCCGAGTTTGCGGGATAAAGCTGATTCGAGAAGCGATTGGCTGAATTTTCACAGCCGAGAGTTTTTCTTGGTTCGTTGAAATCTTCCATCTTTTGTGCACAGAGAGGGATTTGAGGGTGAGTTGCGAAAATAACGAAAATCCACAATAAGAATAACGGTTTGTTGATGTTCATTGTCATTATTTCCTAATTCATGAATTCTGCTTGTATACTTTATATGGTTATAATCAAGTTTCGAGTTATTTTTAGGGCTCTTAGCCCTTCTTCTAAATAATTAGATAAAAACATATTATTTTCAATGCTGACAAATGTATGAGAGAATTGTTTATATCGGTTCTAATATAATATGTATTATATTTAATATATTATCTTGACATGTACTAATTGATTTATTTTTTATTGTTTTTGTACATTTTAAAAATTTTGAAACTAAATAACGATCATTATATAAAGGGTAGTTTCTCTGACTTGTGGAGATACCAATCGGGGTAGTATGGAATGCCGTTCAAGTGTTGTTGTAATTGTTAAAATCACCCATGATTGCAATTTGAAATGCAAATACTGTTACATGCAAAATTCAAGAAAATTGGGTTATATGGATTATACCTTACTTGATACTCTTATCAAGAAGACTCTTCAGGATTATCGATGTGTTGAATTCTGCTGGCATGGGGGTGAACCATTACTGGTTCCTGATGAAGTATATGAGTGGATTGTAGAAAGACAGAAATTGTATTCAACAAAATACCATTGCATTTCGAACACATTGCAAACTAATGGTACACTTATAAACGAGAAGAGAGCGGAGCTTTTCAAGAAACTACGCTTTTCTATTGGGATAAGTTTTGATGGCTTGATTGAAGCACAAAATGAACTTCGACCATATCGAAATGGTAATCAAAGTTATGAAAAAGTTATAAATGGAATTCAAGCCGTTTCAAAAGTGTTTGGTGGTGTGGGATTATGTTGTGTGATTTCACAGCGAAACGTTCATGAACCTGAGAAAACCTATTATTATTTGAAAGAAAGTGGTGCCACTGCTGTTAATTTGATACCCCATATGAATTATCCGAAAAAAGATGATCTTTCTGTTGATAGCCTAGAACTTCTCGATTTCTGGATCAGTTTTATGCGTGTTTACATGGCAGATACCTTTTCTTTCACTAAGATATCTCCCCTATTCCAATATATATCAAGCCTGCTTGGGAAGAGAGAAGATCATTGCATCTGCAATACGGATTGTCTTGGAGATGCAATCTCAATAGATGTTGATGGGAATATATTCCTCTGTGATCTCATTGATGATAAAACACATCTTGGAAATATCAATGAGCTCACAGGCCTTAAGAAGATTTTTGAATCACCTGTCTATGTAAAGATATTTGATGAAGCCAAGAATTTTATTCAGGATTACTGCTCGGAATGCGAATGGATAGATATCTGTGGAGCTGGTTGCCGAGTACAGGCTTTCTCTGCAAATGGAACTGTAGGTTCTTTAGATCCATTATGTGAAGCCCGTAAAGGCTTTATTAAATGGATTTATCAGGAATTGAAATCTATTAGTTAAGGTCATTACTAAGGGATAAATATTACCCCACTAAAGGAGGCAATTAATGGAGAAGATCAAACCGAGTGATATTCAAGTTGAAAAAATCGAAAGTACTGGATTGAAACAGTACATCGTAACTATCAAGAATGATAAGGTAGATCATGCCATAGTCGATTTCAATATGACAGAAAAATCCAGAATGTCAGAAATGGATTGGGCTGGCTGTCACTGGGAAAAGAGTTATGGTGATTGGGGAAAATGCGTAACTCCTAACAAGAAGCATTAGGATTGATGCTTGCTAATATGTAAAAAAATGTATAAGCAGATGGGGTAACTGCTTAAAGAAATTCATTGAATGTTTGTACATTCAGCTGAGGTATAATCACGTGATTATACCTCTTTTTTGTCAATTTCCTAGTATCTAGGTCTCATTTACTTTATAAACTTATATGTTCACTCCGTATAAATTCCCATAATCCAAAAGTGAGGATCTGTGATGCCATTCAGCTTATCGGGCACACTCGGTGCACCCCTACGTCTGCCCTGGCACCTTACACCTGGAACCTTCTGCAAAATTCGTCATTGAAAATTCAGCGGACGCTGAAAGCCTTCGTGTACGAGAATGCTCGAATGAAGCATGTTTGAGAAAATAGAGTTGATTCATTCTTTTACATGAAACGAATGAAGAACTCTTTTCGAGTTTGCGTAAATGAGAGTATTCGAGAAGCGATTGAAAGGAAATACCCTCCTTCACTACGTGACACCTCCCTTGGAAAGGGCGGTACAGCCAGGAGCTTTCTTGTTACTTCTTTGTCGACACAAAGAAGAAAGATATAAGAGGTGAATGCAAATTCACCTCGCACGCCGATAACAAATCGGCGCTCCGAAATTTTTAATTCTTAATTGCGCGTAGCGCTCTGCTCTGCCATTCGGCACTGAAAATTCAGCGGACGCTGAAAGCCTTCGCGTTCGAGAATTAGCTCTAGACGCATGTTTGAGGAAAAGAGCACTTTTTCGAGTTTGCAGGATAGAGCTGATTCGAGTAGCGATTGGTTGAATTTTCACAGACGAGAGCTTTCTTGTTACTTCTTTGTCGATACAAAGAAGTAAGATATATGCGGTGAATGCAAATTCACCTCGCACGCCGATAACAAATCGGCGCTCCGAAATTTTTAATTCTTAATTGCGCGTAGCGCTCAGGTCAGGTAACCTGTGGTACGATTCGCTATTTTATCCTTGACAGTCAAAGTAATGATTTTCATTAATACAAATATAATTTAAGTGAATACGGAGGGTACAATGAAAACATCCATTTTAACACTGACTATCCTGCTGATTCTTATCAGCCTCCCTTTACACTCATTCGTGCAAAAGATCTCGACCAGCGAGATTTCGATAATGGATTCGGATTACAATCCCCAAACCCAGTTGTTCTATATTGTCACTCATGACAGAAACATCGATGTTTTGGATGCAAAAAATCCCAGTGCCCCCATCGTTCTTGGCTCAATGGATCTTGGCATACCTGGTGGCTATGTCTGTATAAAACTCAGCGGCGAATATGCATACGTCTTTTCCTCTATCGTCTGCAAATTATTCGTGATCAATGTTTCAAACCCACATCATCTAACAATTGAAGGTCATTGTGACATCCCTAATATTAATTACAGTTCTCAAGAAAAGATCGATATTGAAGGGAACATTTTGTACCTTACCACGTCTGCTGGTTTAAAAATGCTGGATGTCTCCAATCCACAGCAGCCGGCTGTTATTCAATCGTACCCAATGCAGCTGCAACCGGATATTCTAAGCGTCAAAGATCATCACGTTTATCTGTTTCGCTACAACATAGGTTTACAGATATGGGATTTTACAGACCCATCTGCACCCGTACTTGAAGGAGGCTATGCTTCCCAATCAGCCGGTGATTTATACATCCAGTACAATACAGCTTATCTCCTGGACAACGATAATGGCTTGCTTGCCATCGATATCACAGCACCACATAATCCTGTTCTTAAATGGTCTTTACAGGATTCCTCTTATTTTACGTCGATAACGATCCATGGGAATTTTGCTTACCTTACATTTGATATGCATGGTCAAGGTATAAAAGTCTATGATATTTCCAACCCTGGATCAATTTCTCTGGTAGATATCTTCGAATCATCACCGGGAGGCAAGCTTTATGCATCTGCTGATAATGAGTTCATTTATTGTTGCCTGTGGTACAGACCTTTCGAAGTATTGCTCAGAACGACCGACAATGTCCCTGAACAATCCCTATTCGATTACCCTGATAGATCATACGTAGCAATATACATTCATAACAATACTGCTTATATGCTGACTGAAACACCCTCCATTGTTTGCTGTGACCTGTCTGATGAGAAAATTTCCACTCCACCATTGGAACTGGAGCTGCCGTCACAGACCTTTCAGATGGCTGTAAAGGATAATTCATTATTTTGCATTAGCCCCTTGATGGGAGTGCAGATTTATGATATCCAGGATCCGCTTTCTCCGATAGCCGTAAAAGAATTTCATCTCGCCGAGACCACTTACACACAACTCGCTGTGGAAAATGGATATATGTTCATCATTACACGTCCTTATGGCGCAAAATGTGATTTCAGTATCGTAGATTATAGTACGCAATCCGGTGCCTCCCTGGTAAATCAAATACCATTGAATTCAACAGACGTCACCTCTATGCTGGTCAAAGATTCTTATGCCTATCTTGGACTCGAAGACATTAGTGGCATTAATGAATTGATGATCATCGATATCAGTGATCCTCTTCATCCTGAGATCATTTGCAGGCAAGTCAATACGCAACCTATCATGTACCTCCAGATCATGGATCAAATACTGTACTATGCTAATGGACATTATAATATCGTGAATTTAATCGATTGTCATGATATTTCAAATCCTTGCTCACTGGGTATGTTAAGCTTGAAACCATCAAGTATGATAAGTGCAATTTCGGTATCTGACAACTTATTGTTCATAGCAGATCCCAATTGGTCTGAAATCAGCATATATAATATCTCAAATCCTGCTGACCCGCATTTGATCAGAAGTTTCTTTCAGGATTCCTTCGCACGTGATTTTTGCCTTGATGATGGCAGTATCTATACAGCAAATGGCTATTTTGGCATACAAAAATATGATATCTCGACAATCGTCCCAAATATCAATAATGTAGTAACACCAGCACAACACATGAAAATCGACAATTATCCAAATCCATTCAATCCGTCGACGACCATACGTTTTGAACTTCCCGAATCCGGTTGGGTAAAAATGGATATCTACAACATCAAGGGGCAACACATCAGAAATCTCCTCGATGAACACCGTTTAAACGGACAGAATCAGGTTGTATGGAATGGAACCAATGACAACGGAAAGACTGTTGCCTCCGGAGTCTATCTTGTGAAAGTCAGCAGCGGGCAATATAGTGCATCCCGAAAAGTAATCATGGTAAAGTAATAGATGGGAGATGAATGAAAATTCACCTCGCACGCCGATAACAAATCGGCGCTCCGCTCTGCCCTCCGTCCTTGAAAATTCAGCGGACGCTGAAAGCCTTCGCGTTCGAGAATGCACGAATGAAGCATGTTTGAGGAGCGAAGCGACGAGTTTGCAGAAATGAGAGTATTCGAGTAGCGATTGGCTGAATTTTCATAGACGAGAGCTTTTCTTGGTTCGTTCTTTTTTCGCCAGAAAAGAATGAACATGCATGAGGTGAATGAATATTCACCATTATACTCAGAATTCTTGTTACTTCTTTGTCGACACAAAGAAGTAAGATAAATCCGTGGGTACGAAAACCCACTCCAATAACAGGTCAGGTGACCTATGGTACGATTCTGTACCGCAACCAAGGCGCTAGCGAAGATCAATCTGGAACATACCCATCGAAATCCAAACCAAAAGCAATCCAATTCCTATCCCTTTCCAATCCAGAGAGATTGGAAAGAGATTGGTATGGGATTGGAATCCGATTGGATAGGGATTGGTATGCCTATGGATACGCTTGTTTTATTCCTTGAGCACATATTGAGTATGTTATGAGTTCAGGAAACATGAAAAGACTGATAATTCTATGGTAATTAATATGGTCTATGACCCATTTACTATTAGCTACTCCCTTCTGCTTTGCCTCAGTACCTAGTACCTTCTGTTTATAAAGCTAATGAAATAGGGATAATGAAGAAAGTGATAAAGGTAGAATAAAATAGAGTTCAAGAATGTTAGTATCTATAAAAGGTAATTTATACTTACATATATATAATTGTCATTACAAATATTCTAATGTATTATTTTATCTCAATTTAAATTAAAAATTTCTCTTGACAATATATTTACACTCAAGATCAATTACTTTAATATACTAAGGAGGGAAAATGAAAAGAATTACAATTTTAACATTAGTGATGATCTCCGTTTTTACAATTTTCCTAACCAGTTGTAAGGAAAATGTAATTTCTATCAAACCAAGCAGTATTAATGCTTTTCAAGGTGAGCATTATCTACTTCAAAATTTTGGTAACATGACAATTAACAAGGATAATGAAAACAAAATCAAAGTAATGAGTGGAACTCACTCAATATTTGAATCGCTAACAATTGAAAAGGGTTGCGTCCTAAATGTTACAAGTCAAAAAAAATGGTGGGATTATACTCATAAATGGGCAATTATTGAGGTAATGGGAGATTTGAATATAGAAGGCTCGATACTTGCCAATGATTGGATTATTCCTGATAGAAATTATAACATCGTAAGTGACACAATCTATATTAGACTGGCTAATAATCAAGTTCCTGATAAGAATCCCATACTGGTAGCGAATTACGCATATGATTTTAGTGCAACTGGTGGAGATGGAGGAGCTACAATACCTGGATGGACTACAATCCTAAGTAAAATTCGTCAAGCCCAGGGGGCTAAAGGTTCGTACTTTTATGGAGGCGGCGGTGGTGGTGGACACTGTCAAGATAATAGCGGTGGTAATTCTGATGGAGCAAATGCTGAGAAATGGAAAGGTGGCTTAGGTCGTGTAGCTGAAAGTAATGATGTTGATAGGACAGGTGGTAATGGTGGAGATGGAGGTTTGAATATTAATGGTGTTGGTGGATTACTTATAATCCTGTGTCATGGTTCGATAAACTTAGGTGATAATGCTATAATTGATGTTTCTGGGAAAAAAGGAGAGGATGGGCATGATGGACAGAATGCTCCTAATACGTCAAAAAGAGCTGGCGGCGGAGGAGGAGGGGGTGCTGCTCCAGGAAGACCGGGTGGCGAACTATTTCTATCTTTTCAAAAGATAAACCGAATTAATTTTGATGACTTTATCAGAATTAACGGTGGAGATCCAGGTCAAATAGGAATAGGAGGTACTGCATACCAATCTCTTTTACATCTAGATAGTATGAAAGCTGCTGATGGGCAGCCAAGCACGAAAGGTAAGGACGGCGTTCTTTATTATAATGGTGAAAAGGTTGAACTGAATTAGGTCAAATTATGTAGGTTTATTGATTCAATAAGAATCTAATGCATACTTAAAATGGTCTTCATGGTCATATAAATGACTGTGAAGACCAATTATTATATGATCAATGTTCTTTTATTACGGAAATTTGAAGAACCAATTCTGTAATTGATAGTAAGTTATCTATTGAAATGAGACAGCAACAAAGGAACTAGTTAGTTGCAAATTCTGCAATATAACCTGACATTCTTAACTGCTGCCTGAAATTCGAGTGGTTGTAAAAAGAGTGTGAATTCTATGGAATATATATAAAATATAGGCTGCAAAATCAGAATATTATGCCTATTTCAAATCTTCCCTCTTCAATCTTCAATCTTCAATCTTCAATCTTAAATCTCATTTCTGAACGCGTTCCTTCCCCTACCTATAACCAATTACCAAGTAACTAGCATCTTCTTCCATAACGCTAATTGGATTGGCAGGATTAATGGTGAGCAGGATAAGGTAACGCGATAAGTAGAAAAGAAGTGCTATCAGAAAGTATTTGATCATTGATGATTTGTTAGGTTAGAAATATTTTGACATATAATTCAATATATATTTTATTAGGTAGTAGTACTAAATGAATTTTGAATATTTAATATGATACTGTTTATTAAGGAGAAGATGTGAAATCTCTGAAAATCTCAAATATAAGAAGTATAATAGAATCTCCTATGATTGATATAAAACCGATTACAGTTTTGGTTGGCAATAACAGTAGTGGCAAAAGCTCTCTGATTAGAATTCTCTCGGTGTTAAAACAAAGCGCTTTAGCAAGATTATCTGGGCCAATAACGTTTGTAGATCCTGTCGCAGATTATGGTAATATAGAAAATATAAAAAACCATAACCACTCTGATGAACCTATAATAATTACTTTAGATTATGGTAATATAAGTAATAGTACATTATTCGCTATATTGGTAAAAAAATATCGAGCATATCCATTTTCAAGAGAATTTAATTTGTCCATCGTTCTAAATATAAATGGTAATGGAGTTGAGACTTTTCTTGATAAATTTGAAATACATATAAATTCTGATGTTTTTATTTTCAAATTGGA
This sequence comes from Candidatus Cloacimonadota bacterium, assembly GCA_035402645.1. Classification (GTDB taxonomy): domain Bacteria; phylum Cloacimonadota; class Cloacimonadia; order Cloacimonadales; family DAONDQ01; genus DAONDQ01. Next base: position 8,652 of record DAONDQ010000028.1, on the reverse strand, counting down.
TAATGCATATTTACTTAGCATTTCATATAATGATTTTGAATATGACTTCACGAAATACAAACTAAGGTGGAGTTATAACAAGAGTTTCATTCCTTATTTCAACATTGATCAACAAGATATGTTTAAACAAGATACCATATATTATGATTTGTATGACAGCACGAGAATTTTGAATTCTGTATTAAAAAGAACTGCAATTAATAAGATCAGCCCTCTTGTTCACGGAAATCTAGATGAAAGTACAATTAGTAATTTTATATATCAATATAGAGTTCTCTCCGATTTAGATCTGCATAATAGACTTGAACAAAAAAATGATCTCGGAGCAACATTCAAAAATAAATATAGAGATAGTAATGTAAAAAATCAACATCATTTGAGAAATTCTATTAATATAAACAAAATTGCGATCGTATATGATTTAATTATGGAATATATGCAAAGAGATGCACTCCAGATTTCGTACATCGGACCTGTAAGGAGTTTATCCTCGAGGTATTATAGCATAAAAAATACTAGTGTCTCTGAAATTGATTCAGATGGATCAAATACGGCTATGTTTATTAATGGGTTATCAAAAGACGAACTATCTTCATTCCAGAGATTTACTTATGATTATTTTGGGTTTGAAATGGATACACAAAAAACGTTTGATTTTACATCATTAATTATAACAGAGAAAAATAGTTCAAAGCCCGTTAATCTAAGCGATGTTGGTTCAGGATATTCGCAAATTCTTCCAATTATCCTTAACTTATGGAAAATTACGAATAATGATACATCTACATACCGTGGAAATAAAATTCCTTTTAATCGCAATATGAGAAATAGTTATTTGTTTGTTGTTGAACAACCTGAATTACATTTACACCCTTATTTTCAAGCTCAATTGTTAGATTTTTATGTCAAAATTACTACAAAAATGAAAGAAAATGGGATAGATTTATATATTATTTTTGAGACACATAGTCAAACGATGATAAATCGCTTAGGACTGAATATAATGTATGAAAAAATTTCGGCAGATCAAATTGGTATTTATCTATTTGATAAAAATGAAAATGGTGAAACTAAAATATGCCAAAAACCATTGAATAATGACGGTACTTTTCATGATTGGCCCCAAGGTTTTTTTGCACCTCCTATAAACAATTTATAAAAATGTTGATAGTTTTAGATAAATCTTTATGTACAATAGATGATACTCAAATCGAAAGTCTGCATATTTGTTTGAGAAATCTTAGAGATGCTTATTTTAACAGATATCACATTGTTCAAATTGATGACCCTTCTTTAAGAGAGTTGTTGGATATTTTGAAAGATGGACCATTACTAGATTTTATAACTATATTGATTTCAAATTTAACAAATAGAATCAATCCCAGTCAATTATCCCATGTTGCTTATGTGAAAAATATCAAAAGAGATGAAGTTCATCGAATAGTCAATAATGGAACAACAAAAATCGAGCTCTCTTATTTGAATTTTAGAAATCCTACAAGTTCCAGAGAAACAAATTTGTTATGCGAATTTAAAGAAGATGGAGACTTTTATAAATCGGTTGTTAATTATTATAGAAAAGCGAATAATCTAGCACATTTATTTTTTAAATTTTCGAGTTTAAATGGAGGTGGAAGTTCAATTTGTAAAATATATAAAACACGAGATGAAAAGGATAGATTTTGTCTTTGTATTTCTGATTCAGATAAAAAAACACCTCATGACGAAATTGGCCCTACAGCTCGCTGTATAAAGCAAATCCCAGAAAATGAAATACATATAATGTCTCATTTACAAGTTAATGAGAATTTTCAAGAGATAGAAAATCTATTTCCACTAAGTCTTTTACATGATTTTAGTAGTGAAGATAATCTAAAAAGAACTTTTAATTTATTAAAATTACTAGATGATCAAAAGCATGCAGCAATTTCATTTTTCGATCTTAAAGAAGGTCTATATTTATCATCTATCAAATCATGCACAATTCTGGAATATTGGGAAAACGTGCTTAGAACATTGAAATATGAAGTTGACATACCAAACAAGAAAAAACTTGAGAAAAATAAAACTAATCCATTGTTACCACAACGCTTTCATTATAAGGGTAAAAAGTTATTTTTCGCAGGGTATCAACCAAAAAAAGATAAACAAAAAAAACTAGATCAGATTAAACTCAAGTTAATAAAAGGAATTGATCAAAGTACAATTGATACATTTAATGTTAAAAACTATGACGAGTTAGGTAAGTTAATCTTTAGTTGGTCTCTATCCAATTATGAAGTAGTCTGACAGCTGTTATATTTAGACATATAACTTCATCTTGATTTGCTTTCTATAACCCAACAAGCAAAAGCAATAGTACTAAACACAAGTTAGATAAAATCTGAATGAACTATCTTATGAGTATAGAAACTCCGTAATAGAAATAATTACTAACTCACTATTGCATTGAAAGCTGCCATAAAATAAGGCTATGCAGATGACTAACAAGTCTCAGTTAGATGTGTTAACCAAGTACATTTTATAAACTTGACACAGGAAGAAGAGCCCAAAGGCTTCATATCAGATAAGAATTACTGAAATACTATTGAAATCGAGTAATTCATGACATCCAATCCCTCGCTTTGCAGAAGCCAAGAGATAATAGTCAATAGCGAATAGCCCAGCAAATCAATTTACATTGACATTCTATCATATCCATCCCAACTTTACTCAAAAAAACTTCAGGAGAAATGTTATGTCCAATTCGACTGACCAGCCAAGGTTGAAACCGCACAGGCTGTCTGATGATTTTCCCATACCCTCCTACGAAGAATGGCGTAAAGTGGTGGAAGCATCACTGAAGGGCGTGCCCTTCGAAAAAGCCATGATCACACCTACGTATGAAGGGATTCTTTTGCAACCGATCTATCGCGCCGAAGACGCGAACTTCATTGATTCGCTTCCCGGTGAAAGTCCTTACCGTCGTGGCACAGACCCTCTTGGGTACCTGGAAAAGGGGTGGAAGATTGTAGAGGCGAACAATGAAGAAGGGAACAGAGAACAGGGAACAGAGAACAGGGCGGAAGAATTAAGAATTAAGAATGAAGATTTAAGAATTGCAGAAAGAGATATTGTGATTGATACAGAGGAATTTCATAATAAGGGTGCGAGTGCGGTGGAGGAGCTGGCAATCGCGACTTCAATTGCTGTGCAAGCAATTGAAGAAGGGAACAGGCAACAGGTAACAGGTAACAGGGCAGAGCAGATAAACGAGATACTGCAGAGGGTGAGATTTGAGTTCTGTATTGGTTCGAATTTCTTCATGGAGATTGCGAAGCTGCGGGCTGCAAGAATATTGTGGGCAACTGTGGCGCAGGCTTTCGGGGGAAATGAGGACTCGCAGAAGATCACACTGCACGCAAAGACATCCCGTTATAATAAAACGATTTTCGATCCGTATGTGAATATCCTGCGCACTACAACAGAAGCTTTTTCTGCTGTGCTGGGTGGTACGGACAGTCTGCAGATAGACCCCTTCGATACCGTGATTCGCGAGACTGATGACTTCTCCAAGCGTATCGCCAGGAATCAGCATTATATCCTCAAGGAAGAAGCGCACATGGATGCACTTGTCGATCCGGCAGGTGGTTCATGGTACGTGGAATCACTGACGAGTCAGTTGGCTGAGAAAGCCTGGGCTTTCTTCCAGGAAATTGAAGCCAAGGGTGGATTCTCCCAGGCACAGGATATGATCAATGAGAAAATCGCTGCCATTGCAGCCTTGCGCGAAAAGAACCTGAGAACACGTAAGGATGTGATGGTGGGCACGAATATGTTTGCCAACCCCGGAGAGGAAGTACTGGGGGATTTGAATTCCATAAGATTGGAATCTTATGCCACACTTGCCTACCCATACGAAAATATGAGGCTGGCAGTGGAAAGACACATCGCAAAGACGGGAAAGCGTCCGAGTGTGTTCCTTGCCACCATGGGTCCGTTGAATCAGCATAAGGCAAGGGCAGATTTTTCACAGGGATTCTTCACACCCGGTGGGTTCAAGGTCATTGATCCGGGAATAGGATTCCAGGGTCCTGAAGTACCCTCTACCTGCGTGGAAGCCTATATAGAATCAGGAGCAGAGGCAGTCTGCATCTGCTCTACCGATGATACATACCCCGAGATCGTTCCGAACCTGGTCTCACTGATACGTCAGAAAACTCCCAATACCTGCGTGATTCTGGCAGGTTATCCCACTGATATGGTGGAAACCTACAAGTTACAGGGGGTGAATGAATTCATCCATATCCGTGCGGATGTGGTCGATACACTCACACGGGTGCTGAAGGCAGTGGGGGTGGCGATATGAAACCTAATTTTAAGGATATAAAATTAGCTTCAGGGAACAGGGAACTGGGAACAGGGAACAGCGCAGAAGAGTTAAAAGTTAAAAATGAAAAGTTAAAAGTGGCAGAAGCGGACATGGATCCTCGCATGCGCAAGGATGACCTTTCAATGGGAACAACCCCCCTTAATCCCCCCTCGGAGATGGGGGTTAAAAAGGATGCACCTAGCACCTTGAACCTAGAACCTGGAACCTCGCATGTGTGGCACACCAATGAGCAAATTGATGTAAAGCCGGTGTATACCGAGAAGGATATGGAAGGGTTGGAGCACCTGAAGTACTTATCTGGGATTCCACCATTCCTGAGAGGACCGTACGCTTCGATGTTCATTCAGAAGCCATGGACGATACGTCAGTATGCCGGTTTCTCCACAGCGGAAGAAAGCAATGCCTTCTACCGTCGTAATCTGGCGATGGGACAGAAAGGCTTGAGTATCGCCTTCGACCTGGCAACGCACAGGGGCTATGATTCAGATAATCCGCGTGTGGTCGGTGATGTCGGTAAAGCCGGCGTGGCTGTGGATTCCATCATGGATATGAAGATCCTGTTCGATGGCATTCCACTCGACCAGATGTCCGTTTCCATGACCATGAACGGCGCTGTACTGCCCATACTTGCCTTCTATATCGTCGCTGCCGAAGAGCAGGGCGTTCCCATGGCAAAGCTCACGGGCACCATTCAGAATGATATTTTAAAAGAATACATGGTGAGAAACACCTACATCTACCCTCCTGAACCGTCGATGCGCATTATTGCAGACATCTTCGCCTTCACCACAAAGCACATGCCGAAGTTCAACAGCATCAGTATTTCCGGCTATCACATGCAGGAAGCGGGTGCAACGGCAGACCTTGAGATGGCATATACGCTGGCGGATGGACTGGAATACGTTCGGACTGGTATCAAGGCGGGTATCGACATTGACGCATTTGCACCGCGTCTGTCATTCTTCTGGGGCGAAGGCATGAACTACTTCATGGAAGTGGCAAAACTGCGCGCAGCACGTGTGATTTGGGCTTCCATCATCAAATCCTTCAATCCGAAGGATCCGAAGTCCATGGCATTGCGTACGCATTCCCAGACTTCCGGGTGGAGTTTAACCGAACAAGACCCATTCAACAATATTACCCGTACCTGTTTGGAAGCATTGGCTGCCACACTCGGACATACACAGTCACTGCATACCAATTCACTGGATGAAGCCATTGCCCTGCCGACAGACTTCTCTGCACGCATCGCACGCAATACACAGCTTTATCTCCAGCATGAAACCAACATCTGTAAGGTCGTGGACCCGTGGGGCGGTTCCTATTACGTGGAAGCTCTGACGGATGCCATCATGAAACGCGGATGGAAGCACATCCTGGAAGTGGAGGAACTGGGCGGAATGTCCAAGGCAATCGAGACAGGTCTTCCCAAGATGAGGATCGAGGAAGCTGCAGCACGCAGGCAGGCTCATATCGATTCCGGGGCAGAGACCATCGTGGGTGTGAATAAATACAGACTGGACAAGGAAGCGCCCATCGATATACTGGAAGTGGATAATACTTCGGTGCGTGAAGCACAGATCCGCAGACTCGCAGAGTTGAGAAAACATCGTGATCAATCCAAGGTGGATGCCTGTCTGGCTGCTATAACCAAGGCGGCGGAGACGGGAGAAGGTAATCTCCTGGCGCTTTCGGTTGAGGCTGCTCGTGCCAGGGCAACACTGGGAGAGATATCAGACGCTATGGAAAAGAAATTTGGACGTCATAAAGCAACGATACGCACAATCAGCAACGTGTATGGCAGTGAATATGCCAATAAGTCGGAAGTCGATGAGATAAGGGCAATGACGGATGCTTTCGAGGAAGCGGAAGGCAGACGCCCGAGAATCCTGATCGCCAAGATGGGACAGGACGGACATGACCGCGGAGCGAAGGTCGTTGCCACAGCCTATGCGGATATGGGATTCGATGTGGATATCGGACCACTGTTCCAGACACCGGAAGAAACTGCAAAGCAAGCGGTTGAGAATGATGTGCACATCATCGGCATGAGCTCCCTGGCTGCAGGCCACAAGACTCTTCTTCCGCAACTGATGGAAGAGCTCAAGAAGCTTGGACGCGAAGACATCATGGTGGTCGTGGGCGGTGTGATTCCCTCGCAGGATTACGAATTTCTGAGAGCACACGGCGCTGCTGCCATATTCGGTCCGGGTACGGTTCTCCCCTATGCGGCGAAGGTCATGATGAATGAACTCAATCGCAGATTGAGTCATTCATAAGTTCGAAGTCCGAAGTGCGAAGTCCGAAGTTGCAGAGTAGGATTCAGTCAGAGATAAAAGTAAAAGTTAAAAGTAGGGGTGCAATGCGTTGCGCCCACATCCTTTCCCTCCCATTTGCAAAGGGAGGGTGACACGAAATGCCGTGAGAGCTAGACGTAGGGGTCCGCGTAAGCAGACCCTGGAAGGAGCAAATCGAATACGCTCCATCTTAACTCTCTGTCACTATGTGACATCTCCCTTACCATAAGGGAGAAATGAAGAAGAGGATGACTGTGGCATAAGATTCCAAACTTATGTCTTATGTTTTGCTACACATATAAGCGAGAAATGAAACGGGCGAACTTCCATTCACCCCTTATAGATAATTTTATGTGTGTTTTGTTTCGTGTATTTCGTGTGTTTCGTGGTTTTAAAAATAAATGACCCCCCTACCCCCCTCCTCAAGGGGGGTTAATAGTGAGGCAATATGAATAAAAACAAAAAGCCGGAATGGACACCTGAGAACGCAGGTAGTGAGTTTGCTTCCAGCGTGATGCCCGGAGTGAATGAATCTCATGATGGATTGCCTTCCAAGGGGAAACACGTCCATGTTTCGCCTCCGATAAAGCATCCCAGGAAACTGGTGATGGAAGATTACATTCATGGAATACTCAACCAAGAAAGAACCATTCTTGCGCGTGCCATCACATTGGTGGAAAGTAACTCACACAGTCACCAGCAACAGGCGCAGGAACTCATACGCAATATCCTTCCCAAAGCGGGAAATTCCATACGTATTGCCATTACAGGTGTTCCCGGTGCAGGGAAAAGCACATTCATAGAAACATTCGGTTCGTATTTAACTTCCAAGGGACATAAAGTTGCCGTACTGGCAGTTGACCCAAGCAGCAGTATCTCCAAGGGCAGTATTCTCGGAGATAAGACACGAATGGAGCGTTTAGCACGTGATCCGTTGTGTTTCATACGTCCTTCCCCATCGGGTGGTACACTCGGGGGTGTGACGAAGAAGACGCGTGAGACGATGCTTTTATGCGAAGCGGCAGGATATGATGTGATCCTCGTGGAAACAGTGGGTGTCGGGCAGAGTGAGATCACCGTTCGTTCCATGGTGGACTTCTTTCTTCTCTTGCAAATCCCTGGTGCAGGTGATGAACTGCAGGGAATCAAGAAAGGCGTGATAGAGCTTGCCGATGCTATTGTGGTCAACAAAGCAGATGGTGACAATATCCAGAAAGCGGAACTGGCTAAGACGGAATATGCACATGCCCTTCATTACATCGCGCCTGCAACCGAAGGCTGGAAGACCGATGCCTACACATGTTCAGCCTATACTGGGGATGGTATAGAGGAAATGTGGAAACTCATCGAGGAATTCAAGGCGATCACGGTGAAAAACGGGTTCTTCCAGAAACGCCGCAATTCACAGGTGCTGGATTGGGTGAAGTCCATGATACAAGAGCATTTGGAATCAAGTTTCTACCAGAATCCGCAGATAAAAGCCACAATGCCGGGTGTCCAGAAGCAGTTGCTGGCTGGGGAGATAACGGCGAGCATGGCAGTGGAAGTATTGCTTAAGCAATACACAGAAGGAAATAGGAAATAGGAAATAGAATGAAGAGAGTCGGAAGTCGGAAGGAAATAGGAAATAGGAAATAGGTAAGAGGAAATAGAAGTAAGTAATGATTGGAGGGTATTATGGATATTCATAATTACAAAGAACTTATTGTTTGGCAGAAAGCCATGGATTTTGCTCTTGAAGTTTACAAATTAAGTAAATCTTTTCCAAAAGATGAGTTATACTCTTTAACAAATCAAATCAGAAGAGCTGCGATATCTGTACCATCAAACATTGCAGAAGGTAGGTGCAGGTACTCAAAATTAGAATTTAAGCAGTTTTTATCAATTTCTCATGGTTCATTAGCTGAAACTGAGACACAAATTCTTTTAGCAATAAGACTTGGATACATTACAATGACACAAGCGAAAACAGCACTAAACTTA
>DAONDQ010000027.1:0-27155 GCA_035402645.1 Candidatus Cloacimonadota bacterium | reverse complement strand
CATTGAATATCTGAACGGATACATCGCTTTCAGTCTTCAATTCAAAAGAAATCATGGTCTGAGGATTGAATGGATTCGGATATGCGCTGAACAGCTTCGTAACCTGACCGGGTGTAACAGGTGGTGTGTTCGGATCACCCTGTTCAAGTACATTGACCATCACAGGACCTGTATATCTGCTGATACCACTGTAATCGACATTTTCCAACCAGTAATAATAAGTTTGCGGAGCTTCCACGGTCTGATCCTGGAAACTGTATGAATGATGAGTAGAAGAATTCGTTCCGTTAATGATATTGGCATTCATATTGACTGCATTTGAAATATTGCTGTCTTCAGAACGCAGTACATAAAAACCAAGATTATTGCTTTCGGATTCAGTTGTCCAGTTGAGTGTGACCATTAACTGGGCTGTTGCAGAAACAGCTGTAAAGGAAGACAATTCAACAGGAAGATCATAATCTCCACCATTGAGAATGATCTCAAAGACACCAGGACCCTTTGCAGAATAAGTTGGGATTGGTGCTATCGTTAAAACACCACCAATATAACTTGCACCCGTAAATGGGGCAATACCCAGATTGTATCCATACTGGCTTGTTACACCATTGAATGCATAACCGGGAGTCGGTATGCCGGCAGTTTCAGGATGATCAACAGGATAGTATCCATTGTTGGCTCCACCCCAGTGCACAGCAACATAATTCGGGGTTGTAGGTGTATATGCGAATGACAGTGAACCACCATTCAGCATGTCAGTATCACTTGTCCAAACCTGGTAGACAGTTGAAACATGGAGGTAACCATTGTAGGTTCCCTTTGCAGAAGGTGTGACCTGGGTCACAACCAGCAAACCGGGAGCCGTCACATTACCGGTAACTGTAACACCAGAGGTGGCGGGAACAGATATTGAACCTGCACCTGCAGCAACAGCAGAAGTTCCACCTGTGGAACTGGGCTGATTCGTATATGTAAATGTAACGGTTTCTTCTTCACTAACAGTAATTTCCTGTGAGCTTGGAGTTACCATTGTTGAGATTGATTGAACTTCGTATGTCACTACATCGGCAATTTCTTCATCGAAAATATGAGGTGTAGTGAACCCGCTGTCGATCGAATTACGGTAGATCTTTGCACCAGTGATGTTTGATGTTACTGTAATCGGGACAGTTGTGGGTGGATTTGCATAAATTGCTACATCGTCAAAATAAAAACTTCCACCACTACGTGCAGTCATGCACCAACGAATATAATAACTTCCCGTTAAATTCAGGGTAACTGATTTCAGGGAATAAGTACTGGTCACAGTACCTGCATCCGTAGGTGTCGCTGTAAAAGTGGTAGCATCAGTCCAATTGGAATTGTCTGAGCTGTACTGAATTGCTAATGTAAAGTTAGCAGATGCAGCAGAGGTACGCGCCCAGAAAGTCATCGATACGGGATTAACAATCTGAGGTGTGCTAATCCAGCCATTGAGAGCATTGGTTCCTGCATAATGAGTTCCACCATGAGAACTACCAGCAGCAATATTAATATAAGATCCTGAGGAAGAAAGTGTCCAGCCTGTAGGTGGAGTTGCTGTAACAGAAGTCTCAAAACCTTCAGTCAAGAATGGAGCAGCTAATGTCGTAGCAGTAATTGTATTTGAATTATCACTCGTTCCAACTGTATTGTATGCACGAACCCTATAATAATAATCTGTTACTGGAGAAAGTCCCGTAATTGCTTGGGACAGCCCACTGACAGTTAAATCCTGATAACCGGAAACATAACTGGAAAATGAATTTGAAGTTGATACGTCCAAACGATAAGAATCTGCATGTGCAGCCGCATTCCAATTTGCAGTAAAACCATCTGACGCAACATTCGTGGCAGCAATCGCCACTGGGATATCCGGAGCAACAGGTAGGTCAGCAGTAACAGCGGTTATGGTATTGGAATTGCCGCTTGTTCCATACGTATTGACTGCCCTGACACGATAGTAGTAGGTTGTAGATGGATTCAAACCTGTTACACTCTGTGTTAGTCCATTGACAGTTAAATCCTGATATCCACTCACGTATGAAGCGAAAGTATTCACGGTTGATACATCAAGACGATAGCTGGTAGCAGTAGAAGATGCATTCCAGTTTGCAGTAAAGCCGTTAGTCAACAGGCTTGTTGCTGCTGTGGCAACAGGTGCTGCCGGAGCTGAACCTGTTACATAATCTGTAATGATGATATCATGAACATAAATTGCAGAACTTGGTGTTGATAAGCGAATCTGTGCAGTTGTTGCTGAATTCAGATTATAGGTGAATGTTGCACCGGTTGTGCCAATACCTGTGATGGTATAGACATCGGTCCAAGTTCCACTGATATTCTGCTGAATCTTAGCTGTACGACTGGCACCACCTGCATGAATGTGAAATTCAATCGTTCCAATAGAACTGAGTGCAGGAATTTCAATGATTCCAGTGCTTGCCTGCATCTGAACATAACCGGTTGTACCGGTACCGCTGGCAGCGCCTGTGGGAGCAACCATACACTGAGTCATGTTGACTGTTCCAACTGAGATCGCTTGCGTCCAGGTAGCATAGCTGCCACGTGACGTCCAATTTTGGATATTCTCGCTCACAAGGTTTGTCGCAAATAATGCACCCAAGCTTACGATGAACATAATTGCAAAAATTAAAGCCATTCTCTTCATAAGTAGCTCTCCTTCTCTTTGCTCTTTGTCGTGTTTTTTATCTTGATAAATCCTATTATTTAAGGCTATTTATCCATAGTATGGATATTTTATTTTTATAAGTTCCTTGTCAATCAAAAATTTATGTATTTTCCTTGATTTTACAAACAAAAATGGGGATTCACAAATCTGAATCCCCAAGGGTTGGTTTTTCTCCACTTTTTTTATTTGAGAAGAATGATCTTTCTTGTATCGTGATGCCCATCAGAGCTGAATTTCACAAAATAGACACCACTCGAAACCATATGTCCGAGTTCGTTGGTCCCTTGCCAGGAAGCTGTGTACCTTCCAGGGTTCATTTCGCCGGAATATAAAGTCTTCACTTTTTGTCCTCGTATATTCATGATTTCCAAACGAACTGTTCCCCTGCTTTTCACATCATATACGATGCTTGTTTGGGGATTGAATGGATTCGGATAGACTGATTCCAAGCCCGTTCTATTCGAGACAATCACACTCGGGTCTTCGTTTGCTACAACTGGAGATATAGTCACTTCGTTGGAAAATGGAGATTCTCCTGTTTCATATAGTGTGGTTACGGTATATGTCGTTTCCTCAGTGAGTACGGTCGGATCATGATAAACGGTTGAATCACTTGCGCTCAGCATATCCAGGAACTGACCATCCTTGTAGATGATGTATCCCAGAAGATCCATATCAGGGGCAATCCAATGCAAGTATGCATGATTCCCATTTTCAAGAGTTGCCGTCAGATCGGCGGGAGGCAAAAGCGGTGGCGGTGGCTCATGGGGGAAGGATATATTATCGATCCAGGCACAGTCACTCCCTGAAGAGGTTGTGGCATTTTTCTGGTAAGTCCATTTGAAAATGTGAGTTCCTGCCGTCACTGCGAAGAAGGTATAACTCCAGTCAATGGTTCCCGCCCATCTTCCTTTTTCCACATTGTCCACGTAGAAGATCAGGTAATCATGGCTCGCTTGGGAGGAAACTTTCTTAAAAAATCCGATATTTCCATTCACCGGAACGTTATAGGACAGTGTAATGGCGGACGACTGGCTATTCCCTATCGTGCCTGATTTTGCACAATACAAGCCGGCATAAGCATTCCCGGCAACCACGCCCCAATTGACATTCCCGGAAAAGGTCCAGGGATATGTGCTCATATTACCTGTCTCAAATCCTTCATCGAAGGTTGTCGGAGGTAATGAGAAATCAACATAGAAACTGATCACCGAATCCGGTTCACCGATCTGATAAATGCTCAATCCTCCTGGTGAACCATCCTGCAGAAAGGCTGATGGATTTGTGCCATCATTGATCGATGTTCTCCCAGACAGGGATGAATAATTTGCCTGGCTGAGCTGACCGTTATTCGAAGTGGTTCCGTTCGGACGATATATATAGACTTCATCTGGTGGTCCGCTGGCATTGCCCTGTCCATTCAGACTATTATCAATTCGGTATATCAATAATCCTGACCCCGGAACGGATGATTCAAAAATACCGCTCTGGTTTCTGTATTCTACGACATAGTATTGGCTTGTTGAATTACGGGAAGCTATCTTGTAGCAATTATTCGATGATGATGTCAGAGGGTGAATGGAATACATCCCGGAAGTCGTGATCTCCGGTATGGAATCGATCCAATGTCCATAGCGATATTTCATATAAGCGCCCATGTGCTGGGGCGGATCCTGGGTTCCTTCCATCAAATCCCAATCGCCAACAGGGCTTGGACCTGAATAACTGTAATGATACAGATCCGGTGACCCAAGGCTATGGAACATTTCATGGCATAAAACGCCTACACCTTCTGACATGAGAAAATCCTGCAACTGGAAATCATACGTATAAACCCTTTTCCCATTGATCTGGACATTGTAGGTTTCCATCACCCACATATGAGGCCATAACAGGTCTGCCCAATCGCCGGCTCCACCACTGACCATGAAGCACACATTATCGACCTGTCCGTCGTTATCCCCATCGATATTCAGTGTTGCGGGTATCTCTGCACCACAAAAAACACAGGCGTCACGCAGGAGAGTGTGTTCTCGGAAGGTTCTATCATTATCATCAGTATAACCATTTGGATTCGTGCTGGCGTCATATGGCTCATAATAAGTGCGGGGATGTGAATCCTGGTAGGAAACCACCATGCCCTGCGGGTGCACCGGATAGAAACTGGTGTTCATATCCAAAGTGCCATAGGATACTTCTTCGTAATAATTATGCATGGAATTGGCGCCCGGAGCAGTGTTGTTAAAGAAATTGTCATAACTGCTGACCGGTTCTCCAAATTCAGATTCATCACTGAACCTGACAAAAATGACCAGGTTATTTAATAATCCCGTGGTTGGGGCTTTGTAATCGCCTCTTGCAAGTGCATCCTCAAAAGGCTTCCTTGCTGCCAGGTACCTGGCTTCTGATTCTTTTATCCCCGGTACCAAGCCAAGCTGATAGGGATCTGTCTTGCCAACGATATGATCTGATGCAGTTGGTTCTCCCCCCTTCATCACCGCGTATGTGAAATACCCGGTCTGCGGATTTTTTAGAATCGTGAAGTCTTTGGCATCATGCACGCGACGATAAAATTCATCACCGCTAATCAGGCACGAAATCTTGGTGCCGTCAGGTTGTTGTATCGTATAATGTATGTTGTTTAACCAAGCTGCGTGAAGTACTGCAACCGAAAATATCAGTGACAGGAACAACATCCGTTGAAAAAATCTCATAACACCTCCAATTCTGTTTCAATTATGCAAGAATGAAGCCATAACGAAGTGCGAAGTTCGAAGTTCGAAGTAAGAAGCTTTGTTAAGTTAAAAGTTAAAAATTAAACCGTAGGGGTCCGCGTCAGCAGACCCTTTCCCTTTGGACGCCGTACTGAGCTTGTCGAAGTATAAAAGAACCCTCTGAATCCCCCTTGGGAAGGGGGAGAAAAGTCACGGGTGATTTGGGGATTTGTTATTAAATACCCAGCTTTTCCCCCCCCCTTACCAAGGGGGGCAGGGGGGTCTGGTGACGGATGAGTTTGAACTAGTGTTCCGCGTCGGCAGACCCATTTCCAATAAACATCGAAGATGTAAAAGCACATAGCCTAAGGTGGAGCGCAGCGGAACCTCAGGAAAGAATCCCCACCTTATCAGTCCTGCAAGGACGAAATATCATAGCCTAAGGTGGAGAGGAGCGGAACCTCAGAGGTAAAAAAAAGGGGCAATCCTTGCGGTTGCCCCTTGCATTATTGTTTATTCTTATTTCAGAAGTATCATCTTCTTCGTGCTTGAGTAATTCCCTGACTTCATCTTATAGAAGTACATTCCGCTGCCAACAGGATTACCCTTGTCATCGTTGCCATTCCAGCTGATTGAATGGTTACCGGCTTCCACCTGCTTGCTTACAAGAGTCTTGATCTTATGACCCTGTGTATTGAAGATTTCAATGGTGACAAATCCGGCTTTGTTCAAGCTGAAGGATATATCCGTGGTTGGATTGAACGGATTGGGATAATTACCGTTCAGGGCTGTACGTGCAGGAATTACAGGGTCATCATTGCCCACGATGGTGATGACATTGCTGGGTACTGATTCACCATCCGTATAAAGCGCTGTGACCTTGAAACTGTAACTTGCATTGGGAAGATCCGGAACATCATACTGCAGGGTAGCGGTATTCATGATATCCTGGATTGCCTCATTATTCTTGTACACGCGATACCCAAGATGACTGCGGTCAGGCATGGAATCCTTTCCTTCTCTTGCTGCCAGAATTCTGGTGGGTGCCTGCCAGGTCAGATGAACTGAATTGTTGGCAATGATGGTACCCGAAAGATTGGTGGGCGGATTCAGGACAGGTGCCTGTGGGGTTGCAGTGATGTGCGTCGTACCTGCAGATTCTCCGGTTGGATTCGTATAAGTGGCAGTTACCCAATATTCATAAGAAATGCCATTAACCAGTCCGGCATTCGTATACGTTAACACAGTGGGGCCCAATGTCGTTACCAGGGTGCTGTTACGATATACCTTATATCCCGTGGGAGTTCCGCTGGTGGGTGCTGCCCAGGTCAATACAACCTGTGCGTTCCCTGCAACTGCACTGAAGTTGGTTGGTGGATTGAACACATACGGTGCAATGGTGACTGGTGCTTCATTACTGAATACAGATTCACCGTTGGGATTGCTGTAATAGCAAGTGACCTTGTAGATATATGTGTTGGGCACAACCGTGGCATCGATATATTGATGGGTTGAAGTATTGGCTATCGTTTGCAGGAGAGCGCCATTTCTGTACACTTTTACACCGGTAAGGTTGCGGGTTGGCAGTTGCACATTATTCATGGCACTGCCATCACGCGTCAGGGCATTTGAGGCTCCCTGGGATACAACCCTGACCTGGGTTGTATTGGAAGAAGCGCTCTTGATCGTGAAATCTGATGCCTTGAAACTGATCGCATGCTTCCCTGCGGAAACAGTGACAGCATCGATGAACCAGACATACCAGAGACCATCCATATCGGGACCGTCTATCGCATGCCAGGCTAATTTGATATTCTGATTTGCATAAGCAGAAAGACTGATGTTATATGGTGATGTATACAAATTATCCAGTACTGGTAAAGCTGAAGCATCCCAAAGGGTTGTCCAGGATGTTCCGTTATTCGTGGATATTTTCACATAATAATGATCAGCATTGGTTGAACCCTGATGGCAATAAGACCAGAAAGACAGGTTTGCACTGGCTGGACAATTGAACTGAGGTGTCATAAGCCATTCATCCTGATGTGAGAATGAAAGCCATAAGCCAACCTGGTTATTCCCGGCATGTGGTGGTATCGGTGTTTCCGAGTTCACAGTGCCAATCTGGCACCAGGTCGGATAAACACCATAGCTGTTGGCAGCACCGGTATTGGTAATGGTTTGTGTCCAACCGGTTGGAGGGAATGTACCTTCGAAACCTTCCGTGATTCCGGGAGGTGTCTCTCCGGGAAGCAGCCAGCTCAATGTCACTGCATTCCAGGCTGTCTGGATTGCGGTTAAATTGGATGGAGGATCGAAGACAGGAGCAAGAGGATGTCCCTGTACTGTATTCGATGGTACAGATTCTCCTACGGGATTCGTATAGTAGGCAGTCACATAGTAATTATACGTGGTACCATTGGTCAGACCTGTATTGTTATAGGTTAAGACTGTCGGTCCCAAAGTAGTGACCAGGGCATCATCACGATAGACCTTGTAATTGCTCAAGGTCATGCCATCAGCAATGACCGCGGCTTGCCAGGTCAATGCCACGGAAGCATTACCGGAAACCTGGGTCAGGTTGGTAGGTGGATTGTATGTAGGAATGAATGTATCGATGGAAATATCATCGAGACCCACACCATAGGCACTGGTTGTTCCATCCGTGACATCGCGCCAACGCAGATATGTGTTCTCACTCGTATAGGGAGAAAGGTCGATGATTACCTGATGATAGGCATTTTCGACAGCAGCGGATGAAAGAGAGCCAAGAATTGTCCAGCTTGTTCCACCATCAACGGAAATCTCAACGTATGTAGTATCATGTCCGACAACCTTGGATATATCCGAATCACGCCACCAGAATTTCAATCTCTTGCTTTCACCCATGGCAATACGTGGAGTCATCAGGATCCGTGTGCCGGCGGGAGAATATAAATCTCTTGCACAGTAAGTACCGCTGTGGGATACGCTGCCTCTGATCCACCCGGTTGTTGTCCAACCCAATGGTGGGAAATAGGCACCTTCAAAACCCTCATTATAAGGGAAGGTTAAAATCGAAGGGTCGGCAAGGGTGGTAAATGACCAGACGGAGAGGCTGTCAGCATCTCCAAACTGATTATAAGGAACAATCTGCCAGTAATAAACGGTGGAATAGGTAAATTGTACGGCAGGAGTATAATTGGTTGTCAAGCCGACATCCACACCATTGGTAATATTGGTGGGTGGATTGTCTGTTCCAAGATACACCTTGTAACCGGTCGGGGTGCCGCCGCCGTCTGCCCAGATAAGGTGAGCATTCAGCAGTACATCAACCGCATTGTTGACCGGTGATGTAACAATCGCCGGCTGGGGAGTATCTCCCACGATTGGCGGTGTAAATTGGAAACTTAATCCCTGGTCAGGTACAAAAGTAGGAGACATTGCACAGGAAGAAGTATTGAGTGTTCCTGCAATTGAAGTTGTCCAGGTATTGGTATTGATGACAACGCTGCGATTGCTGAATTCAGCATTTGAGTTTCCGCGTATGCCAACCTGGAAGGTATTGTTCGTCAAATTGGAATTTCCAAAAACGATATGACCATATTGAATCTCGACCATATTCGTCGTTTCATGGATGCGAAGTTGGAAATTCAAGGTATCACCGGCATTGTTTGTGCCATATCTCTGGTAGTTCGCCCATTGTACCACAAAGATACGATTGGGTGCATCACCAAGAAGTTTGGTCATTAAAACGCCATTTGTTTTGCTCTTCAGGTCACGATTCAATACTGCACAAAGACGATTGCTTGCATTCGCATTTGCATTGCTGATGGAAACAGGACTGGTTTGAGCAGTCGGACCGAAAGCAACGAATCCGTTTGAATTGATACTGACTACACTGGTCACATTTGAATCAAATGTAAAATCAAAACCGATGGGAATAGCATTAAAGCTATGATCATCATTAGCGGAAGTTCCCTGTACTGTTCCATCCGTAATGGGGGTATAGGTTCCGATACTGCTTGCAAATGTGTATTCACTCACAATAGCAGGCAGCAGGGAATATCCCAGTAGGACGACAAAGAAGAGAATCAGTAACTTCTTCATAATATCTCCTTTCTACTTAGTTATGTTAATAATACTTTTACTCTATTTCAGTATATAATAATCTAAATTACCCTACAAAACGTCAAGGAAAAAGATGGTTTCAAAAATAGAATAACGAAACCTCCTAAGGTGTGTTGAAAGCTGGATTATCAATGGAGGAAAATTGCTTATCTCTGCCCCTTTGGGAAGGGGGAAAAAAGCTGGGTATTTAATAACAAATCCCCAAATCACCCGTGACTTTTCTCCCCCTTACCAAGGGGGATTCAGAGGGTCCCTTTATGCTTCGACAGGCTCAGTACGGCGTCCAAAGGGAAGGGATCTGCAACTTTTAACTTTTAACTAAAAAGAAAGAGGCAGGATTTTCATCCTGCCTTCATCGGTTCTATGGTTAACCTTTCAGTTCATTTTTTTATCTTTTCCAATGTCTTTTTATCCAGCGGGGGAACAATCTGTTCTTCACCAGGTGTAGTAACCAAGATGGATTTACTACCCTCTGGAACAAAATAGCTCCAGGATGTAGACTGATCCTGGTATTTCCCTTTTCCTATATAGATAACTTTACAATGAATTTCGTCTCCCTGTGCAACTTGGTTATTAAATTCTGCTAATTGTAAAAATAGCAGTACCATGTGATTTTTTTCTGAATTGATTGAAAATAATCGTAAGCAATTAGGGCTTTCACCGCCGGGCTGTGCTGTTGTCAACACTTGACCGGGAGATGAGGAACAGGTTACTTCAACCAGGTAGTTTTCATTGTGTGTCCTGCCTTTGTTAGTCACAATTTTCATGATATCCGCAGCTGGACTAAATAGCTTTTGATAATAGACTCTTGGATTATGATAAAATGATTGCGCATTGGCAAAAATTGAAGTTATTGCGAAAATGAGGAGTAGTAGAGTTAATACATTCTTCTTCATTAGATTCTCCATTTATTCGTTAATGTATAAGACAACAATAGGAGAATAATTCTTTGGAATAAATGAGGGTGTCAACCGATAAGTTTTGCCATGCTATCAATAGAATGAAAATGATAATTTTCATGATCCAATTATGCATATGGTTTCAGCTCTGAATCATTCAAACCCTGGAAGGGTGTCCGCTCATAGCCTGAGGTGTAAACCTTCTGCTGATAAATGCTCTGAGTCGATTAAACCCTGCAAGGGTGTCCGCTCATAGCCTAAGGTGTAAACCTCAGGAATGATGTCACCCATAAAGGGTTCAAACGGGGGTAAAGATAATTGTAATGCGTGTTCATGTACCTGAGGTTCACACCTCAGGCTATGCGCTTTCACATCTCCGATGTTCATGGGGATCGGGTTTACTGCCGCAAACCCCTACATTTCAACTAAAAAAAAGAGGCAGGACTTTCATCCTACCTCTTTGATTATATCAGAAGGTTATTTTACAATAACCATCTTCTTGGTTGCGTTAACACTGGGTGAAGTCAGCTTGTAGAAATAAATTCCACTGCCGCACTGTGCACCCCTGTCATCACGACCGTTCCACTGAATATTGTAGGAACCGGTTGTGCGGACAAATGTTTTCACAGTTTGACCAAGTACGTTGTAAATGGTAAGAGTTGCATTTTCGTTATTCTTAACATCAAAGGAGATGGTTGTGTAACTGCTTGCACTGAACGGATTCGGGAAAGCACTTCTCAGAACCGTTGTGTTTACAGGTGGAACAACATGGTTGTTGTTGTCACCAGTTGCAACCATCACATAATTGGTGAATGTGCTGGAAAGGTCGTTATTAACCATTTCAAGCCAGTAGTAGTATGTGGTCTGTGGTTCAACATTCGTATCATCAAATTTGTAGGTGTGTTCTGTTGATGTGTTGGTACCGCCAATAATGCCCATGTTGTTTACACGAACTGCATTGGCAAGGTTGCTGTCTTCAGAACGAAGAACGTTGAAACCAAGGTTATTGGTTTCGGATTCGGTTGTCCACTGCAAGCTGACAAACATCTGTGCTGTAGCAACAGCATTGAAGGATGACAACTCGACTGGAAGATCGACGTCCTTACCAAGGATGATTTCGAAGATACCAGCATCTTTAGCTGTGTAGTTCGGGATAGGTCCAACGGTCAGGATGCCACCGGCATAACCTGCGCCTGTGAATGGTGCCATTCCCAATGGGAAGTCATATGGAGCACCTTCGCTCACACCACCATTGAAATAGTAACCAGGTGTTGTGATACCGGCTGTTTCAGGATGATCAATTGGATAGTAACCATCATTGGTTCCGCCCCAGTGAATTGCAACATACTTGTAACCGGCTGCTGCACCATAGTTGAAGTTCAATGTTGCGTGATTCAGGATTGCCTGATCACTGGCAGATACTGTGTAAACATGTTCCACATGCAAGTAGCCATGATAGGTACCGGCTTTTGCAGGAACTACTTCACCAAATACCAAGGTTCCGGGTGCACTGATTGTTCCGCTGAAGCCAATGCCAATTGTATTCAATGGATTGCTTGCAGGATAATCGAATGCTCCGGGTTCTGTTGGGTAAATCGTGTTCGGTGGTAGTACTTCTGACTCTGTATGGAAGTTCCAAATTGGGCAGTTTGATGCATCTGTCTTGGGTGCATTCTTTTTTGAACTTGCATCGGTTGGAACAACTTGCCAGTAGTACGTTGTATTGTATGCAAGAGCAGGTAATGTAAAGGTTGTGCCTGTTACATAAACTGCTGAAACACCAGCCAGATCTGATGCGGTACCAAACTTGACTCTGTAGCCAACAGCAGGGGTGATGGTTTCTGCATTAACAGGATAAGTCCAGGAAACCTGTGAAGTTGCCACTGCCACGCCTGGTGCACCAGTTGCTGGAGTTGGGTTTTCGGCGGGGACTAAGGTTGTGGTTACTACAGGCCATGGAATGAATATGGGTGTTGTGATTTTAATCAAAGCAGAACCGGATGGAGTGACAATTATTGTCGTCACCATTACATTTCCATGCTGAGTATCTGTGATTTCTAAGGTCAGGTGTTCTCCACCTGCTGTGCTCCATGCTGAAGCAAAGCCAGAGCAATTAACACTTGCATAAGTCCCAGCTGGTGCGGTAGTTAAGTTTTGAAACTTCACAAGCGTTGGATTAGCAATCGACGTTAAAATTTCTGTTGGGCGTTCTGCAAACCAAGCTCTGAGTGTTAATGGTCCAACAGTATATGGTGGCTGTGTACCGTTAGCATATTGCACTAACTGCATAACTGTACGTGGATTAGCAGCAAACACATTTGCAAGACTTAATAGAGTTGCGAAAACAATGACTAACAGTATTATTTTCTTCATATTCATCCTCCTACGTTATTTTGAAGCTCTGGAAGCTTTCAAATTTTGAACATTTTTAGTACCAGGCCACACTACTCCACTTGAAGTGATGTTAACAAGTAAAGGCATACCAATACTAATTGGGAAATCGTCAACCCATTCTCCAGGCCAAGTTGCTGAAAACCAAGTCTGGTTGGGAGTGTCCCAATAACTGATTGCGTCAATATTACCTGCTTCTGCACCAATACTATTACCAAGTGCGCTTGCGGTTGTCAAAGAAGCTTGATTCAAAGGAACCATCATGGTATTCAACCCGCCATTGGCATTTAAATCAAATGAATAAACAGGATTTGACGCTAATGAGCCCATTGCATAAAAGTACGTTGTAGTCGGTGCTGGTAAGATATAGTTTACTAGCAATACATCATTCGACGCAATTGGAAAATCATCAACCCATTCACCAGGCCATGATGCAGAGAGCCAATATTGGTTTGCAGCATCCCAGTAACTAATCGCGTCAATGTTATCGGTTCCAATGGCATCACCTAATTCACTCGCTTGAGTATAGGGAATCACAAATGGAAGGGCAATCAGATTCAAGCCGCCATTTTCATTTGTATCACATTGGTATTTCACGTACCCAACAATAGCGCTGGGTGCTGACTCAACGGCGAACATGAAGCTGATCGCCATGAGCAATAAGATTGGGAGTAACACTTTCTTCATGTAACCTCCTTAGGGTTCAACACAAGTATTTCTTGTAGTCTTTTTTTTACAGACCGAGTTACAGATTTTATCGAGCGTGGATAAAATAATCCCCGCCCGTTTTTTATCAAGTTATTTTTTTCTGCCCGTTTCAGGTGCAGTTTTCAGTATCTTGGCAGTGACAGGTTTTTGAGCCTTGAATGCGTGAGCATTATTCATTGCCTTGGTACCGTTGACGGCAGTCACCTTATAGAACAGCATCGGATTCGGTACAGCATCCAGGTAGGAATTGGTGTATTCTTCTGTGAGAAGAGTCCACAATTCAGGAGCTGCGTACGGATCAGTGGATGTGTAGATTCTATAGGATGTTGCATTCGGTACTGCATTCCAGGTCAATATAACGCCTGTCGGATCAGGTACCGCTGCCAGGTTAGTGGGAACGGTTACATTAGCAAGACCAGGCATACCGATATCGTCAACCATCAGATACCAGCCGCCGTCAGGAGAAACGCAATTGAATGCGAAGCATGCTGTCTGGCCGATATAAGGTGTCAGATCGATTTCCACTCCGGTATACGCGAACTGAACGATAAGGCCTGTATCTAACAGGACGGTTGAGAAGTCAGTAGGTGTATTTCCGGTTGTGGACATCAGAACCTTCATCTGCTCAGGATATTCTGTCTCGTTTCCAGTTGTTCTCCAATAGAAGGACAGCTTGTCGCCGGCAGTAATATGATACCAGGAAGTGATGAGCCATTCATCGGCTGTGACATCCTGATCATGAGTATCAACACCAGCTGCGAAAACACCTGTATGCGGTAAACCGCGGTACCAGCCCCAACCTAATGTAGTGTTGGTATCGTTATCCCACATGAACCATGGCGGGAAGTTTGCTTCAAAGTCAGCCACATCGATACCGGCATTGGACGTCACATTGACTGTTGCACTACCATAGGAAGTATTGATGGTAACAGTTCCTGTGAAGAGTCCCTGCACAGTAGGTTCGTAGGTAACGTCGAATACAAACGGTGTCAGGTTATCGATGGCGAATGATGTTTCACCGGACAATCCTGCAGAATAAGAAATGGTACCTGTAAGGGTTCCCACTCCAATATTGCTGATTGTAACGGCATCTGATGAACCACCACCAATCGGTGTGACTGGAAGAATCATTGAAGTCTTATCTACAGACAACGCTGGTTCTGTTGGGTGGTTGAAGACGATGTCATCAACGCAGATATAATACATGTTTTCATCACTATATGCATGCCAGCCGAAGTAATAATTACCATCAGCTGGAGCTATATATGAAACTGTTTGTGACATATACACATCATTTTCAATTGCTTCACCAGCCCAAAGAACATTCGTCATACCTGTTGCTGTCTGTGTTGTACCAACTGCTACAGCCAGATTCTCAGGATATGAACCGGATGTATCATACATGAATGTAACTGTATAGAATCCACCAGCAACCATTTGAACCGGTGCGGAGAATAACCAGTCATCCAAAGGATTACTATAATCGTAACCAATTCTCGCACTGTTCGGTGACGAATTTGGATCTGCGCCTGATGTCACCCAGTTAATTGATGGAGCGCTATAAGTTTCAGATGTCCAGCCTACAGGAAGTGCCGGTGTTGTTACAGCATCGAAGTTCTCTGTATATGGGAATGATGATATTGTAGGATCTGCTTGTGTTGCGAATGTCCAGATTGAAGTACCAGTTGCATCGCCATATGCATTATGGGCAACAACTTTCCAGTGATATGTAGTGCTATAAGCAAGCGGTGTCGTAACCGTCAATGTTGTACCTGTCGGTGAACCAATCAGTGTGGTTGGATCAGCGTTTTGATCAAGATAAACATTGTACAGGCTAGGAATTCCGCCACCGTTCACCCAACTGAGTGTCGGAGTAATACCTACATCATTAGCATTATCTGCTGGAGTTGGTGTCGTTGCTGCAAGAGGTGGATTACCGATATTTTCGATCTTGATGGCATCAACAAATGTACCATAAGCACTATATGTTCCATCGGTACCGTCTCTCCAACGAATCAGTCGACCTGAACCTGCATAAGCGTTCAGATTGATTTGAACCTGTGTATATGAACTTTGAGATGAGGCTGCTGAAAGTGTTGCAAGCAAGGTCCAGTGAGCACCACCATCTGTCGAAATCTCACAGAAGGTAGAGTCATGGCTGGCAACCTTACTGTCAGCATCCTTCCAGTAGAAGGAAAGTCCATGGTCTGCAGGTAAGTTAATCGGAGGTGTCTGTAAACATGCCCATGCTGTAGATGCATGGTTCCAAGTAGCTTTTACAGCACCAGCAGTTGCGCTATAAGTACCAGAAGTAACCCTGTTCCACATTGCATCGGTTGTCACAGAACCATTGGATTTCAAAACACCATAATTCGTCCAGCCAGTGGGCGGGAAAGTAGTGTCATCGAAACCTTCATTCCATGGGAATGAAGTGATCGTCGGATCTGGCATTGTGTCAAATTGCCATACTGGACAACTTGAAGCATTGCCGTTTGCATTATAAGGAATGATCTGCCAATAATAACGAGTATTATAAGCAAGATCAGCAACTTCTGGAGTCCAACTGGTCACCAAGCCAAGATCCTTTTCATACTGGATACTTGTAGGTGGATTATCTGTACCTAATGACAGATAATAACCGATAGCACCACCACCGCCAGAAGCCCAACGTAGTGTAGGCATCAGACCAATACCTGTGCCAAGATCCGTCGGATAAACGACAGTCGCAGGATTAGGTGGAGTTGGTGCTGTCCAAGCGGTAACATCTACAGTATAGTCTTCTGTTTCACCATATCCATAGGTACCTGTAGCCAGCGTTGCTGATTCAGACCCCCCTTCCATTAATACAACACGAAGACGAGTTGTTCCAGGTGTTGCATCTGAAGGGATCGTGATATTAGCGGTAACCTTCATATTCGTACTAGCTGTTTGTCCAGAAAATACCTGTTCTTCGGTATCGAAAGTACCATTCTGGTTCAAGTCAATGAAGACCTTTGCCCAACAGGTATAGAAGCCATAGTGATTGATCTGGTGAACAGTTGTAGGATAAATATGATCCTGTAGCACATGTGCTGTTATCGACGTATAATCAGTATACGTATTGATTGATGTAGAACTGTTTAAAGTATCCGGTAATACTGACGGATTTGTGATATCGGCAAATATGAACTGACCAATATCATCATCCGCAGTGGATGTTGGATAAGATGCAGCATAAACAAAGCCGGTGCCTGTCGTGAATGACCAGGTCGGACATGACAGAGCATCACCATAGGTATTCTTCGGAACAACTTTCCACTGATAACCGGTAGTTGCTGCCATGGCAGCAGGAGTATAACTAGTAGTTGTGACGTTCGTTGTAGCTGTTCCAGGAAGCGTCGTTCCGAAATACACATCATAACTGGTGGCTGTGGAAACAGTTGCCCAGGTCAATGTCGCATTACGTCCAACGTTCGTGGCACCATCAGCTGGTGATGGAGTTGTAGCCGCAATAGGACGACCCACTGTGTAGAAGTTCCATACAGGAGCACCGACTGCATCGCCGAGTGCATTGTAAGGTACGATCTGCCAGTAGTAATGTCCATCCTGTGCCAAGGCAGGGCTTGGAGTCCAGGTTGTCACCAGACCCAAATCCGTCATGGTTAAAGGTGGATTGTCTGTACCGTAGTACACTTTGTAACCTGTGGGTGCGGGACCAGCGGGATCAGCCGTCCAACTCAGGGTTGCAGCCAATGCAACTCCAGCTGCATTGTTTGCAGGGCTTCCGATAATGGCTGGAAGTGGAGCTGTCGGGATCTGCTGAACCGATACATCATCAAGATACAAGCTATGTCCAAACTGGCTTTTTGCCTTGAAGACAAGATACTTACCGTTACCAGCAGTGCTTGCTCCAAATGGAACAATATACTGATACCAGCCGGATGTTGCCACAGTCGGAGCAAATACACCATCACGAGGTATAAATGTTAACTGTGTGCACTGTGTTGTATCGCTTGGTGAAGTACCATACCATACGCCTACGCCTTCATCAGCGTATTTGGCGGTGTTATAATAACTACTCAATTCACGATATACCCAGAATGTTACACGATAATCATTACCGGGAATATTCATCGGAGGTGTTGAAAGAACAGCCATTCCGCCAGCAGAAATGCCGTTGGAATTGTAATATGTCATCCCAGCACCTGTATGAGGTGAACAGGTTGGTGAAGAACCGGATGTTGAACGATCCCATAATCCAGGATTCGTTGTTCCGGCTAACTTCAAATTCGTCCAACCATATGGTGCAAAGGTTGTACCATCAAAGCTTTCATTCAATGGGAAGGTTGTAACGGTCGGATTTGGACCAACAGTGAATGTCCAAACACTTGGAGTTCCACTTGTCAAACCAAAATCATTCTTTGGTACGATTTTCCATGTGTAGGTTGTGTTATATGTCATCGTACCGGGATTATATGTTGTTGTTGTCACGGTTGCATTGGGTGCTCCAGGTAAGGTTGTGCCAAAATAGACATCATATGCTGAAGCGTTTGTGACACTTGCCCAACTCAACTGTGCATTAATCATTACAGGATTTGCTGCATCTGCAGGACTTGGAGTCGTTGCAATTGCTGTCACTGCAGGTG
This sequence comes from Candidatus Cloacimonadota bacterium, assembly GCA_035402645.1. Taxonomy (GTDB): domain Bacteria; phylum Cloacimonadota; class Cloacimonadia; order Cloacimonadales; family DAONDQ01; genus DAONDQ01. Next base: position 8,998 of record DAONDQ010000027.1, on the reverse strand, counting down.
CGGTTGTAAATGTCCATGTGATGGGTGCGGAGCAATCACCGGCAGCATTATATGGAACGACTTTCCAATAATAGACAGTTCCTGCTGTCAAAGCTGAACCATATGTATAGGTGGTTGCCGTGCCATTTGGGTGTGCATCGACAAGTTCATTTGCCGCAGCAGTTGTGCCAAGTGAGAACTTGTAACCGGTTGGTTCTGCACCAATAGGTCCCCGAGCCCAAGTGAATACAGGACTTGGACCAATCAGAGTTGCACTATTGGCTGGATATGGCGTGCTGGCTGCTTCTGGAGTCTGCGGAATCTGTTCTACTGTAACATCATCGATGTACATGTTGTAACCAGCGTCTCCGCAAGACTGGAATATGACATATTTTGTACCGGAGGCACCTAAATTATAGGTATATTTATACCAGCCGAAAGCAGCTTCTACAGGGTATTGTTGATAATCGCGGTTAATGAATCCAATCTTCGTTGCGGATGTGGTATCCGTAGGAGAAGTTCCGCAGTATGTTGTTATACCTTCATCAACATAATTGGTACTCATGTTATCACGATACATCCAGAAAGATACACGATAATCATTACCCGGAATAGCAATTGGGCGAGTTGACAAGCCTTGCTTATCAGATGCATAATACGTATATCTGTAAGCCATTGCTGTACTACCATTATGTGGTGTAACAGACGGAGATGTACCGCTTGTAACACGTGTCCAATTATAGGTTGATGTCCCAACAAGCGCCCACGCATATGGCGGGAACGTTGTTGCATCAAATCCTTCCGTATATGGGAATGATGAAACGACTGGATTAGGACCCGTGGTAAATGTCCATACACTTGGTGTTCCAGATGTGCTTCCAAATGCATTACGAGGTACGATCTTCCACGTATAGATTGTAGAATAGGACATCGTTGGAGGTGTCCAAGTCAATGCTGTTACGTTGGCATTCGGAGTTTCAGGCATAGCTGTACCGAAATAAACATCATAGGATGCCGCATTCGAGACACTGTACCAATTGAGACTTGCATTGATCATAATGTCAGTTCCATTGTTTGCAGGACTGTTGATCGAGGCAATGCCTGTAACTGCAGGAAGGGTTGAGAAAGACCACACAACTGCACTGGTGCAATCACCAACGCCGTTGTAAGGAAGGACTTTCCAATAATAAGTTGTGCCCACTGTCAAGATACCAGGATCATAGGATAAGGCTGTGCCGTCATATACCTGGGTAACAGGTGGGTTCACTGTTCCAAACAGTACTTTATAACCGGTGGGAGCAGCACCAATAATTGGAGCTGTCCATGAAAGTACCTGTGTCGGTCCAATTCCGGTGGCAGCATTCGCGGGAGCACCGATACCTGCTGCTTCAGGAGTTTGAGGAATCTTTTCGATCGTGACATCATCAACATACTGGTACGCACCGTATTGGCTGATACCCTTGAATATGATATATTTGCCAACTCCGGAGACAGGTAGAGTTGCAGTATATTGATACCAACCAGCAGTAGCCACGGTAGGAGCAAATGCAAGTTCGCGCGGGATAGAAGTTAGTAAAGTGGCGCCTGTAAGATTCGGGTTTGCACTTTCATAGACTTCAATCTTTTCATCAGAAAGATTTGGATTCGAACCGTATGTACTACGATAGATCCAGAATTTTACTCTGCTTGGATCTGTCGGTACATTCACTCTGGGCGCAATCAATACTGCTTGTGTACCGAGTACTCCAGTGCTTGAATTAAAGCCCATGGAACGTGTGGTGCTGTGAGCATAAGTTGTTGATGTAGCCCAACTTGAGAAGGATGCGGTTGTGGCATCAACTTTAAATGTTGTCCAACCAACCGGTAATGTTGAAGCTGCATCAAAGTTCTGAACAACAGAAGCTGAAGACAGATCCACTGTCTGGTCTGCCCAGGTTGTGTAGTTATAGACCACAGGAGTACCGGTGGAAGCGCCTGCTGCGTTCTTGGCGATGACTTTCCAGTAGTATATAGTACTATAAGCTAATTCGCCTGGATTCCAGTTCACTGTGGATGCGCCTGTGATCGGCACAACATTCGCCATCAATGTTGCTGCACCTGAATCTGTACCGAAGTACACATCATAGCTCGTGGCATTGGTAAGAGTTGACCAAGCCAAGACACCAATATTACTGACATTTGAGGCACCCGTGGCAGGAACTTGTCCTATTACGTTTGCTGTCAGTGCTACAGCAGTCTTGAAGGTTCCAAGCTGACCATAGGTTGCATCGCCCACAGCATTATAAGGTAATATCTTATAATAATATGTGTTATTCGCAACTAATGTGCCACAGTTGTACGAAGTTGAAACTCCATTATCAGTGAAAGTGGTTGGAGGATTCGCTGTTCCGAAATACACTTTGTAACCTGTTGGTGCAGGACCTTGTGTATTTGCTGTCCAGGTAATCATCTGACCTGTGGTTAAACCATCTATGAACAGAGGATAAATTGAAGGGGCTGTTACGATTGCCGGAGCAGGAGTCGTTGCCTCTTCAATGGTTAAATCATCAACATAGAATGATGGAGTTTCAGTGGTGGCTGCTTTTAAAATGATATAGCGACCGTTACCACCGGAACCTGCAGGCAGGTTGCAATAATATTTATACCATCCTGAGGTTGACATTTCGTTGGGAGTACCAGCTGCAGAATATGCTACAGCGGGACCAACCTGTACGGCACCAGTCAAATTCGCAGCGGTATTATACCATACGCTGACTTTTGAATTGGGCCAGGATGTTGTAGAAGTACGATATTGCCAGAAAGTAACACGATAGTTATCCGAGGGTAAATTGACCGGCGGGGTAGCTAACATTACTTCTGAGGCAGTTGATGTTGATGGGTAGAAATAAGCACAAGCAGAACCGCTATGGATTTGACTTGTGCTGCGAGCCCACAGGGTTGTGTTCGGTCCTGAAACGATGGCATTCGTCCAGGCAATAGGTGGGAAAGTCGTAGCATCAAAACTCTGTGTATATGGGAATGACGTAATAGTTTGGTCAACAACTGTTGTAAAAGACCAAATTGGACAAGCTGTGGCGCCACCGAAACTGTTAGTGGGAACAACCTGCCAATAATAAGTTGTATTCCAACCTAAACCTGTGGGGGTATAAGTCATACCCGCCTGGTTCTGGACGAAAGGCGGAGTTGCGCTTGTACCAAAATAAATGTCGTAACTTGTGGGGTCACCACCGCCAATGGTATTCACCCATGTTAACGTGGGAAGATAAATACCGGTAGCTGCATCTGTAGGTGTGGGAGTGGTGGCAGCAAGTGGTACCGTTGAATTTGGGAAAGCCAACTGAATCCTGGGAAGATTACTCACTCTGCTGGAGGCTGTGGGAGGTGCTGCAGGATCAGGATTCGTTGAATCGCTATCATAATAAATACCGGTATTCGAACCGCTTGTGAATGACCCCCAGGAGCTTGTTGCATATCCTGAAGTGTTTTCATCCACAGCAATCACCAAATTATCAGTATTGTTGTAGGTGAATGGTGTTGACAGGGTGATTTCCATCCAGCCCGGAACAGCCGGAGCTGTTACTACACCATTAAAAACTTGCGTCATGGAAGCTAAAGGTACCCAATCCGTGGTTGAGCTAAACGTGGTCTTTGTCGTATGACCCATGTAAATAACCCAATCCTTGTTATTGGTAAGAACACCCGAAGCCCACCAAAACCTGAGTTTCTGAATGTCGCCAGCATGCGCGATTTGCGCTTGAGTATAGATTTGCTGGGAATACGTATAGCCGTAATTGCTGTAAATTGGCAAGACAGTGTTTGTGGTTGTGCCTGTGCCAACTTGAATAGTGTCGGCAAACATTGCTGTTATGCCGAACATCAGAACAATTGCTAAAATCGTTCTAAATAGTAGATTTCTCATATCCATCTCCTCATTTCTTGCTCTCTGGAAAATCGATCCGAATTTTCTTCCAAAGATGAAATGTTAGTCCTCCCCGATGACTTATTTCCCCCTGGGGAGGGTTCCCAGTTTTCGATATTCAAAGACTCGTGCCGAAAGTTATCGGCATTCCTTATTAAAAGACGTGACCACAAACAGCGGATTGCTCCGAAATGATTGTGACTGTTAACTAATGTCCCCTTTTATCTTTGATAACACAAAATCGACACACTATGGATTGTATTGAGGAGCGGAATCGAAGCGATAGAAAATTGGTGATATACCGATTTCAAGCCACTTTGAAGCCGCAAAGAAATCAGGCGTAAAACTAAGAAGGAATGAACAAATACATCCATTAAACTCCTTATTGAATAATACTTAATCATGTATATAGACTTCACACGATAATACTTCATCCATAAATTAGATTATGCAAAAATATTTGTCAATGACTTTTTTGAAAACACTAACTTGCAGAAGGATTTGCCATTGCAAAAACGGAATGCGATAAAATCGACATCATTCTGAAAAATATAGGGTTACTTTATCTGTTCATTAATTCACTTGTGAAATAATTTTAGCTATAATCTTTTAACCATCAGGAAGTTAGAATTATTTAAAAATTAATTTCAATTCTTCTTCAAAACATCCCTCCCAGTAAAATTACACCTCCTTTTTTTTCTTCTTTCTTTCCAACTCACTTTCGTCAGAAAATTCGATTTTTCAACATGTACCAACCAGTCTCCATAATAAAATACAGTACCATTACGGTACCATTACGGTATGAAAACGGTAATTATCCGTAATGGTACCGTAATGATACCGTATATATAAAGTATTGTTCTATATAGCAACTCTCGCCGGTTTCGGAATGTCCAATCCCGCCGGGTGAAATATTTTATTGACGAAAACCCATCCATTCCAGTATTTTCGTAAAAAGGGGAAGAAATTTTCTGCCGTTTTGAGGTGATCATGGAAGACAAACCCAGGATCCTGATCGTGGATGATGAAGTGCTGAACACCCGCATCCTCGAATATACGCTGAGTAAGAACAATTTTACAGGTGAAAGTGTAACCAGCGGACAAAAAGCTTTGGAAATCCTGAAGGAAAAGAGTTTCGACCTGGTTCTCCTGGATGTGATCATGCCGGGACTGGACGGTTATGAAACCTGCATGCGCATTCGCAAGGAGCATCCTGACCTGGCTGTCATCCTGGTAACATCCAACACCGATGATGAGTCGCTGAACAGGGGATTTGAAGCGGGAGCTCATGACTATATCAAGAAGCCCTGGACACCCATGGAACTCCTGGCAAGGGTCAATAACATCCTGCGCAGCAAGGCGGTGGAAAAGGAACGCCGGGAGATCTACCTCGCCCTCGTCGAAGACCTGCAAACCGCTTCCCGTATCCAGGAACTGATGCTTCCCAAGTGGATCTATGTGGAAGATGACGTGATCTTTTCCTCCCATTATGCATCATCGCAACTTGTCGGCGGCGACCTTTTCGAGAAATTCAAAATTGCCAAAAACCAGTATATCGTCTATATCGGGGATATCTCCGGTCATGGCGTGCAAGCTGCATTGCTGATGACAGGTGTGAAATCCGTGATCAAGGTGATCGTGGAAAATGAAAAACGCGACCTGCATCTGCCCACACTCATTACCCGCCTGAATGAAACCCTCAGCAAGGAACTTTTCCTCAATAACTACATGACCATGATCTTCGGTGTACTTGACCTTGAAGATAAAACCTACCGATTCATCAATGCCGGACATCCCCCATTGGTGGAATACGATATATCCACGAGAAAGACGCATATTCATAATGAAATCGGTTCGCTTCCCTTGGGCTGGAAGGCAAATTTCGTCTATACGGATGGAGATGAGGACATCGTTCACCTGCGCCCGGATAATCTTGTATTCCTTTATACGGATGGTTTGAATGAATGCACGAATCCCAAGGGAGTGGAATTCGGACTGCACGGGTTGGAAGAGATCATGGAGAAACACCTGCAGATCGATAATTGCATCACTCTCCCCTATCGGATCAAACACTACCTCGTGGAAAACAACTATCGCGTCAGCGTGGATGATTTTACGCTTTTCGCTTTCCAGATACAGGTGCCGAGTTACAAGCTCGGAACACACCCCTCTGAACAGACCATGTGTTCGCAGAAGATGATCTTTCTCGTACGCTCGGCATTGAAGCATGTTCCGGATGCAGCCGTGAAATGCGAGGAGATGGTTCTATCATGGACAGGGGATAAAGCCTTAGCTGCACGAGTGGAATTGATCATGGACGAATTTCTCAACAACATCATCAAGCACGGGTATCACTATCGCTATGATGCTGAGATCGTGGTGGAATTTTCCCTCGTGGGCAAGCACCTGATCGTACGATTCTGGGATAAGGGCATCGAATGGGTACCGGAAACAGTCGATATTCACGTCGATCATTTCGATAATGTGAGCCTGGACTCCTTTCCCACAGCCGGTTTGGGCTTCAATATGATCAAGCTGATGGTGGATACCTTCACCCGCAAGAGGTATGAAGGTGTGAATGAGACCATTTTGGAGATTTATACTCCCGAAGGGGAAGAACATGTCTAAACCCAAGATCAGCATCATCATGCGTTCTAAAAATGAAATGCCCTACGTGAAATATGTTCTCCGGATGCTGAAATCACAGACACAGCAGGATTTTGAACTTGTCTGCGTTGATTCCGGTTCCACCGACGGGACATGGGAATCCATCCAGCAATATGGACCCGATACCTTTTATAGTATCGCTCCTGAAGAATACATTCCCGGACGCGTATTGAATGAAGCCATCCAGCATTGCAGGGGGGAGATCATTGTCTTCAATAATGCAGACTGCATCCCCTGTACAAATGACTGGCTGGAAAAACTCACGCAGCCGTTTCAAACGGATCCTGAGGTTATTGCCACCTTTGCCAACCAATTGGCAAGACCCACTGCGAATCCTCTCGTGAAAAAAGACTATGCAAGAGCCTTTGGTGATGGCAAAATCGCCGCCCTGTGGAGACATTTCTTCTCCCTGGCAAGTTCTGCCGTTCGGGCGGAGGTTATCAGGGAACATCCCTTTGATCCGACGATCCAGTATTCGGAAGATATCGAATGGTCATGGCGGATGAAGCAGAGGGGATTCAAGATCACCTATGTGCCGGATGCCAAGGTCGAACATTCGCATGATTATACTGTGAAACAGCTATTCAAGCGTTTTTCCGGAGAGGGAAGAGCGGATGCCAGAATCTATCCGGGAGAGAACAAGCCTTTCCTAAAAACTGTTGCGCTTTCCTCCCTGGTGGAATGGATGCGAGATACGATATATCTGACCAAGCATGGAAAGATCACATATATTCCCTATGCACTGCTGCATCGGTCGATCCAGAAATATGCGTATTGGAAAGGGTACAAGGGCAAAGTTAAAAATTAAAAATTAAAAGTTAAAAGTTGCAGATTCCTTCCCTTTGGACGCCGTACTGAGCCTGTCGAAGCATAAAGGGACCCTCTGAATCCCCCTTGGGAAGGGGGAGAAAAGTCACAGGTGATTTGGGGATTTGTTATTAAATACCCAGCTTTTTCCCCCTTTACCAAGGGGGCAGGGGGGTCTGGTGACGGATGAGTTTGACGTAGGGGTCCGCGTCAGCAGACCCGGAATGTTTCCCTCCCATTTGTAAAGGGAGGGAAAAGACGTTGTGCAATGAGAGAAAGATAGACATGCTACAGTCACGAAGTGACAGGAGAGATAAGAAATGCGCATATTAATCAGCGGTCTCGCTTATGATGACGGAAAATCAGGAATTTCAGAATACATCCAGAAAGTCGTGGAAGAGCTTTCTCATCATGCCCGAATCGACCTGATCATGCTTGAGCAGGATATCGGGAAATTTCCCGTGAAGAACGATGCCATCCATTTCATTCCCGTATCCAACAAATTGCATAAGCCCATCCTTAGCATGCTGTATCACCTCTATATTCTCCCGCACAAGGTCAGAAAATGGAAAAACCGCTATGATTTCATGTTCCTTCCTGCAGGTAATCGCAGGATCATGGCGTCCTATCCGCTGAAGACAGTGGTCACCATTCATGATCTTTCCCAATTCCATATTCCCATGAAATATGATAAATTCAGGATGTTCTATATAACAAGCATCATTCCTCGCTACCTGAAGGATGCTGATGTGATCATGGCGGTCAGTGAACAAACAAAGAAGGATCTAATACAGTTCTATCATATCCCGGAGTCCAGGATCATCGTCAATCATAACGGATTCAGCCAGGAGAAATTTCAAAATTCACACCCGATTGATGAGGTCATGAACAAATATCATCTAAGCAAACCATTCCTCCTCTACATCTCACGCATAGAGCATCCCGGGAAGAATCATCTCAACCTGATCAAGGCATACGAACACCTCCCGCAGGAAATGAAGAATAAGTATGATCTCGTATTGGGCGGCTCTGACTGGAATGGGGCAGAGACCGTCCACCGTTACGTGGAGGCTTCCACTGCCAAAAACAGCATCCACTTCCTCGGATTTGTCCCAAATCAGGACCTGAAAGCACTTTATGAACAATGTGAATTATACATATTCCCTTCGCTGTGGGAAGGATTCGGTCTTTCTCTACTGGAAGCCATGGCATGCGGGGCACCTGTGATTTGCTCCAATTGCTCATCATTGCCGGAAGTGGGCGGTGATGCCGTCTTTACATTTGACCCCAAGGATGCCTGGGATATCCGCAATCGGATTGTGGAGATCATGGGGAACAGGGATACCAGGGAAACGATGATCCGCAAAGGATACGAGAGAATCAAGGAGTTCAGTTGGGAGAGGCACGCGAAAGCAATTTTGGAGTTAAAAGTTAAAAATTAAAAGTTAAAAGTTTGGGATATAGGAGGAAGAATGAAAGAAGATAGCATCATTATGAGAAAAAGCTATGCGTTTGCACTAAAAATAGTGAATTTATATCGATATTTAATTCATGACATGCGAGAATTTGTACTTGCAAAACAGGTCTTGAAGTCTGGAACTTCGATCGGTGCCAATGTAGAAGAGG